>NZ_CP028426.1:2520478-2835538 GCF_003010915.2 Gulosibacter molinativorax | reverse complement strand
GGCTCCTTTCGTATGCGGCCTGGAATGCGGCCATCGATAGCGCTAGCTGCTGGACCGAGAGGCTCGCCCCGATTGCGGCCTCCGTGAACGCGACGAGCTTCCAACCGAACTGCTCCGCACGCCTCACCCGCCGTCTCCCTGCTCGATCCTTCATCTTCGGGAAGTGCTCCCGCGTGCGAGGCCTCTGGCCACTACTCATCTCCAACCTCCGTCACTCGCGCCAGCTTGCACGCGAGCCTGCGCCGATCTTCTCGCCGCGCCACACGCTCGGCACGCGCTTTAGACCGGAACATGACTGGCTCCATGCCCGCGCCATAACTCACGTATCCGTGACTTCTCCACACCCGGTGCACATCGTCAAATGACCATCGATCGTAAAGACGTTCGCCACTCTCAAGCCTCGGCTGCCACCACGACCGCCCGAAGCCGTCCCGGTACTCAACCGCACTCATCGCCAACCTCCACCGGCGTGACGTCGTCAAGGTAGACATTCGAGCCACCCTGCACCGAGCTGATCGTGAACTCGTATGCCTTCCCGTGAGCTTCGATCCGCATCCAATGCGAGCCACCCATGTCCTCAATCCTGATACTGTCCGCATCGGTGATCGTGAGGTCATCAACATGCCCACCAATCGCAGATATGCGCGGCTCCTTGTCCTCACTCATCGCCAGCTCCTTCTGACGGACCGCTGCACGAGCTTCACGATCTCGTCGTTGCTCAGAGTCGGATGGTTGACAACCACCGTGTGCTCATGCTTTCTGGACATCGCCACGGCGTCATCCCAGCCCTGCGAATAGCCCTTCGCGTACACCTTCGGCATGTCGTACTTTTCCGACAGGTGCTCATACGTGCGCCGCGCTTGTGACATGCGCACCGTCATGACGATGTACGCGACACCGCACACAAGCATGAACGCCGCGCATGCGATCATCACCAACTCAATCCAAGTCATCACTTGCCCTCCCCGTCTAGCATGTCCAGTAGGCGCGCCCGTAGCTGCTCCCGCTCGATGTACGGTGACTGCACGGTACGGCGGATCTCGGCAAGCTTCGCCTCAGCCTGCTCGGCGCGTGCTACTTGCTCGGCATACGTCACAGCGAACCCAGCGTCCGTCTCCACGACCTGCTGGCCAAGCTCTCCATCTATGACATAGGACAGAATCCTGAGTGGCACTACGACTTCCCCGTAGTCACCCCAGGCTCCTCCAATCGACCAGCCTTCACACTCATCGTTCACTTCTTGATCTCTGGCACGGATACCGCCAAGCTCCGCTTCAAGCTCCGCGATCCGGTCGAGTAACGCCAGCACGGTAGGCGGATCGAACGCCGCGATATGAGCACCGTCCGACTCGACTTGATCACGCGACCGGCCATTAGGAAGCGAATACCCGATCATGTGCGACCCGGTCGCGGTGTTGGCGGCACCGAGTATGCACACACCCTCGTCGCCGGGATAATCGTCGTACCCCATCGCGCTCCACGGTCCCGGTGTTGCCCGGCCCGCGATCTTCCGCAGCTCGGCAAGCTTCTCTCCACTCAACTCAGTCATCGTTCCCACCGCCTTCACACTCGGTCTTGTGGTGCTCGACAACTTCGATGAACCTGCCGAACGGGACCCCGCGATACGTCGTGCCACACGTGCCGCACCTGTACTCATTCATCGGATTCTCCGTCCAGGATCGCGAGGAGCCGCGGCCTCAACTGCTCCCGTGAGATGTACGGGTTCTCCACTGCCGCGCGTATCTCCGCCAGCTTCGCCCCGCTCTCCCGATGCTCAGCAACCTCCGCCGCGAGGAGCCAGATGAGCGCTCCGAAGTCTGTGGATGAGCCGATCGCCATGTCGTTCGTGAGTATCTTCTCAATCAGCTCATCACTGATCCGTTCACTCGTCATCGCAACAACCTCCCGCCGTTCGGGCACTAATACTTGGGCAGCCCGCACGCCCGGCATCGCGGCTCATCGATGACGATTTCGACCTTGCGCTTGTCCCGCTCCCGGAGCTCGGCCAGTTCAGTTAGCGCCTTCGCGAGGTCTCGAACTTCGGGAACCCCGCCACGACCCTTGATCCGCTTCTCCTGGAGTGCTCGCAGCTCAGCTAGACGCTCATCACTAATCCGTTCACTCGTCATCGTCGCCACCGTCCAGGACCGCGAGGACCCTAAGCGCAAACTCCCGCACAAAGTCGTACGGATCATCCGGGTACCCGCTGACACGTTCGGCACACAGCGCCCGCACCTTTTCGAGCTTCGCCGCTAACTGATCCCGCTCAGACAGAAAATACTCAGCCCGCAGCGCTTCCTCCTGATAAATGCGCTGCAACCGATCACGTTCACCGCCGACCGCAGCCAGCTTCTCCGCGTGCTCGGCCTTCTGCTCCGCGATGAGGTCGAGTAGCGCGAGCACCATAGGCGGATCGAACGCGGCGATATGTGTGGCGTCGCACCAGTGCGGGATCACCTCGTCGTCAGCGAACCGTGTAGCGCTCTGCAAAGACTCGAACGCAACTTTGCCGCCGATAGTGATGTGTGATGGCCCCGTAGCAGGGTTCCACTGCCTCCACGGTCCTGGTGTCGCCGCTTCCGCGATCTCTCGCAGCCCAGACAAATCAAAATCAGACATGGCCTACCTCCTGAAAGTTGTCTGCTCGGTAAACAGGTTCGTGATGCGGTACAAGCCGCACTTCCGGCATTGATCCACGATGCTGAAAATGTCGTAGAACTTGTCCGTGTCCGCCCACGAGTGGAACCAGCGGCACGATTTCGGGTCACGCCTAAACATCGTCTCGCTCCCCTCCGAACGCGGCCCGCAGCGCCGCACGAGCAAGATCAATCGGCGCTTCCGGCAACTCTTGCCCGAAAGCGGCATCGTGCAACCCCTCCGCTGCTCGTTCGATCACGGACTCAAGAAGATCAGCGAGGACAGCAAGCACGGCGTCGGCGTCCGCAAGGTACTGATCGGTGTAAGCACATTCTCCGAAGGGATGAGGCTCGATGCCCGCAGCCCGGTACTGTGCTTGCGCATTAGGCCCATCGTGGATCGCCCGCGCTATCGCGGTACGCAATGTGGAATCAGTCATCGTCTTGTCCTTCGATTTTTCGTACCCCTCGGATGCACCGGCAGCCAGGGAAATTGCATGGCTCGATCACCGGCCCAGCCGATTCGAGGTGCCAGCCGTCAGCATGGCCGCAACACTCACTCATCGTTGTCTCCGTCCAGAATCGCGAGCATCCGCGTCAGTCGCTTGTCCCACTCCCGCATCCAGGACGACCCGAGTGGGACGGGCTCAAGAAGCTGCTCCCGTACCTTGGCGAGCTTCGCCTCGACTTCCGCCTCCCGCGCCCGGAACGATTGCAGTTCCGTCAGCGCCGCTTCGAGGTTCCGGTAGAACCGCGCGTCGTCGACATGATCCGGGTTCACACGCGCGGCATTCCCCGACATGTCCGCCTCGTGCGTCGCATACTCCATGCACTCCGCGAGCTGCTCATCTGAGATGCGTTCACTCGTCATCGCTCTCTCCTATCGCTCGCAGAATGTCTCGCACCAGGGCGCACTTCTCGGCTCGCTTCTTCGCCGCAGATTCCGCGGCTTGCTCTGGCGTGAAAATGGATAGCTTTAGTAGGCCCTCTTCGAATTCGCCTGACCACAGGTACGACCAAACAGCCGCCGCAACTTGCTCCACCAGCCCTTCGGACGGCTCCGCGAACAAGGCGAGGACGGCGTCGGTCTCGCGCATGATCTGGTCATCCAGCACCCGAGCGATCTGCTCTCTAAGATTCATCGGTCTTCCCCTCGTGTACGAGCTTCCAGTCATGGCCGACGTGCAAGCCCACCAAATAGGCGGATTCAATCGCATCATCGATCACGTCTTCATTCCGCAGCACTGTCCACCAATGCCCGTCAGAATCAATGCTCGTCAGGTGCGCCCGGTAGTCGCCGCCCTCCACAATCGCGCCCAACGCGGTCGGTAGCTCACGCTTAGGGGGATGCGCAGCGAAATAGCGGTTCGCTACGTCATCGGACCCTTTGCCTGGCGTTCGGGTCAGGTGCTCCCACGTTGATGCGCGGCACCGCCTCCGCTCATTGAAGATGTACACTGCTCGCCCGTCGCCGTCATCCTCAGACCTGTTACGGTAGACAACCCAATCCGGGTCTACAGGGTCTCGCCAGCGCCCGAGCTGCTCGTCACGCTCCGCAAGGAAATACGCGCGGAGGGCGTCGACGTATTCGGGCACGATCTCCATCCGCTGAATACCACGATCAACACACAGTCGGCCTTCGCGCTCTTCAATCACAATTTCAGGTTTCATTTCTCCCTCTTCCAATTCGATATAGCCGCTCACGCCGCTCTCGCTTCCTTGTACTCAGCCGGGTACACGTCCCGACAATCCCGACACCAGACGAGCGCCCGCTCGCTATAGAAATCGCCACCGCAGCGCTTACACACCCGCTGATACGAAGACTGCCTCTCGCCCCGCGTCCGCTCGTAGTAGCGCCGATTCGCCTCCCGCGCACACCCCCGACAATTCCCGTTCCGCATGCGCTCAGACGCCGGATGACCGTTAACGCACGTCATTGCTTCCCCTTCGACGCGTTCTTCTTCTCCCAATACCGAACCGTGCGGCATTTCTGGCACATCCGCTGACCGTTCTTACGCACGTATGCATCAGCCAAGTCATGACCCCGATGGCAGTGAGTGCGCAGCGGATGGGCGCGCTGGATGTTCTCGACAAGAGTGACCGGCTCAAGATGGGCTGGGTTGACGCATCCAGGGTTCTTGCACAGGTGGTCAATAGTCAGGCCATCTGGGATCGGGGCAACGAAGTGTTCATACGACCACCGGTGCGCGTACATCATTTGCCCTTTACGCCCTCCCTCAGAGCCGAACTTCCCGTAACCAGCCTGGTTCTTGCCAGCAGCCCATTCCCAACACGTCGGCGTCTTTACAACCTTCGCCAAGAATCGTTCTTCGGCAGTCGCCCAATCTGGCTGCACCCGGTTGTACTCATTGAGCCGTCCGTTGGCGCGTACCCACCCGTAATGGCGGGCGCATAAACCACGTCCACCCTTGTCATCAAGTGGCCTATCGCATCCGTCGAACTGACACTTTCGGGTAGCATCCATAGCTAGCCCCTTCCTTGCTCTAATCAAGTGATCGGGTTAGGCCCCGGCGAGTGTTTCCAGCACTCGGTTTGGGGCCGCTTTTATGCCCTCTAATTCTATCGAACATCATTCGAAAAGTCCCGATCAATATTGCTTTCCAAGTTGCGCACAGCACCTCTGGTCACTCATGCCGCCACCGCCTCGTCATGGCACCAGCAGCCGCAAGCCCGCTCACGAAGCTCCCGAATGGTTCCCGTGCAGGGCCGGTGATTGTCCAGCTCGCACATGCGGGAACGGGGCGAGAGTTCCGGGATCGTCCAGTCTTTGAGGTCGGCGTCGTCGCGCTCCTTCTGCGCCTTGATTCGATAGTCGTTGTAGTCGTCGTTATCCATCACGCGGCTCTCGCTTTCCGTAGACGTTCCGCCGCGGCCTCACGCTGCTCGTCCGACATCGTGACCTTGCGCTTGAACGCATTCCGAATGTCGTATTGCGATGCAGGGATTTCAAAAGACGCCCAGTCCTCACCCTCCCCAGTTAGGCGCGCGCGCTCATCCTTTTTGAAACGAGAGATATGCGGGCGATAGGACGACCAAACGCGGTACTTCTGTTCCGCGTGGTCGTAAACCACTGTTGTTTCCATCTCAGCTGTCGTAGCCATGATTTCCCCCTAGAACGGGACCTGCTCGTCCCACTGCTGCCCGCTAGACGGGTTAGATTGCCGCGGCGGTACCTGAGTAGCCCACTGCGAGTTATCTGGCTGTGGCGCGTCGCCAAACGCCTGCCCGAGGTACTTTTGAGTAGTCCGTGTAATGCCAACCTTCGCGAACGACACATTCAGGTTCGTGTAGACCTTGCCGTCCTTCTCCGACTTCTTCACTCGAAGATCGCCAGACACAAGCACAACTGCGCCCGGCTGGATCTCCGGCTGCGAGTCGTCGTCACGAAGCCAGACGGAATAATCGCCATACCCAGCATTGGCCCATTGGCCCGACTCATCTTTAACTCGGTATTCTTCAGAAACTCGAATCAATTTGCCGCGGCGTTCTTGGACATATCCTTCAAAAGTGATGTTTGCCATTATGCAACCTTTCTTAATTCTTTCTCACGCAAGTACGCATTTCTGCGCCGTTGCTTATTGCAAGTAATGCATTGACGTTGAACGCGCCCACTCGAATAATTGACCAGGCGCGTGTTTGCCTCCGTAAACGGATGCCCCCTCTTGCAGTGGGTCTTACGAGCGTTCGCATCCGTGCCGTGATGAACCCGATCGTGGGCGTTCTCCGAGACGGTTCCCCACCGAAGGTTCTCGGCCCGGTTATTTCTAGGGTTGCCGTCGACGTGGCAGACCTGCTCATCTGCCTTAGGCGTGCCGCAGAAGGCGATCGCGACTAGCCGGTGCACTGTGAACCGCTTCCGCGACCCTTCGGCCCATAGCGCGAGCTGTTCGTAGCCGTTCCGCAAGATCCACGGTTTCAAGATGCGTTCGTCGGTTCGCACTCGGCCTTGGTCGCTCACTTCGTACTTGCCTTCGTAGCCGAGCACGGGTCGCCAAACTTCGTTAGACTGCACCGCAGCCCTCCAATCAACTCATTCTTGATTCAGGGTTAGGCCCCGGCGAGTGTTTCCAGCACTCGGTTTGGGGCCGCTTTAATTCTATCGAATTCTCTCGAATAAATCTCGCTTTGTGAGCCATTACCTGTTCTTCTTTCGTTTTCGTTCATCAAAAATGTGCCGCACCACCTCGACCGGGATCGCCGGGAACATGACCCGCGCCGCCATCCACGTCACCATCGGGTTGTGCTGCATGTAGAGCGCGAGCCGATCCACATCCGACGCCCACGTACCGTCACGACGCTTAGCCACCGATGCCCCGCATCTCGAACCACCGGCGAATCCATGCCTTCGACGCCTCCGACTCCGCCGGGTCATCGAGCATCCGCCGCATCGTGCGCTCCATCAGCCCCTCATCGCGAGGCTCATCACGCGCCGTCAACTGCCGGTCAATCCGCGCCTCACGCGCCCGACGCTCACGCGACCTCCGAGCCCCGCCGATGACATGCGCGGGCATTAGATAGTCCGCCGTCATCTGCCGGTGCTCCTTCACCGCCGCAATCGCATCCACGAACTCAAGGTGCCCGATCGTGTCGTGCCACTCGCGGACAGTGAGTTCATCAACTTGCCGGTTATCGCCAAGCTGGATCTTCGCGAGCACCTGCGCGGTCTCTTGAATGTTCATGCGATCTCCATATCGAGAGGCTGCTGCGACAGGCGCAAATCTGGTTCACCAGATCCCTGTTCAAGCCGCTCACGGATCAACGCCACATAATCCGCGTCAGCCTCAATGCCGATAGACCGGAAACCCTTGTCGCGAGCCGCTTGCAACGTGGTTCCCGAGCCCGCGAACGGGTCGAGCACAACACCACCTGGCGGGGTGATGAGGGTGACCAGCCATTCCATGAGCGCCAGCGGCTTGACCGTGGGGTGCTGTACCTTCGTGCCGTCCTCCCGTTCAATGACGGGCCGTTCACGCTTCGGCGCTTTGGCCTGGTACTTGAACACAGGGAAGAAGCGGGAAGCACCACCAGGATCGGAATGCACGTGGGCCCCACTGTGCATGGCACCCCCTGCCATCGCGTTCCGCTTGGTTTTAATGCTGGCCGCGGGATACTGCCTGCTTGTGCTCACCCCGCTTTGCTCGTCCATCGCGGCGGCGGCTTCGGGGTCGAGCAACACATTCGCAGGCCAACGACCAGCAGGGGAACCGACAGTAATCCTCCGCTCTCCACTGGCTGCCATGTTGAACGAAGAAGGATTACCCAAGCCGCTACAAGGCCGCGCAGTATCCTCATCCGTAGCCACCCTGCTCGCGTCGATGTTGAGTGCCCCTGTGCCGTGCTCCTGCACGTTCGCCGAGACGGTGCCCTTGATCGGCTTACGCGCGACGATGACCGGCTCGATGGCCGGTTTCAGAGCCGTCCCCCAACCAGACCATCGCTCGGCCTCGGGAGTGGCGGGGGTGGTGATGTCGGTGTGGACACGCTGCGTGTGGTCCTCACCGGGGACAAAGTGGTTCGCGCTGTTGGTCCATGCGTTCTTTCCGACGACCTCGCGCTTGTCCCAGTTTTCGCCGGGGGTGCCCTTACGGCCGTTTAGCCGCCAGACCTCGGCGTCCATGTCATCGGGCAGGTCGAGCAGTTCGCGCAAGGTCTGCCACTGTTCCCACTTCGGGACGGCGGGCTGAGACTTGGTCGAAGTCCAGTGCCCGGCCATCCCGGCGGTACCGAACGCTGCGTCGATGTCGCGGTTGGTCTTGCCTGCGCGGTCTCGTTGCTTGGCCAGCCACGAGGTCACGCGCAGGATGTCGCCCCTGTCGTCGCGGGCCTTGTCGATGGCCTTGGACACGTCCATCGACTTCGGGAATCCGCTGCCGTATATCCAGCCGATGCCGTCGCGAATGTCGAACCCGGCGAGGCGGATGGACATGCCCATGAGATCCTGCGTGCGGGTGCCCGCGAACACAAGCAGGTGCCCACCAGGCTTGAGCACCCTCATGCACTCGATCCACACTGCCGGTGGGGGCACAAACGAGTCCCACGTCTTGCCCATGAAACCCCCCTTGGCAGGCGGGGTGTATTCGTGGTCCCCGGTGACCCACTTGGTCAAGGTCTCGGCGACGTGCTTCGGGTCGGTATTGCTCAGGCCATACGGCGGGTCGGTGACCACCGCGTCGATGGATTCGTCGGGCAGGGTGCGCAGGACGGCGAGACAGTCGCCGTGGTACAGCTGCACGAGACCGTCATCAAAATAAGGTTTCACGCGATTTCTCCTAACTGCAAATCAGTGGCGAGTGGTGCCCGCCCGATCGACACGGTTTGCGCGGCTCGCTCCGTCGGTGTGAGCCGACGGTTCTCGGCCCGCCACTTCACCGCGTTGCCCAGCCACGTCCGGAACCCGGCATCCCAGTTCCTCAACCGGCGCTCCTTCGAGTGAGCGTGAGCAACGAACTGCCCGGCCTCATGCCGCAGATCCAAACCGTTCTGCTGGGCAAACAAAACTGCCGACTCGTTCGGTGACCAGTCGGCAGGAATCGGATGCTCAGGCTTCCGTTTTTGTTTTGGGGGCTCCCCAATATCTATCTCGTTAGAGATAGATGTAGCTGTAGTAGTAGCTGTAGTAGTAGGCAACCCCTGCGCCTGGTCGCCGTTTGGGGTAACCCCAGGGGTAAAGCCAGGGGTAACCGCAAGGGCAAGGCCGGGGGTAACCTCATGGATAGATGCAGCCGCAAATTCAAGGATCGTCCGCACCTGCTTCACCTCCCACGCACGCAACTCAGGCTGCTGAACTTGCAACTTCTGCACCTCGAACGCGATCACCTGCCGAATCTTCTTAGACGCCACAGACGCAAACGCATTCGTCATCGACACGACGATCTTCGGCTGCTTCAGCACGCCGTCGTGTTTCAAGAACGACCGGACAAGACCCTCCCCCGTATCCGTATCGATCAGGACGAATCCGCCCGCCTCTAGCTCGGCACCATCCCGCTCCACGTCGGCAGCGGCACGCCCATCGCTCATCGCCGCGAGCCGCCCCGGATGCCAGTCCATGACGCCCGCATAATTCAGCGTGCCGTGGGTAAGCATCAACAGATACAGATGCTGCGCTGTGACTGACAGCTCCCGCCAATCCTGATCGGCCCAAATGTCAGTGAATATGTTTGCCCTGTCACGCGCCATCCCTAACCGCCCTATCGATATGCAACGACAAGGGGTCGTTGTCATGCACGAGCGCCCAACCCCACAGCTTGCCGTACCGGACGCCATGCTCGTAGCCGTCGATGCGTTCATTCTCCGCATCGAGTGCCGTGTAGACGGCAGCGGTTTCTACGGTCACCCCAATGTCGATCTCGTCCAGCTTGACCATGTTGTTGATCACGCCAGCCATATAGGAGAAGGTGCCGTGCTCGCCACGTATGTTGTCCTTCATCATTGCTTTGGGCACGGCGATGGCGAACACGTCGGCGGGTATCCCGAGCTGCTGCCACCGGTACAGGCTGGCCCGATAGTCAGGCGGTAACGGCACTGCCCTGCCAGTCGCGTTGGACGTCCACGAGTTCCATTCGGCTTCGAACTCGTCAACGTAGTCATCGAGGGCCTCAAGCGATGCCCTGAACCTGACCATGTGGTCTTGCATTGCCAGAGCGTAGGCCGCGGCCTTTTCGCTCACCGCCGAAGCGAACGGGCTGTCCGGCGCGATCGACGTTTTGCCCGTGTTGCAGTCGCTGCATGCAGTAACAAGATTGTCTGGCTTGTCACTGCCCCCGAGCGCGACCGGAACGACGTGATCAATGTGCAGCTTCACATCTGGGGCTTGCGCGCCACAGTACTGGCACGCGTGAGCGTCCCGACGAAGGACCTCAAACAGTGTTCTCTTTGTTACTGCCATTCCTTGTTCCTCCGTATCAATAGTTTGTGTTCACGGCCCGACCGGCGTGCGGCTCCCGTCAGGATGTAGGAGCCACCAGCGCCCATCCGGGTACTGCACCGGCGCGAGTTCGCAGCGGTGCGCCGTCTCACGGTTCGTCGCCGCCTTCAGCACCCGTATCCCGCGGTCAATCAGCGACTCCCGGTACAGGCCAACGGCGTCCTCTTTCAGCCCGTTACAGAGCGTGCACGCCGCGATGAGCACATGCGGCACATCCAACGACCGGCTCCCGCCAGAGCCGCGGTTCGCGCGATGATCAGCGACCGTCGCCTCCCCCAAACAATGACGGCCACCTATCACACATAGGCGGCCGTCACGTTCCAGCACGAGTTCAACGATCTTCTTCGGAACCAATCTCACTCACCATCCTCGCCAGCGTGTGCTCCCCCAGCTCCCGCAGGAGGCCGGCGCACACCTCGACCGCTTGAGAATGCGTGAGCGTCACCCGCTCCGCCTCCACCGCCCGAGCAGGAACCGCCTGCAGCTCAATCAACCGCTCGTTGCGCTGATAAATCACAATCGATTCAGGAGTCACGACGACCTCGAATCCCGTAGTGCCCATCCCACTCCCAGCCGTCCGCGATCCAACACGGCTTACACATGCGCCGCTCATCACCAAAACGATGGGCATGGAACCGGATGTCAGAAATCACCGGATTACACGTATCCACACGCCCGCAGCCATCACACTGAATCTCCCACGGGTCACGGCCCACAACACCATGCACCAGGCCCGGCAGGTCAGGCCGGAGCAGGCCAGGGAGCGGAACTTCAACAGGCTTCACTGGTATCACCCCTAAACATTCCCCATGCCTGTAGCAGGGCAAGCACCGCCTGATGGCGACGCCTGAACACTTCATTGACTTGCGTGCCGTTCGCGTGACACGCATAGAACGCATCGCCACGGCGGGCGATACTGCCGATCACGAACCACCCCGACGAGGTGCGCACTTCAAGCTCGCCCGTCACCTTCACGCGGTGCGCGAGTAACACAGTCATCGGTATCCCTCCGGGCTAGTCATCCTCGATCACCTCGGCGATAGCGATGTCCTCGTGGTCGATCTGGAGATCATCGACCCCATCAACCCGGCGTACTGTCGCCTGATCGGCCTGCGCGGCGAGCGCCAACGGTGCCGCCTCAATCGACTTCGGTAGATACTTCTGCAAGACACGGATCGCGGTCTTGCGGAACATTTCTCCTTCGTCGGATGCCCACGGTGTCTTGTCCCAAAACTTCGGGCGGTGCCGCTCCCGGACCGTCGCCGCATCGAGGTACACGAAACTGGACTCGTCGAAGCCCTTCACCTTCGCGTAGCCGATTACGCCGGTCAGTTCCCCGCGGTCTCCCGTGGCACGCTCGTAGTCGTAGAACTCGCCACGTTCCGAGTTCGCGCCCGTCCTGAAATGGTCATTCGCGTGGACCGTGAACGCCCCCACCTTCGAGTACAGGCCCGTGTTCATCGCGAGCTGGATGTAGCCGTTGTAGCCAATGATCGGCACCACGGTCATTTCTCCCGCGACCTTGCGCGGTGTCAGGTGGAACTGTGCGAGCGGCCCACCCACCGGGAGTTTCAGTTGCGCGGCGAGGAATATTGCGCCGAACAGCGACCGCTGGTCAGCCTCCAGCAGCTTCGGTGTTTGCTTGATTGCGGTCAGCGCGTCCTGCCCGAACTTCGCCGCGTCCATCGACTTGCCGAGGCTGCGCGCGAACTGCGGTTCGTACGACTTCATGAGATCCGCGATCTTCGGATCTTTCTTCACCGCGACCGCTTTCGTCGCGATCTTCTCCGTCAAATCTGTCATTGCTTTTCCTTCACAGTGCGCAGCACCTTGAACGGTGAGCCACGCGTCACGAGCGCTTCGGCCACGTCCGGGTACTGCTCTTCGAGATCACGCACAGAGACCCGTTTGCGGCCCTGCTGCGTCTTGTATGTCGCTACCTTGCGCCCCTGGTAGGTGAGGGTTTCTGCGTCCTCCACGTACGCGCCCAGCGCTTCCTGGAGTGCGTCCGCTTCGCCCTGCATCGACTTGATGTCGGACAGCAGCACGTTTCGCCGCTCGAACACGTCGAATGCTTCGTCTGACAGTTCGGTAGCCTTCCCCGCGACCGAGGGCCACACCGCGTTCTGTTCGGTCAGCCCTACCGGGTCGGGCGGGGTTCTCGTGAGCACGTGTTGTTCCCAGAAATCCCTGGTGTGCTGCACGATCAACTCCCACGCTGACGCGTCGAACTCGATCCGGTGCAGGTCGGGAGTGTTCCCGCCATGCAGTACCGCGAGCCACCCGTAAGGTGCACCCAGAACGCCCTGCTGTACGATGGACTGGATCTTGTAGTAGTCCGGCACACCGTCTGCCCACTCATCTATCGAGTACGCCGACGATGTTTTGATCTCAATCGGAATCACCACACCGCCGGTGTGCACTCGCACAGTCCGGTCAGGTGTTGCGGACAGCCACGGGAACTCTGTCGAGCGCACCGACATGCCCCGCCACACCTTCCCAACCTCCGGATGCTTATCGCGAATCCACTGCGCGATTGGCTCCTCCAGTGCGTGCCCGAAATACGCGAGGTTCTCCGGGATCTCATTCGGCACACCCATCTTCGTGCGGTACACGGACAGTGGTGTCTGCCACTTCGACAGGCCGAGCACCGCGGCGACCTCCGACGCACCAAGATGATGCGTCCGCGCCTCATGCCACTCGGGCGAATCCTGCTCGTATTCTTCAAGCCGCTCGAAACTCATTGCTCCCCAATTCCGTAATCACCAGCGCCGTACCTTTCTCGGCGGCGTCTTCGATCTCGCAGTACGACCGGCGCACGATCCGCCGATGGTCGTCGTCAATCACCCCGGCATCCACGAGCCCGTCAATCGCGGCCTTCAACGTCGGGGTAGGGCCGTCCTGATCACGCCTGCGTTGATCCGTGACCGACCAAACAAGCACCACCTGCACTTGCTCTAGCCGGGGTATTCCCGCGGCCCGTGCACGCCAGCCAGCGACGCTACGAACGTTCTGCGTGATCTTGTTCTTCGGCGCCCAATGCATCCGCTGATTCATCAGCAACGGCGGCGACTCAAACCCGAGGTCGATCGTCCACTCCCGCATGCTCACCCCCATCCCACATCAGCAGCACGACCACCGCGAGCACGAGGAACACGAACCAAAACAAGTTCCCCGCCACGAGCGCGGCCACAAAAAAAGCCACCAGGAACCCGATGGCCGCGAAATACGTGAGGTCTCTCACTGTCTAATCCTTCCCTTGAACGCCTCCAGGGCGTCTTCCAGCGACTCGTATTCCCGATCGCATAAGTGGTCTGTCTCGACGCTCACACCCACCTCGCTGCCGTGATGCGACCGGCGAGAGTGTGGAGCCGGGATCGGCGCGCCTGGTAGGCGAGCCACGTGTCGTCGTTTTCGAGTGCGTCGGAGAACATGTCGGCGCACGCGAGGTGGTCTATGATGCGCCGCAGTATGCGGGTGATGCTGGGCCGCCCGAGCACGTGCGTGTTCTGTCCGATGCTGTAGATCGGGTAGCCGATCGCGTGGAGGTCTTCAACTTCGGTCTCGGTGATGACGACGTGGGCGGGTGCAGGGATATCGCATTTGTCGAGGTCTTCCCACAGGCGGCCTTGCGGGATTTTCGCGCGCTGCCCGTCCGCCGTGTCGCGGGTGAATGTTCCCCGCCGGATGCGGTCAGCGAACCATGCCGATACCGCGTCACCTGAGTCGAGTTGCGCGCCGAGCTGCAGCGCCATGGGGCTCGTGATCGCGTCGCCGTCGTCGTCAATGATTGGTCGCATTGGATTCTTTCTGTCGCGTTTCGGCGGCGTCGCACCGGTCGTGTAGGGAGTCGGCAAGCCGTCTCGCCTGCGTGATGGTGAGGTCTTTGCGGATGACGCCCTGACCGCCGTCGAGGTTGATCCGCAGGAGGATCGGGTGGTGGTCGTGTTTGCCGTCGCGGGCTTCGGCGCTCATGCGGCTTGCCTTTCCGTGAGACGTTCAACTTCTGACTCGGGCACCCGTAGCGGCCCGGATGGTGCGTTGCCGTTGCGCACGTAGTCGACGTGCACGGCGTGGATATGGCCCGCGGTGATCAACCGGCGGACTGTGGACACGGACACGTCGAGACGTTCCGCGACGGTGGATAGTTTCAGCAGCCGCTCAACCATGACGGCCACGCCTGCCCGTGATGATGAAGTACAGCTTGTCGAGGGTGCGCATTACGCGACTCCTTCTAGTTCGTTCGCTCGGTAGCGGCGAAAGAGCATGTCCAGCCCCTTGCCGGTGATGCGCACTTGCGGTGCGGATGATTCGCGTGTCTCGCCGCTCACCTGGTCGGTGTAGACGCGCGCCTTCGTGGCGAAGAGCCCCTGCTCGAGGTAGCGCTGGTAGACGTGAGGGCGGCCCTTGTGATCTCGGTAGAGGTATCCCCACGTCACGAGGTCGCGCGCGAGACGCTTCTCGCCGACCTGCGCGACGCCCTGCTCGAAGAGCACCTTCGCCGCATCGTTGTAGGACCACGAGCCCGCACTGTTCACGATGTGATCCCAGGCGTTCGCCTTCGGCATGACCTCCGCCACGGTTGCCTCAAGTGCCTTGAGTTGTCGGTTCGCTTCGAGCACGGCACGCGCCATGAGTTCTTGCGGTGACAGTTCCCGAGCCGGGGCAGTGAGCGCCTTCCGCATCTCGTAGAACTGTTTGACTAGCTCGAGCTTGAACGCCCGCACGATCTCGCTGTTGCGCATGTACGTGGTGACCAGCGTGGACTGCTGCTCGTTGAGGTGCGCGACTGTCACCTTCGCGTTGTTGTAGCCAGCTCGCGTTTCAAACGCGACCTCCCCAAACGCTTCCAAGTCGGCCCGGTTGTTTCTGACTAGCTCGAGCACGTTCTTGTGCTGGTTGCCGGTGCGCTCCGCGATGATCTCCGATGAGATCCGCAGCTCGCCTTCGATGGTCTGGATCATCTCGTTCACTCGTATCTCCCTGACGGCGTTTCGCGCATCACTCGGTCGAGCCCGCGGAATGCTTGCTCGCGGCGCTTCTGTCGCGCCAGCATCTCTGCAAGCACGGGATCGTTTCGGCGCGCATGTTCTTCGGCGGCGACTCGCGCCACCTTCTTTGCGTTCGCGGTTCCCGGTCGGGTCGGTGGGATCGTGCCCACCTCGTCGCGCAACATCCGGTCGATGGCCTTCACGGTGCGCGCTGGCCCGAGGAGTTCGAGCGCTTTACTGATCTGCTCCCGCATGAACCCGGCACGGAACGTGACGCCTTCTCGCTTGTAGGCATCACGGGCGTACCGCATGAGGTCGTCCAGGTCGAGCGTTACGATGTCGTCGCTCATTCTGTGTCTCCCGTGGGGATGAGCGAGCCGAGCCCGCGGTTTCTGCTGGTGCTGATGGCGTTGAGGATGTCGCCCAGGCCGCGCCCGAGCCCGTCGCCCTTGTCGGGGAACTGGTCAGCGTTTGCCTGGATTGGCTTCGCCTGATTGCGCTGATTGATTGCGCGTAGGTCGCGCGTAGAATCGTCCATGAGAATTTCTTCCGTTCTCTCTGGCCCCGGTGAGTGCAATCGCCGGGGCTTCTCTATGTCGTCGTTCGCTTCATTTCGATCGGCCGGTGCCTTGCGCACGTCCCGGAATCAACGGCCAACGCCGTGCGCAGTGTGGGTCAGCCCGTACCGTTGTCGAGGCCAGCCCGTATCTCTCCGATCGAGAGAAGCGATTTCCGCTGTCGAGTTATCAGAATCAGGCGCGTCAAGGCGCGACAAGTAAGGCCCTTTTGGGCGGTCGAATAAGGAAGCGTTAGGCCGCGAGGCTCGAAATCGTGAAGTCCTGAGACATCAACGAGCCCGGCGAAACGCCGAGTGCACCAGCGATCCGCTCAATCTCAGAGAGCGACCGGTATACCTGGTCGTCGGACGGCCAGAAGAACTCGCGGTACTCCAGATCATCCGAGCTGAACGGTTCGGTCAGCGTGCCCCACTTTTCGAGTGCATATTCGCGCCAGCCTTCCGGCTCTGTGACCGGGAATCCGTACTCGTCCTCTTCGTAGTTACCTTTGTCGATCGTGTGTGCTTTGTAGAGACGCATTAGAAAAGTCCGTCCTTATAGATGTGTCGTGCTGCCATCGGGTTGAGCGGCATCCCCTTCTCAGCGAGATGCCGGGCAAAGTTCGTCTCCGGCTTTCCAGGACGCACCCTCGGCCGTTCTCGTCGAATGCCTTCTTCGTCAGTCGCGCCGTGGAGGTACACCCATTGCTTCCCGATGTACGAGGGGTGCTGATGTTGCTTCCCGTTCTTGAGCTTCCCGTTGTCGTCTCGACCGCGAGCGCCACGCTGATCGATGAGGTACCCCTGCGCGTAGAGAAAGTCGAAGAACTTCCGCTCTGGCACATCTGAGAAATAGTGCTTGTGGAATTCGCGCAGCGTGATGCCGTCCTGCGACTCGATCGCCTTCACGGTCCCCTCCGCCGCTTCCGCACGAACCTCGAGCGCTTTATTCGCCGCGCGTTCGTTCTTGAGCTCAGTAGCGAGACGAATGATCGTGTCCGGGTCCGAGAGAACCTCTTCGATCTTCGCGTCCGTGAGATACGCGCCGTGCTTCCGGACCGATGGGAGGATCTCCTCGAACACCTTCCGCTCGAATTCCACCGCGGAGGGGAGCTTGCTCGACACGATGAGGCGCATCACATCCGACTCAGCGATCACGCGGACATCTTGACCGCGACCGAGGGCGTCTTGGATGGGGTAGCGTTTCACGACCCCACGGCAGTGGCGGCTAATCGCCTCAGAGTGGTTCGAGTAACCGAGTGCCACGGCGACGTCCTTCGCGACGAACCACACATCGTTGTCGATCGTGACGACGCGCACCTCGTGCGACTCGAAACTGAATGGCGTGATGTCGTTCACTTCGCACGCTTCCCTTCCGGCTTGCGCCCGAACAGTGCGGCAACCCCACGAGCCAGCGACTCGCGAGAGCCCGCATGCCGGCTACGGCGCTCAGCATTCGAGCAACGAACAGCCTGGGTAGGGTGAGGAGCACCACCCACACTCACCCCACCCAGGGGCTTAGAAAGAGGAGCTTCGACATGGACGTCACGTCCTTCAAAGCGGGCCTCGAGCTGTTCACGCAAGTACTTGCCGTGCTCATGCTCGCCACGATCTTCGACCCGCAGAAACGTGGATCCCTCGCTACCCGTGAGATCCACGTCGATGGGTACGGAACATTCAGAATCCCCGAGAGGACTCGGCCTGGCTCCTACGACCGGTCCTCGGCCTGGTACGACATCGTGTTCTACGTCTTTACGCTGCTCGTCATCTACGCAAACATCAGTTGGGTGCGTGCAGACTTCGACGGTGCCACTACCATCAGTGACCCCACAGTGAACGCGTGGGCGCATGTCATGAATTACGCCAATGGTCTGTCTTTCGGCGCCTTGGGCGCGTCGCTTATCCGAACGACGTTCTTGCACCACCGCCACCGCAACAGGAGCGACGAGCGCGGCGACGAACCCCGTACCAGTGATTAGTTCCACAGCGACGTTCATGACGCGTTCTCCAAGTCGGTCAGCCATTCCTCAACCGCGGCCACGGAATACCGGACAAGACGTCCGACCTTGAAAAACCGCGGCCCCTCACCCTCACGGCCGTTCTTCCACGTCGCACGCCAATCAGCGAGCGTCGAGAGGCCAATCCCGTCGAGCAGGATGCTCAACGTCTCCGGCGAAATCGCGAGAGGTTTCAGCGCCTCTTCCGGCGCCTGCTCGCCCCCGAAGTCGAGCTTCAACACAGCAGCCATCAGTTGGCCCCTTCCGCTTCATGCTGCATGCGGTCCACGTCCCACATGTGGTCGTCCCAGTCCTCGTCGCGCTGCGAGTCACAGACCGCGGTGACCCCACGCGACTCGTCCCTGTAGACGGCGCGACCAGGGAGGAACGGCGAACGACGCGACGACCGCGAACGCTCAAGAATCGTGCCAAGCGACGTACCCAAACCGCGGCCCGCATCAGCGCCGATGCGGCCGATGATCTCCGCGCTACGCGCCGCCCAGTGCTCCGACTGGACACGATCGATGCCGTCACGCACCGCAGGCGACGCGACATCGGCGCCAGCCCACATCGCACCAACCTGGGCATCGGGAGTAGAATTGAACATGGTTGCCTCCTTCTAAGGCGATCCGTGCTCCCGGCACTGATCCTGCGCGGGAGCTTTTCTTATGCCGCGTAGGCGGTCTCTCCGTACAGGACGGATACGTTGGTGCCGATCGCCTTGGCGATGGCCGCGACCTCATCCGCGCTGAAGGGGATGTGGCCGTTGAGTCGTCGCGAGAACTGGGAGTCCGAGAGGTTCGCAGCTTTTGCGACGACTGACTGTGAGAGCTGGTCTCTGGCGATGATTGCCCTGACCTCTGCTGCGATTCGTTTGCTCGTCATGTGTTCCATCTTGGATCACATTTTGATTCAGTGCAAATCCAACACACCGCGTGTCGCGTCATTGCGAGCCGTTTTTTGTTTCATTCGTACAAACTCTGTTGCGCTGGGCGCAATATCGCTACACTAGAGGCATGACTACCCCGCAAAACCACCACGCGACAGACTGGAATACTGTGGTTGCCGACAATATTCGCGCTGAAATGGCGCGCCAGCGTTGGAGCGGCCGCAAACTCGCCAACCGACTAGGCGTACAACCCACCTGGGTAAACCGCCGCGCTTCCGGGGCCACACCCCTCGACCCGAACGACATCGCCCTCTTTGCCGATGTCCTCGGAGTCAGCATCGAATCACTCTTCGGAAAGCAAAAAACGCCCCCCGCCGGTGAGGGCGAGGGGCGTAACGTGCGCCTGGAGGGACTCGAACCCCCAACCTTCTGATCCGTAGTCAGATGCTCTATCCATTGAGCCACAGGCGCAGGCCGCCGTGCTGGCGACTGATCTAGCATAGCTACATAAAAACGCATTCGCAAATCAGGCCAGACAAAGGCCCGAACGGAGCGCAAAATCACCCTCACATCCGCACCAGCTCGCCCGACACACCAGCATCCCGTGCCGGGCCTAGTCTAGGACCGTGACTACGAACGACCCCGGCTTCTCCGAAACAGGCTCAACCTGGATTGGCCACCGCCGGGGCACCGGCCCGTACACGCGCATCCAACTCGCGATGCTGCTCGCCGGGATCGCGACGTTCGCACAGCTCTACGCACCCCAAGCGCTCCTCCCCCAAATCGCCGAGTCGTTCCAAGTCACCATCGCCGAGTCGTCACTCATGGTCTCGATGGGCACCGGCGGTCTCGCCATCGCAGTGGTGCCATGGTCGCTCGTCGCCGACCGCATCGGCAGAAAGCGCACGATCTCGATCGCCGTCGTCGCCGCAACCCTGCTCGGCCTCCTCTCAACCGCGATGCCCACGTTCGAGCTCACCCTCGCCGTCAGGTTCCTCGAAGGCATCGCTCTCGGCGGCGTCCCAGCGGTCGCGATGGCCTATATCAACGAGGAAATCCACCGGTCGGATGCGGCGGTCGCGGGCGGCACTTTCGTCGCGGGGAACACGATCGGCGGCCTCTCGGGCCGAATCATCAGCGGGCCGGTCGGCGAGGCGACCGGTTCTTGGGAAATTGGCTTCCTGGCGGTCGCCGCGCTGTCGATCCTCGCATCCATCCTCTTCATGCTGCTGACGCCGCAACCGCGCGGTTTCATCCCGATGGGTGGCACAGGCAGCACTCTCGGCCAGTCCATCCAACTCACGCTGTCGAATGCGTGGAAGCATCTGCGTAACCCGGTGCTGCTCGCGCTCTACACGCAACCGTTCCTCCTCATGGGCGGCTTCGTCGCGATCTACAACTACCTCGGCTATCACCTCACCAAGGCGCCATTCTTCCTGCCGGTGTGGGTCTCGTCGCTCGTCTTCCTCGCCTATCTCGCGGGCACATTCACGTCGCCATTCGCGGGCCGCCTCGCCAGCCAATATGGGCGCAAGCGGATGCTCCTGATCTTTCAGTCGATCACCTGGGTCGGCCTCGCCATCATGCTCGTCCCGAACATCGTGGCGATCGTCAGCGGCCTGATTATCCTGACCGCGGCATTCTTCGGCGCGCACGCGATCACGTCAGGATGGTCTGGGTCCTTCCCGAAATTCGGCCGGGCCCAGTCGACCGCGCTCTATAACCTCTCCTACTACATCGGCTCCAGCGTCCTCGGCTTCGTCGGCGGTCTCTTCTTTCAGCAATGGGGATGGCCGGGGCTGGTCGGGATGGTCGGCGCGCTTTTTCTTATCGCGTTCGTAATCGCCGCAACAGTACTGCCGGGCCGCCCATTACAGGCGGCCCGGCAGGCCTAGTGTTCGGGAGTGGATGCGCCGCTACGACACCACAGAGAGTAGTGGCACCAGAAGCGCGGTGATGAAGAGCGTGAACGCGCCACCAATTCGCGTTGCGAGTGCGGCGAACGGCATCAGGTGCATGAGGTTCGACGCCGAGAGCACCGCGACGTCACCACTACCACCCGAGTCCGCCATCACGAAGCCTGGAATGACCATCGCCTCCACGAAGTAGAACTTGAGTAGGTAACCGAGGAAGCCGGCAACCAGACCCGAGACAGCCACACACAGCACGACCAGAAGCAGGAATACCGGGTCGGCAACCGCGTGGATGACCTCCTCGAGGTTGATGTAAGCGATCGACACACCGACTAGCAGTGCAGGCACGAAGTAGGTGGTCATGAGGCTACCCCACTCGGTCGCAGCCTCTTCGAGCTCGCTCGGGAACAGGTTGAAGATCTTCAGGATCGCGGCGGAGATGATGAGCCACGCGAAGGTGTGCAGCAGCGGCATGTACGCGTTCAGCACGTTCGCGAGCGTGTAGAGGACTGCCGTGATGAGCAGGCCCTTGCCGAGGCTGAGGAACGTCGCGGACGCCTTGGCTTTCGGCATCGTGAGGTCGCCGTTCTTGTCCTCGATGCGCATGAGCTGGCCGCCACCGTAGAACCCGGGGAAGAGGTTGGGCTTCTTGCTTCCGAGACCGCGGACGATGCCGGCGATGAGGATGCAGATACCGTTCGCGAGTGCGGTGACGGCGACGAGCTGCGCGAAGTAGACGCCGACGTCCTGGCCGGTTTCGGCCGCATACATCTCCGACATCGGGATCGCGCCGACGCCGATGCCACCGGCCATGGTCGGGGCCGCAATGAGCAGCATGGTCTCGATGAAGCCACGGCCGAACAGAGCGCCGAGTCCGCCGATGATCGCGAAGGTGAGGACGATGCATCCTGCGAGTGGCACGAGGAAGCGCGGGCCCGCCTTGATGAGCAGCTTGCGGGGCATGCCGAGCACTGCACCGGTGATGATCGCCGCGACGATGAAGTCGAGGAATCCGACCTCGGTCATGAATGCCGTGACGGTTTCGGTGACGATCTCGGGCATCAACCCGAAGAAGATGATTGCCGAGGGTACGAACGTGCACAGCAGCGTCGCGAGACCGTAGTCACGCAGACCGGGGATCATCGAACCGATCCACGTGAGGAGGCCACCGAGGGTAAGGGTTACCGCGAAGCCGCCGAGGAGCGCCTCGGGGAGGTTACCGGTGTACACGGCCACGGCAACCGTGGCGAGGACCGCGAGGAACCACCAGATCGGCATGTCGTTGATGCGGCGCCAGGTGTAGCGCTTCTTCTGCGTCGCGATGGCGGGGTTGCTGGTCGCGATCATTTCGGTCCGCGAGGGGCCCTTCGGGGCCTGACCCTGGTTCTGCTCCATGTTCGCCTCGTTCGGCTCGGCAGCATTGGCATCGACGGCAGTTGCCTTCGACGCGGCTTCGTTGCTTGACATCGTTGTCCTACTCGATTGTCCGCATCCTTGCGGAGAGTGTGGTTAGGGGAAGTGATCTCGTGCGCTTGCCCGATTGAGCAAGAGTGCGCTTGTTGACTACAGCGAGAGTAGAGAGACGTGGGAAATATCGGCAATTATTAGAGCGATATTTCCCACCTCTCGGGAAGGGTGCTCAGGGAACGAGCACCTGTTCGGCTCGCTTGACCTCGGTAATGACGCCAGTCGGCACATCCCCCGAAGCACAGCCTGAATGTTGCCCCACCCGGTCACGATGCGGCGCTGGACGTTCTCCCAGCCGACGCCCGCCATGTGCGGCGTGCAGACAACGTTGTCGAGCTCGAGGAGCTCGCTCGAGAGGTCGAGCGGCTCATTCGCAAACACGTCGAGTCCCGCACCGTCGATCCGACGCTCGCGAAGCACCTCGATCAGCGCATCCTCGTCGATGACCTCGCCACGACCGACGTTGACGAGAATGCCGCTCGGCTTCATCAGTTCGAGCTGCTCCCGACCGATCAGTTTCTCGGAGGTTGCATTCAGCGGCAGGTTCACACAGACGATGTCCGACTCGCGCATCAGGTCGTCGAGCGACACCGCGGTCGCAGGAATGAGCTCGGACACCGTGAGCGGGATCTCGGCGCTGTCGTAGTAAATCACCTCGGCACCGAAGCCCTGGCGCACGACCTTCCCGACCCAGCGCCCGATGTTCCCGAGGCCGACGATCCCGACGGTCTTGCCATACAGCTCGGAGTAGGACGTCTCGTCGAGGTCGGGGCGCCACGCACCCTCGCGAAGCAGCTCGAGGGATGCGGGGATGCGCCGCAGCGCGGTCAGCATCAGCGTCACGGCGTGCTCCCCCACCGAGATCGAATGCGTCTTCATCTGCGCGACGGGGATGCCCAGGTCGTTGAGCACGTCCAGCGGCAGCTGCCCGTAGCCGGAGCTCATGTATTGGATGAACTTGGCCTGCGTCGCGGCGCGGAATACGGCCTCGGGGATCTCGACGCCCGAGATGATGAAGTCCGCATCCGCGGCCTCGGCGGACATCTCCGCGACGGAGGCATCCGGCGACATCACCGTGAGCGAGAAGCCCTCGGGCGTCGCCTCCTTGAGCTTGTCAATGTAGTCGCGCAGGGGGTTAAGAACGAGCACTTTGTACGTCATGAATTGAATCCTTTGTTGATTCGTGGCGGCTTCGCCGCACCTATGCGGTGACGACACCAACGGTGGCGAGGGCGGCGATTACGCCGTCGGTCACGTCTTGCGTGCCGGCGTCACCGCCGAGGTCCTTCGCGCGCGGGCCCTCGGCCAGCACCTTCTCGACCGCGGCCTGGATGCCCTGGCCGGCAAGCGTGCAGCGCTCGTCCTCGTGCTGGTCGCCAAGCCACTCGAGCATCATGGCGGCCGAAAGGATCATGGCGATCGGGTTCGCGGTTCCCTGGCCCGCGATGTCCGGCGCGCTGCCGTGCGATGGCTGGAATACGCCCTGGGTGAGGCTCACGTCGGCCGACGGCGCGATGCCGAGGCCGCCGCCGATGCCCGCCACAATCTCGCTCGTGATGTCGCCGAAGATATTCTCGGAGACGACCACGTCGTAGCGCTTCGGGTCGGTGACCATGTACATCGAGCCGACGTCGATGTAGAACTTGGTGCTCTCGACGTCGCTGTTCTTGGCCGCGACCTCGTCGAAGACCCTTTCCATGAGGACGTTGCTGCGCAGCGCGTTCGACTTGTGCAGGAGCGTGACGCGACCGGGGGTGCCGCGCTTGCGGCGCATCCGAGCCTGCGAGAACGCGACATCGAAGAGTCGCTCGCAGTTGGCGCGGGTGATGGTCATGCGGTCCGACGCGGTCTCGTCGCTCGGCTCGTGCTTGTCGTGGAGACCCGCGAACATGCCCTCGGAGGTTTCGCGGATGACGAGCATGTCAACGTTGCGATCCTTGAGCGGACCCTCGACGCCGTCGAAGAGTCGCACGGGGCGAAGGCTCGCGAACAGGCCGTAGTGGGCACGCATCTCAACCTGCGCGCCGAGCTCGAGGCCCTCAGGACCGCGAACATCCGGAAGCCCCATCGCGCCGAACAAGACCGCATCCGACTTGTCGTCGATCGCATCCATGTCAGCCTCGGTGATCTTCTTGCCGGTGCGGCGGTAGAGGTCGGCACTGAAGTCGTGCGTCGTGTAGTTCAGCGTGACGCCGTAGCGCGACTGCGCATCGTTCAGGACGGCGAGCGCCGAATCAATTACTTCGGGACCAATTCCGTCGCCGGGGAATACGGCGATCTCGTAGGCAGGCTTCGTCATCTCGTGTTGCTCCTTTGCATGTACCGGTGAGGTGATATGCGAAAAGCTACCGGCCAGTGGACGATCTTTTCCACACAGCGAAAGAAATGTCCCGCACAGTGGGAAGCACGGTCCAGTGCGTCAGTGCGAAGCGCGCTCGATTCGACGTGCCGACGCTTCCAGTTCGGCGACAGTCGAGTCGATGTCGATCTCCTGCGTGAGGTACACGATCGCCAGCGAAGTCGGCACGCCGCTCGTGAGCCGAATCGGCACGGCAATGGAGGTGAGCCCACCGATGACCTCGTCGTGGCTGAGCTCGTATCGCTCGGCGGGAAACTCTTCGGGGTTGACCTGCGAGCGGATCACCCGTCCCGGCGCACCGCTGTCGATCGGGTGGCGACTGCCGGGCCGCTGCCCCACCGTGGAGTCCGCCTGCTGCGGCTCGACGGTCACGAGCGTGACCACCTCGGCGCCGTCGAACGTTGCGACGAAGGCTGTTTTGCCAAGCTCCTGGGCGAGCCGCGTGAGCTCCGGCGTGGCCGCTGCGCGCAGGTCCCGCGCGGCATTCCGCGCGAGCGACACCATGCGCACGCCTACTTCGAGCCCGCCATCAGCGTTCCGCACCACGAGTGCGTGGTCCTCGAGCGTGCGCACCAGGCGGTACGCCATGGAGCGATGGATGCCCAGCTTCTCCGCCACTTCGGGCACGGATAGCGGGGTGGTTGATTCCCCAATGAGCTCGAGCGCCCTTAGCCCCCGCGACAGGGTCTGCGATCCCGCTTCAGCCACGTCACCACCACCCTCGTGTGCGCGAACGCAATCTACGCCCACGTTTCGATACTTGAATCAGAATACTCAATATAGAGACAGACTCACCGATGCAGCGAAACATAAAACCCCCAACTTGGCCATCAGTTGACGGAGTTGGGGGTTTTCGATTGGCGGACACGGAGGGATTTGAACCCCGCAAGGCACCGCCTTGCGTCCCAACGAATTCGCTTGCAATGTTCAGTTAAGAGATTTCGGAGAAATCTCCATCTGCGGACACGGAGGGATTTGAACCCTCGGTCCCCGTAACCAGGGACTCCACCTTAGCAGGGTGGTCTATTCGGCCGCTCTAGCACGTGTCCAGACTCGCCAAGTGTACATGGATTTTTCGACGCCGTCAGTTTGGCTCTAGAACAAGGAATCGGAGTTGGAGCAGGATTCGGTATCGGCGGTCTGCCCCTGCAGTGTCGGGGCTGGAGTGGACTCCGCGGATGCAGCTGGCCCCTCGACATCGGCCGAGCCATCAGCCGATCTGTCGGTCGTGCCAGCATCTGCGCCGCTGCTGTCCGCGGTCGGCGCATCAGCCTCGCCCGAACCATCGGTCGGGGCAGTCGTCTCGTCGTTGCCCACGTTGAGCGACTGGTCGTCCGCGATGAGCTGCCACATCTGTTCCGCATCGGGATACGCGGGCTCGACGCGGCCCGCATACCACTCGGAGTCGACCACCGGGAGGCGCACGAAGGTGAACTCGCTGAGTGGCACCTGCGCGAGCGCGTTCGCGAGGCTCACGAGCGTGTCGACGCTGTTCAAGTTGCTCGAGAGCAGCATGTTCTGCGTCGCGGCGCGTGCAAGGCCGTACACCTTGGTCGGATTCGTGAGAGTCTCGTTGCTCTTGATCGTGCGCATCAGTGCCGAGAGAAAGACCTGCTGATTTTCGATTCGCGCAAGGTCGGAGCCGTCGCCGACCCCGTGCCGGGTGCGCAGGAACTTGAGCGCCTCTTCGCCCTGGAGCGTGTGGTAACCCGCATCCAGAGTCAGCTTCGAGTACGAGTCGTCGATGGGCTGCTCGACACAAACCTCGACGCCGCCCACGGCGTTCGACATTTCGATGACGCCGTTGAACTCGATCATTCCGGCAAACTGAATGTCGAGTCCGCTCATGCCCTCGACGGTACTCACGATGCAGTTCATGCCACCCTCGGCGAGGATGGAGTTGATCATCACGCCGTCCTGGGCGTAGTACTCCGAGCCATCGTCGCCCGTGCAATCCGGCCGACTCACGAGCGTGTCACGGGGGATCGACACAACAGTCGCGTTTGAGTGATCCTCCGAGAGGTGGAAGATCATGTTGACATCGTTGAGGACGCTCTCGGATGCGCCAGCCTGAATATTGCCCTGTGCATCCGCGCGAGAGTCGCTGCCGACGAGCAGGATGTTGACGCCACCCTCGAAGATGTCGCCCTGGGCCGAATTATCCGCGAGGTCGAACGTCTCGACGCCAGACTGGAGGTTCGCGTAAACAATCCCGCCGAACGTGACCAGCGAGACGAGCACGACCCCCATCACCATGGCGATTCCTTTGCCGATTGACTTGGCAACGGTGGTGGTTGGGAGCCGTCCGTGACGCGCCTCCGTCCCGCCTACGCGCGGAAGCTGCGCGCCATGCTTGGCGGTATGACGTGACAAGGGGGCCGGCCTCATTTCCTGTGTTCGGCGATGCGCCGAAGCAGGGGGCACTTCGGCACTACGCGGAGGGCGTGGGATTCGAACCCACGAGACATTTCTGCCCACTGGTTTTCAAGACCAGCTCCATCGGCCGCTCGGACAGCCCTCCCTGCCAAGCAACAATTCGATAACGAATTTACTTGGCTGCGCACAATAGTAGCGGAGATCGTGCGAGGGTGCCGAACGTGCCACTCTGCCATTGTGCAAGCTCCCAGTGTAAAGGGATTCGGCCCCACTAACTAGGGATTTTTGCGAGCGCTCTCGCTAGACCCTCGTGGTAGAAGTCGGTGGTCATCGCGTTGCCCGCGTCGATCACTTCCTGTGGAGCATTGCCCATCGCGACACCGTGGCCGCCGCCCTCGGCGGCCCAGCGCAGCATCTCGATGTCATTGCGACCGTCCCCCGCGACGAACACGTTCTTGCGGTCGATGCCGTGCGACTCCCGCACTCGCTCAAGCGCTGTGCCCTTATTGACCCCTTCCGGCGCGATGTCGAGCCAGGCCGTCCAGCCCACCGAGTAACTCACCGAGTGGAGGCCGGATTCCGCGATCTGTTCGAGAAACTCCTCGATGGTTTGATCCGGTGAGACTACGACGAGACGCGTGACCGGCTCCTTCGCGAGCTCCTCGAACGGCACCTCGAGCCCCTGGGCTTCGAAGGTTCCTTCCGGGAAACGCCCCGAGTACCGATAGACCCCGTCCGAGCCCTCGACGGCGAAGCGCGCATCCTTCAACACGGTGCTCAGCGCCTCGAGAGCGCCGGTGGGGTCGAATGTCTCGACCCAGCGCGCGGTATAGCCCCGCGCATCCGCCGGTTCTTTCTCGAGCGTCATCGCGCCGTTCGCCGATACGACGTACTGCGGCTCGATGCCGAGCCGCTCGCGCACCGGAAGCGTGTCGCGCGCCGAACGGCCAGTCGCGAGCATGACCTCGTGACCGGCCGTGACCAGCCGATCGATCTCACGATGCGTGGCGTCGGGAATCTCGCCATCAACATCCAAGATTGTGCCGTCGATATCGAGGGCAATGAGCATGCGATCAGTGGTCATGATGGTGACTATTCCTTCGGCAGCAGTATTTCTTGCCCACCCAGGTACGGGCGGAGGGCTTCGGGGACCAGCACAGAGCCATCGGCCTGCTGGTGGGTTTCGAGGACTGCCACGAGCCAGCGAGTGGTGGCGATCGTGCCGTTCAGCGTTGCGACCGGCGCGGCCTTGCCATCCTCGCCTCGGGCCCGGATGCTCAGGCGGCGGGCCTGGTAGGTCGTGCAGTTGGAGGTCGAGGTGAGCTCGCGGTACGCATCCTGCGTGGGAACCCAGGCCTCGATGTCGTACTTGCGTGCCGCGGAGGACCCGAGGTCGCCTGCCGCGGTGTCAATCACCCGGTAGTGCAGCCCGAGTGCCTGCATCATCTCCTCCTGCCACCCGAGGAGCCGCTGATGCTCGGTCTCGGCGTTGGCCGGGTCGGTGTAGACAAACATCTCGACCTTGTTGAATTGGTGCGTGCGGATAATTCCACGGGTGTCCTTGCCCGCGGAGCCAGCCTCGCGGCGATAGCAGGTCGACCAGCCGACGTAGCGCACGGGATCGGTCACATCGATGATCTCGTCGGAATGGTAGCCCGCGAGCGCGACCTCGCTCGTGCCGGTGAGGTAGAGGTCGTCGGCCGGCAGGTTGTAGACCTCGTCGGCATGCTCGCCGAGGAAGCCCGTACCGCGCATGATTTCCGGCTTGACGAGGGTCGGCGGGGTGAGCATGACGAAGCCGTTCGAGATCGCCTTGTTCAGACCGAGCTGCATGATCGCTAGCTCGAGCTGCGCACCAATACCGCGGAGGAAGCTGAAGCGCGCACCCGAGACCTTCGCACCGCGCTGCATGTCGATCGCGCCGAGCAGCTCACCAATCTCGAGGTGATCGCGCGGCTCGAAATCGAAGACCGGCTTCTCGCCCTCGTGCCGCAGCACCACGAAGTCGTCCTCGCCACCGACGGGAACCCCTTCGAGCACGATGTTCTCGATCTTCATGACCGCCTGCGTGAACGCATCCTCGGCCTCATTGACCGCGGCCTGCGCATCCTTCACCTGCTGCGCGAGTTCCTGCACCGACGCGAGGAGTGCGGGGCGGTCCTCCTTCGAGGCCTTGCCGATTTCCTTCGACTTGGCGTTCTGCTCAGCGCGCAGCGACTCGAAGTGCTGGAGGGCCTCGCGACGGGCGAGATCGGCCGCTACGGCTGCATCCACCGTCGCGGGATCATTGCCGCGAGCCTGCTGCGAGGACTTCACGAGGTCGGGCTGGTCACGAAGGAGTTGAACGTCAATCACATCGCCATGGTAGCCGCCAGTTTCGACGCGGATCGTGAACGTAGGATGCTGCCATGTCGCCACGAGCCGCGGTCGTTGTGAATCCGACCAAGCTGAATCTTGAAGAATTACTCGTCGAGCTGCCTCGCGTCGAGGATCGATACGGCTGGGGGCCGACGCTGATCATCGAAACCAGCGAAGAGGATGCGGGCTCGAGCCAGACTCGCGAGGCGCTGGCCGAGGGCGTCGATTTGGTGATCGCCGCCGGCGGCGACGGCACGGTTCGTGTCGTCGCTGAGCAGCTGGCCGACACCGACGTCGCCTTCGGCATCATCCCCGCCGGTACCGGCAACCTGCTCGCCCGCAATCTCGACCTGGATGCGCTCACGGTGCCGCGAGCGCTCGACGTCGCGTTCTCGGGCGCGGACCGCCGCATCGATCTTGCGGAGGCACAGATCGAACGGCCGGACGGCGACCACGAGACATTCCTCTTTACCGTCATCGCTGGTATCGGCGTGGACGCCGGCATGGTGGCGCACACCGACGACGAGCTCAAGAAGAAGATCGGCTGGCTCGCGTACATCGGCGGCATCGCGAAGTGGATGATCGGCTCGGGAGCCTTTCGCACTCGCTACCGCGTCGGCGAGGGACGCACGTGGGGATCGCGCGCGTCGAGCATCATGATCGGCAACTGCGGCCTCCTCACCGGCGGCTTCCGACTCCTCCCCGAGGCGAAGCTGGACGACGGAATCCTCGACATGATCATCATGCGGCCGCGCGGGCCGATGGGGTGGGCCATGGTCGGCGCGGGATTGATCGCCCGCGGCATCGCGAAGCAGTTCCGCGAGTTCGGGCTGCGCACGAGCCTGGCCGGCACTCGCAACGTCCGGGTGCTGAGCTACTACCAGAACGAAAGATTCACGTTCCGCGTCGACTCCCACCCCGAGCACTTCGAGCTGGACGGGGACGAGGCGGGCGAGATCGTCGCCGCACACGTTGTCGCCCGGCCAGCCGCGCTGACCGTCCGAGTTGCCCGCTAGTAGCGATCACCGAGTACCGCTTCCGATCGCCGAGTAGGGCGAAGCCCGTATCGAGGTCGCCAACCGAGCCAACCTATGCCTCAAACTATCCCCGACCTCAACCTGGTCCTCGACCAGATCCGTGCCGACGCCGCGGCGAATCGATTCGCCCCATGGGGCTGGTCCACGGTCGTAGACGAGCACGTCGGTAAAGCCATCATTGACCCCGCGCTCTTCGATCGCTTGCACGACGCCGCCGGCATCCAAGCCACGTTCCCAATCGGCAACGCGGGCGTGATCCACGTGTACGGCTACTGGTTCTCTACCGTGCTAACCCCATACGGGTACAAGCGCGACCGCTGGCTCGACGGCGACCTTTCGGGCGCACTGGGCCTCCCCGATGACGCATTTCATCTTCATCACACCGGCTCGACCCTGCTCAAGCGGGTTACGTCAGCCGCTCTCCCCCTGTTGCTCGCAGTGCCCGGCGAGGCGGCCACGCCCAGTCAGGCCGAGCCATCGTTCCAGGTCGCGATCCGCGGCGAGGCCGAAGTGAGGCTCTCCACCGTGAATACTCGAATGGTGATCGTCGGTACGGACGAAACGTCCGCGCTCATTTACGGAGTCAACATGAGCAAGCAAATGCAACTGATCACGTGTTTTCCAGTGAATGGCAACCCCGATTCAATCGTACGAGACTTCCTGACTGATCGAAGACTGCACTGGAATGCGGCAATTCCGGACGCTTCGTCACCAACTGTTCACCCGCACGTAGACACTTAGTCCACTTTGTCGCGCATCCTTGGACGCAACGTTCACAGGAGGACCTAGCGTGACAGCCACCATCATTTTTGACTTCGACGGCACCGTTGCCGTCGGCAACGGCCCCGTGCTGGCCTACGCCCGATTCGTCGCGGAAGTCATCGGCCCCGGATACCTCGATGCAGTAGCCGAGGTGCTTCAGCGGCATGACCTCGGCGCTGGACGCTACCGCGATGGTTACGACGTCGTTGGCTCGCTCGCCCGTGACCGTGGCGTGGAAGAAGGCGTGTTGAATTCGGCCTACGCGCTGAGCCGCGACATCCTCGGAAAGGAAGAAGCGGCCGTCGAGCCAGCACCTGGGCTCATCACCCTCCTCGACTCGCTCGACCCGAGCATCCACCTCGAGCTGGCGACGAACGCCCCGAACTCCGGTGTGCTCGAGCTACTCGACCGCTGGGGTATTCGGGAGAAGTTCTCGCGCCTCCACTTTTCGGTTGGGAAGCCGTCAGGTCTCGAGCCGATTCTGCGCGACGCACTCTCACGCGGGCCGGTACTTTCGATCGGCGACATCTACGAGTTCGATCTCGCTCCCGCCGCTGCCCTCGGTGCCGATACCGCATTCCTCGGGGCAAACGCCACCGACCGGCTACCGGGCGAGGCCGCACCGACATCGACGATGCGCGCGCACGACCTCGCCACTCTCGTCCCGAGCATCCAGACCTGGGCTACCGCCGCGCTGGCTCAGCGCCCCAATTAGGTCGCCGACACTCTTCAATCCGACGCACCACAACCCACTCACCGCATCCCCACCGAAAGGCTTCTCGAACATGCACAAACCACTCATCGCCACCAGCCTCCTCACCGCAGCGGCGCTGACCCTCACGGGCTGCGCCAGCGACACCGCGTCCAGCACCGACGCGACGGGCTCTGGTTCCTGGCCCGAATCGATCACCATCTCGCTCGTTCCCTCCACCGAGGGCGAGAACCTCGCCGAAGCGCTCGACCCGCTCACGACCTACCTGTCGGAGAACCTCGGCATCGAGGTGAACGGTGTCGTCGCAACGGACTACGCCGCGACGGTCGAGGCACTCGGTGCTGACCAGGCCCAGGTCATCATCACCGATGCGGGCTCGCTCTACCAGGCCATCAACCAGCACGACGCGAAGCTCATCCTGCGCGACGTCCGTTTCGGCGCAACCGATTACGCTTCGGTTGCCTACACGAACAATCCCGATAAGTACTGCGACGACGAACCGGTCATGGCCACCTACGCGGCCAACGGCGAGGAACTGTCGTATTGCAACGGCATCGAGACGGCAGCCGAAGCTGCGGCTGGACAGGGCCCAGCCGCCGAGGACGCCCTGAAGAAAATTGACGAGGGCACCGCAGTAGCGCTGCAGGCTGCGACCTCCCCCGCCGGTTACCAGTACCCCGTCGTCGCAATGCAGGCTGCCGGTATCGACACCGACAACGGCATCAAGCAGGTTCCGGTCGAGGGCAACAACAACGCGGTCCTCGCGGTCTACAACGGCGACGCCGAGGTGAGCTTCGGGTTCTGGGATGCGCGTTCGACGGTCCTCGAAGAGGCACCGGATGTTGCTGAGAAGGTCGTCGCATTCAGCTACACCGAGATGATCCCGAACGGCGGCGTTGCGGTGACGCAGGACCTCCCGGAGGACCTCGTCGCGCAGCTCGCCGAGCTCATGGATGGCTACGCCCAGTCCTCGGCCGAGGCCGAAACCGTGATGTTCGACCTCGTCGGCCTCTCCGACTGGACCGCCGAGACCGAATCCGAGCAGATCGATCGCTACGGCGAGATCCTCAAGCAGTTCCAGAACTAGTCCTGCCCGGTCGCGGGGCGGGCTCATACCCGCCCCGCGACCGTCCGAGACGTCGAAGCCTTGAAGAAAGAGCAGCAAATGGACACGTCCTGGCATGTCGCGCTTGACCGCGTATCGGTCATCTACCCGAACGGCACTCGTGCGCTCAAGGACGTCTCGCTACGTATTGAACCTGGTGAAATGGTTTCGATCGTTGGGCTCTCGGGTTCTGGGAAGTCGACCCTTATCCGCACCCTTAACGGCCTCGTGCAAGCGACTGACGGCAGTGTCACGGTTGGCCCGCACACGGTGAACACCCTGCGGGGCCGTGGGCTCAGAGAGTTCCGCGGCCACGTCGGCATGATCTTTCAAGGCTTCAACCTCGCAGACCGCACCGACGTCTATCACAACGTGCTCGTCGGGAGATTCGCGCATTCGCCCGCGTGGCGAACCCTCCTCGGTATGCCGTCCGCGCAGAGCCGCGACATCGCACTCCGCGCACTCGATTCGGTGGGGATGCTCGACAAGCTTTGGGCGCGCGGGGATGCCCTTTCGGGCGGGCAGAAACAGCGCGTCGCAATCGCTCGTGCGCTGACGCAGGAGCCGAGCGTGATGCTCGCCGACGAGCCCGTGGCGAGCCTGGATCCACCCACCGCACACGCCGTGATGAATGACCTGCGGCGGGTCAACCGCGAGCGCAGTCTCACCGTCCTCGTAAACATCCACCTCATGGACCTTGCGCGGCAGTACACCACGCGAATGATCGGTCTTCGCGACGGCGAGATCGTCTACGACGGCCCAGCGAATACCGCCACCGACGCGGATTTCGAGGAGATCTACGGTCGCGAGATTCAGGTTCGCGACCGCCTTGGAGCTGAAGGATGAGCGCATCCCGCGAACTCGTCCTACCGCCCCGCCCCCGAAATCGTGGACGCACCGCGCTGGTCGTGCTCGCGGTTGTGGCCTTCACTGTCGCCACCTGCATCCCCGCGATTGGCGGTGTCGAAATCGACCTCGCCTCGATTGCAAAAAATTGGCGAAACGGTGCCGACAAACTCATCGAGCTGCTGCAGCCGAACTTCGCGTTCTTCCCGCGCACCGTGCTGCCAATGCTCGAAACCCTACAGATGGCCGTCGTCGGCGCGGTGATTGCGGCCCTCGTGTCGGTACCGCTCACGCTGTGGGCCGCAAAACCAACCAACCCGAATTCGACCGGCCGCTTCGTCGTCCGCACCATCATCAACGTGATTCGATCGGTGCCCGACCTCGTGTACGCCACCATCCTGGTGGCTATGGTCGGTGTAGGCGCGCTGCCCGGTCTGCTCACGCTCATCTTGTTCGATCTCGGCATTATCGTGAAGCTCGTCTCCGAGGCGATTGATTCCGCGGATCACGGTTACATGGAGGCCGGTCGCGCCGCTGGCGGCAGCCAGTTCCAAATCAACCGCGCCACCGCGCTCCCCCAGACTTGGTCGCTGTTCACGAATCAGTGGCTGTACACACTCGAGTTGAACGTGCGCATCTCCGCGATCCTCGGCATCGTGGGCGCCGGAGGTATCGGTCGACTTCTCGATGAGCGACGTGGGTTCTATGCCTACGGCGACGTCTCCGTCATCATCCTCGAGATCCTGCTCGTCGTGGTCCTCATCGAGTTCTTCTCGAACGTCATCCGAAAGCAACTCACGAAATGAACGCATCGTCTCGAACCACCCAAACTGCGATGCAGCCAGATACGAACACGGAGACCATCGAGCCCCAGTCCGGTCGTCTCGAAATCCCGCCGCAGCCTTCCTTGCTGTGGCCAAACATCCTGACCATCGGCGTCGGGGCGATCGTTCTCGCGGCCGGCGCGGGCCTCCAGATTTCGTGGGCCGACATCCCGCAAATTCCCGCGAACGTCGCGAACTACCTCCAGCTCATGTTCGCTTCGCCGAACTGGGAGAAGCTGCCGCGAGCCCTCACCGAGATGTGGCGGTCGATTTCGATGGCGTGGCTCGGTGCGATCCTGTGCGTGGTCGTTTCGGTGCCGCTGGGCATGCTCGCGGCCCGAGGCGTCGGGCCGGCTTGGCTCCGCGCAATCCTGCGCGGGCTCTTCGCGATCATTCGCGCCGTACCCGAGGTAATCATCGCCATCATCTTGCTTACCGTGACTGGGCTCACACCCTTCACCGGCGCGCTCGCCCTCGGCATCGCGGGAATCGGCACCCAAGGCAAGTGGGTCTACGAGTCGATCGAGTCGGCGAAGGAGGGTGCTTCGGAGGCGGTCCGCGCCGCGGGCGGCACGACGGCCGAGGTAACGCGTTGGGCCCTGTGGCCCGCGGTCGCACCCTCGATCATGTCGTTTGCGCTCTATCGCTTCGAGATCAACATCCGCACCTCGGCTGTGCTCGGCCTCGTTGGCGCGGGTGGCATCGGCAGTATGCTTTCGAACTACACGAATTACCGGGAGTGGGACACCGTGGGGATGCTCCTCATCGTCGTCATTGTCACGACGATGATCGTGGATGCGATCTCGGGTGCGATTCGCCGGCGAATCATGGAAGGGACACGAATCCGTGAACTGGCAAGGAGCGCCTGACGCGCCACCGCACGCTCGCATCGCGGCGCTCTCGCCGTCGCTGCAGCCCGGCGAACGACGGGTCGTCGATTCAATCCTCAAAGATCGTGCAGGCACGGTCGAGCGAACCGCGCAAGAACTCGCGGATGCAGTGGGCGTCGGCCGAACGACAGTGATTCGCGCCGCGCAGTCCCTCGGGTACGAGGGGTATCCGCAGCTGCGCGTCGCGCTCGCTCGCGAGCTGGCTCTCGAGGGGAATGCCAATGAGGAGTCGGACGGCACACTTGCCGGTTCGCTGCGCGCGGGAGTTGCTCGATTCGGTGCGCGGCTTCCCAACACGGTATCGGCGCTGACCGAAGACGACATCGCAGAATTCTTGCGGCTACTTGACGGTGCCGATCGCGTGCTGGTGCTCGCCAACGGTCTCTCGCTGTCGCTCGGACTCGATCTCGTGCTGCGTCTCAACGCCGCTGGTCGCCCCGCAGAAATGCTGATGGATGCGATGTCCCAGCAGATCGCGGCAGCCCAGCTCGGAGCCGGGTCTGTGTGCATCGTGATCTCTGGTTCCGGCGCGAACCGCGCGTCTCTGGACGGGATGCGCGCAGCAAAAGCCAGTGGTGCATCCGTCGTGGCGGTTACCTCGTTCGCGCGATCTGCGGTGGCCGACTTGGCCGACTTGGCGCTCGTTGTTCCGCCGATCAACGAGAGTTTTCAGGATGAACTGATCCATACCTCGCGCGCCGCAATCATGCTCGTCATCGAGCAGCTGATCGAGTTGTTCATCCAGCATCGCGGCGAGCGGGGACGCGAAGCACAGGCCGCTGCACTTTCCGTGCTCGGCAGCGGATTGCTCGAATGATGCTTCGGCTCGCCGAGTAGCGGCGAAGCAAGTCTCGACACCGCTCGCCGAGTAGCGGCGAAGCCCGTTTCGAGGCGCGCCGGGCGTTTCGAGACGCCGCTTCGCGGATACTCAATGACCTACTCCACCGCTGCGCGGCTACTCACTGACCTAACGGACGAGGCCGTCTAGCCAGCCGCGGGCCTCCGCGTAGTTCTCGTCGGAGTACGCCGGATCGACCGCGACCGGCGAGGGCACCGCGCGCGGATACGAACCGAGGAACTTCACCGACGGACTGTAGCGACGAAGTCCGAGCAGCGCATCCGCGACGCGCGCATCCTCGAGGTGGCCGTCGAGATCGATCACGAAGCGGTAGCGTCCGGGGCTTTCGGGGATGGGTCGCGACGTGATCATCGAGAGGTTGATGCCGCGGGCCGCGAACTGCTCGAGCATCGACAGCAACCCGCCGGGGCGCTCGTCCGGCAGCGTCACGATGAGCGAGGTCTTGTCCGTGCCGGTGCGCGACGGCAGATCCGTGCGCGTCGTCACGAGCAGGAATCGGGTACGCGCGATCGACGAGTCCTGAATGTCCTCAGCGAGGATATCGACGTCGAAGTGGTCCTGAATCGTCGGCGGCGCGATCGCCGCGTCGGCCAACCCATCCTCTTCAAAGAGCTGCCGAGCGCTGGCGACGTTCGACGACGCCTGCACGTAGAGATGCTCGGGCAGCGCCTGGTGCAGCCAGCGTCGGCACTGGCCATACGCAACAGGATGCGCGGCCACGGTCTGCACGTCGCGCATCGTGGTCCCTGGCCGGGTCGCGAGCACGAACCGAATCGGCACGATGTATTCGCCGATGATCCGCAGCCCGTCCATGGTGGAAAGCGCATCCTGCGACGCGGTCACGCCACCCTCGACCGAGTTCTCAATCGCGACCATCGCCGCGAACGACCGACCCTGTTGCACATCCATCAACGCCTCGAGGACATTGGCGACCGGCTTCCAGTGCTTGCCCTTCGCCTCCGGGGCGAGCTTCAACGCCGCCTCGGTAAAGGTCCCGGCTGGCCCCAGGAAGGAGACGGTTTGGGATGCGTCGGGGAGCGTTTCGGAATCGGTCATAGGTTCCAGCCTAAATGGCTTGCCGCCAGCCAGCGTTCAATCTGAATTGCGAAACTTGGTCCATGCATGAACGAGCAGGCACTGTCGCCAGTCCCCAGGATCTTATTGATGTCGACCAGCTCATTGGCGCGTACTACCGCAACGTGCCTGATGTGTCTGATCCCGCCCAACGCGTTGCGTTCGGAACGTCCGGCCACCGTGGCTCGAGCTTCAAGAGCTCGTTCAACGAGCAGCACATTAAGGCCATCACCCAAGCGATCGTCGAATACCGCGCCTCGCAGGGCATCCGCGGACCGCTCTTCATCGGCCGCGACACGCACGCGCTGAGCGACCCAGCCGAGAAGACGGCGCTTGATGTGCTGGCCGGGAACGGCGTCAAAGTGCTCGCCGACTCGCGAAACTCGTGGGTCCCGACTCCGTCGCTCTCGCGCGCGATCATCGTGCACAATTCCCACCGTGACCGGGAAGAACTCGCCGACGGCATCATCATCACGCCGAGCCACAACCCGCCCGAGGACGGCGGCTTCAAGTACAACCCGCCACACGGTGGCCCCGCGGATTCGGATGCGACCAGCTGGATCGAGAACCGCGCGAACGAGCTCATCGCGGCCGGGCTCGAGGGCGTGAAGGAAACCAACTCGGATAACCGAATCGGCTTCTACGACTTCCGTGAGGCGTACGTCACCGACCTCGCGAAGGCGATTGACTTCGAGGCGATCAAGAACTCGGGCATACGGATCGGTGCCGACCCGCTCGGCGGCTCGAGCGTCGAGTACTGGCAGCTGATCGCCGAAAAGTACGGCATCAACCTCACGGTCGTGAACCCGAAGGTCGACCCACGCTGGCCATTCATGACGCTCGACTGGGACGGCAAGATCCGCATGGACCCGTCCTCCCCCGCTGCAATGGCCTCGGTGTTGGCGCACCAGGATGAGTACGACATCCTGACTGGCAACGACGCGGATGCGGACCGTCACGGCATCGTGACGCCGACCGGCGGCCTGATGAACCCGAACCACTACCTCGCCGTCGCGATCGACTACCTCGCGAGTAACCGTCCCGAGTGGTCGACCGGGGCTGGCATCGGCAAGACGCTCGTCTCGAGCTCGATGATTGACCGCGTCGTGACGTCACTCGGCCGCAACCTCGTTGAAGTCCCGGTCGGTTTCAAGTGGTTCGTGCCAGGCCTGACGGACGGTTCGATCCTGTTCGGCGGTGAGGAGTCCGCGGGAGCGTCGTTCGTGCAGTTCAACGGTGGCACGTGGACCACCGACAAGGACGGCATCCTGTTGGCGCTGCTTGCCTCCGAGATCCTCGCGGTCACGGGGAAGAGCCCCTCGCTGCGCTACCAGGAGCTCACGGAGCAGTTCGGCAACCCCGCCTATCAGCGAGTGGATGCGCCGGCGACGCCCGCGCAGAAAGCCGCCTTGAAGAAGTTGTCGGGCGAAAACATCACCGCGACCGAGCTCGCGGGTGAACCGATCGTTGCGAAGCTGACCGAGGCCCCGGGCAACCACGCCGCGATCGGGGGACTCAAGGTCGTGACCGAGAACGCCTGGTTCGCCGCGCGCCCCTCGGGAACTGAGGACGTCTACAAGATCTACGCGGAATCGTTCAAGGGTCCCGACCACCTGGCGCTCGTGCAGGCGGAGGCGAAGGCGATCGTCGACCAGGCGCTGACCTGGGCCTAAGCGCACCGTTCTAGCAAGACTGCCAAGGCCCGCACCGGAATCATCCGGTGCGGGCCTTGGCAGTTGTGCGCGTTGCGCTCGGTCAGTTGTTGGGCTCGAGGGTGAACTGAGGGTCGGGCGAAGTCTTCCCACTCGTCTCGACGCCCGAGTAGTACTCGAGTGCAAAGGAGTCGCCAGAACCGTTCTCGCACATCGCACCGGCTGCGAAGTTGATCGAGCAGGTGTAATCGCCTGCGGTGATCGGCTCGTCGTAGCTGACCACTTCTCCGGTACCGAGATTGGCGGTGGCGCACGGCCACGTGATGCCTTCTTCGTTGACGCCCACGATCACGCCGCGGTTGCTGCCCGACGTGCACGCTTCATCCGGAGTCGTGAAGCTCTTGTCGTAAATTTGGCAGGCCGCACCGCTCTCAGGAGTGATCTCGCAGACGAGGTTTCCGGACTCGGATTGGAACGCGACGGGCTCGAATTCAGCTGGAGCCGTGGTTTCCGGGGACGGCGAAGGCGTCTGCCCCGTGATCTCCGGGTTGGCCGGCTGCTCAGCGGTCTCGGGCACGGTGGTTTCGGCCTGGGTCGTGTCCGCGACCGGGTCGTCACCGCCACCGAATAGCCCGCTGATGGCAAAGGCACCAAGGATAATGACGACCGCAGCGACGGCAGCAATCAAGATCGTCTTGAGGCCCTTCCGCTTCTGCTCAGCGTCGTCGCCCGAGCCAGGTCCGCCCGATCCAGAGCCGCCTGTTCCTGAGCCGCCGGCACCGCCGCCGCCGAACCCGGACCCACTGAAGCGTGAATCGCCGAATCCCGAGTCGTCGCGACCATGACCCTGACCGCCGCTTTCGTCGCCGCGAATCGCCTTGTCAAATTCCGATACGTGTCCGGCCACCGCGGCAGTCCCTGCCGATGCACCTGCGCCTACCGCCGACCCCGCGCCCGACTGGTAGCGGTTCTGTTGCGGCAGCTGCTTCTTACCCTCGGCCCGATCGCGCGTCGGCCAAGCGGTCGTGCTGTTCGCCGCGGCAGCTGGCTCGGATGCGGCTTGCTGCCGCGATCCAGCGGCATCCGGGGTCGTCGCTTCCTGCGCAAACGGCGAGCTAAAGGGCGACTGCGTCTGGTCGGCTGCGTCCGGACTTGTCGGGCCGGACTGCGCCGAGTCGGCCGGGGCCTGGTTCTGCGGGCTTGTGCTCAGTGGCGGCAAAGCGGGCATACCTTGCTGGTTCGGCGCCTGTTGGTTCGGCGCTTGCTGGTTCGGCGCCGACGACGACGTGCCGTAAAACTCTGCGGCTCGCTGTTGGGCCGCACGCTCTTCCTGCGAGGGCTCAGGCTGCGCCGCATCCTGCTCGCGAGGAGGCAGCGGCACAATACCGGTCTTGTCGAATCCACCATCGGCCAGGATGGGCTTGTCCGCAGGGTCGTCCTTCAGGCCCTCGATGAGCTGCGTGAACGTCGCGTCGTCCGGTTCGTGCTTCGATTCCGCGTCGACCGCGGGAAGCCACGGCATCGCTTGGCTGCCGCGTTGCTCGGGCGTTTGCTGACCGGCCGCCTGCTGCTCCCGCGCCTGCTGCTCCCGCGCCTGCTGCTCCCGCGCCTGCTGCTCCCGCGCCTGCTGCTCCCGGGCTTGGTGCTCCTGTGTTGCCTGGATCTGGCGGGCACGCTCTTCAGCCGCTCGTCGTTCGCGTTCAGCCTGTTCCTGACGGACTCGACGCTCATCCGCCTGGCGGGCCTGCTCCTGCTGGGCTTGCTCTTGACGTGCTTGTTCTTGACGAGCTTGTTCCTGCGCTGCAAGAGCGTCACGCTGCGCCTGCTCGCGCTGTGCCTGCTCTCGCTGAGCCTGCTCCTGGCGGGCTCGCTCCTGCGCGGCAAGAGCGTCACGCTGCGCCTGCTCACGCTGAGCCTGCTCTCGCTGCTGCTGCTCGGCCAGTGCATCCCACTGCGTGGCATTTTGCTGCCCCTCAAATGGCGACTTTGCGGGTGCAGAGGGTGCAGGTTGGGATTCACGAGGAGCCGGTGCCGGCGTTGCTGTGCCTTCGTCGGCGTGCTGCGTAAACAGCGGCGGCACCGATGGCGGAGTCGGTGGCGCGCTCCGACCGTCTAGGTCGGGTTCGAAGCGTCGACGCAGTCGGCGAGGATGCGCGGGCTGAGGAGTCTCCGGCTCGCCTTCCGGGGCGGCCGACTTTGGTCGATAGATGCTAAAGAAATCGTCCTCTGAGCCTGCGGACTGGTCCGTGGCGCCGACGTCCCAGGGGTCTGGCTTGCCCCCACCGGGACGGTGCGGAACCGCATTACGGTCATCCGTTGGCTGCGGCGTCGGAGCTGCGTGCAACCGCGTGCCGCATTCACCGCAGAAGCGCTGTGACGGGTTCGTCGTTGCACCGCATTGGGGACATTTCGTCATGCTCATCACTTCCTCGAGTGCCGCTGGTGGCATTAGGTGCACTTTACGGCCAGATCTACCCCCAAATTTACCCGTGACCGCATCACTTTGCCCGACCGTGTGCTCAGGTGCGTACAAATCCAGGATTTGCCGCTCGATAATTAACCGATACAAACGTATTGTCATAAGCAGATAGGGCGGCTAATGGTGGCGCACGATTTTCAAGCACGAAGTTTTGATTGCAGCGCTGCAATCAAATGGAAGGACAGGAATGTCAGCATCTAGCCGAATCGCCGTTCTCGGCGCCGGCCTCAGCGGTCTCGCAGCAGCAACGAAGCTCGTTGAACTTGGTCACGAAGTGACGGTTTACGAGGCTCGAGACCGGCTTGGTGGCCGCGTGTGGTCAGAAACAGTCGCGGGCGTTGATCGCACCTACGTCATCGAACGGGGCGCCGAATTTGTATTGGATGGATACACAACGCTTCGCGAGTACTGCTCGACCCATGGGCTCAACCTTGTCGACACTGGGATGAGTTACTACATTCGCAAACCTGCGGATCGACCTGACGTAACGACCGAGGCGATGGCATCCCTTGGGGCTCAAGCTGCCCTGAACGCAGCCGCAGGCTCTGGCGCGCGGTCGGTAGCAGATGTGCTTAGTGAAGTTGGTGTTACTGGTGCGGCCCGCGAAGCACTCGAGGCGCGCATAGAGATGTCGACTTCGGTTCGGGTGGACCAAGTCACCGCGGAGCAAACCCTCGAGCACACTGCGTCTTTCACGCCGGGACCGAGTTGGCGGATCGGCGGTGGCAACCAACGCCTACCAATAGCTATGGGCGAAGCATTAGGAAATCGAGTTCGGCTTAACCACTTGATCGAGGAAGTCACGCAAGACGACATGGGTGTCGCCGTCACTGCCGACGGTGAGAGCGAGAGGTTTGACTTCGCAGTCGTCGCGCTACCCTTTGGAATCCTGAACGATCGTGAGTCACCACTGCTCGAGCTCCCCGACTGGAAGGTGGCGGCCCTCGACCACGTCGTCCAAGGTAATGCAGCAAAACTACATCTAGAGCTGGTCGAAGGTCCGGAAACCAGCGCCGTCATGTCGGTGAGCGACCGCTTTTGGACCTGGACTGCTATCGCTGAAGATGGGCAGGTAGCACCGGTTCTCAATTGTTTCGGTGCGGAAATTGACCATCTACGAGACCTTCGCATTGATGAGGGCCCGACAGAATGGGCCACTCGAGTGGCCCAATTGCGCCCCGACCTTCCGTTCGCAGATAAGGAGCCGGTTGTCACGGCATGGCCGTTTGACCCGCTTTCAAAAGGTGGCTACACCGCGCACGGGCCCGGTTTCATGCAAGAGCATGCAGACGCGCTCGAAGCCCCTCACGGTCGCCTCTATTTTGCAGGCGAATACATCGATCTCGAATTTGCGGGGTTGATGGAAGGCGCGCTTCGTACCGGCGAACGCGCGGCACATGCGATCGACTTGGCAACCGGGTCCTAAGTCCTTCCGCGTAGAAACGAGTGGGGTCCGCACATAACTCCGTGCGGACCCCCACTCGTTTCTCACCATTAATCGAGGATCTAGGACTGGGGCAAGTCCTCCAGAAGAACCCCGTTTTCGGGACGCCAGGTCATGAGCGCCGATTCGCCAACACCAAACCGCGAGGCCGAGTGTGCCGATCGCACGACACCGCGGTCGCCGTTGGGCAACGTCACGTCGTAGCGCCAGCCGATCCCGAGATAGGTGGCTGCATAGACCTGGACCGGAAGTGCATTTCTCGACACTCCTGGAGCGACGGCCGAATCGGCCGTCGGCTCGAGCGAGAGGTTCTCCGGACGCACCAGGATGACCTGCTTGGACGCGCTGATTTGCCCAGGTACCACGATGCGATGACCCTCATGTACCAGCTCGGTTCCGTCGTTGGATGTCGCTGAAGACTCCCCGGTGATCACAGTTGATTCTCCCAGGAACCGCCCTACAAAGAGCGTCTCAGGGTGCTCATACAATTCCACGCCTGTGCCGACTTGCTCGATTTTTCCTTCGTTGAACACCGCGATTCTGTCGGACATGGACAACGCCTCTTCTTGGTCGTGAGTGACGAAGACGAAGGTGGAACCCACCTCGTGGTGAATTCGCTTGATCTCAATCTGGAGCCATTCGCGGAGTTTCTTATCGAGCGCTCCAAGCGGCTCATCCATTAAGAGAACCTTGGGGCGGTATACGAGTGCGCGCGCGAGGGCGACGCGCTGCTGCTGACCACCCGATAGCTCCGATGGGAACCGACGACCATAGTCGCCGAGCTTCACCATGTCGAGCGTGGTTTTCACTCGGTCGGCCTGTTCGGATTTATTAACTTTGCGACGCTTAAGCGGGTAGGCGACATTCTCAGCGACGGTCATGTGCGGAAACAACGCATAGTTCTGGAAAACGACCCCCAGATCACGCTTATGAGCAGGCAGTTTCGCAACTGGCTTCCCGTGAATGAAGAGGTCGCCCTCAGTCACGTCGGTAAAGCCCGCGATCATGTTCAGCGTCGTCGTCTTCCCCGAACCTGAGGGCCCAAGGAAGGTCATAAACTCGCCAGCTTCAATCTCGAGATCGATGTCCTCGACAACAGTCGCTGTGCCGTAACGCTTAGTCACCCCGCGAAGACTAATTCCTGAGCGTGCAATCGTCTCAACTGCCGTCGTGTCGTAGTCGAGGTCACGAATCTGCTGTTTGACGCCCTGCGTGTCCAGGGTCGTTGATTCATCTTGCACGCGCTTATTTCGAGGAGCGATCATGCCTTTACCTTTCGTTTTCGAGTTGCCGACTGCGCGGCGAGCAGGACGAGGAGCGAGAGCACCATCATGACCACGGCAACAGCCGCCACGGTGGGATCGTTGCTCTGGCGAACCGAGTTAAAGAGCTGAACCGGTAGGGTCTGCATGTTTGGCGTCTGAATGAACAGCGACAGGATAATTTCATCGAACGACGTGACGAACGCAAAGAGTGCGCCAGCCGTCACGCCCGGAATGATGAGCGGCAACGTGACGGTGAAGAACGTCGTCATTCGGGAAGCTCCGAGGCTCGCTGCGGCTTGTCCGAGCCGGTCATCCACCCCTTGCAGACTCGCCATGACGTTCGTGATCACCAAGGGCAATGCCAAAATCACGTGTGCGAACACGAAGCCCTGCAGCGTTCCGAGCCATAGGAACCCTGTCGACGACTGCAACCGCAGGTATATCGAATAGAGGCCAATCGCGAGGACGATACCCGGGACAATCATTGGCGCGAGGAAGAGGTTCTCGAAGATTCCACGGGCTCTTGGCTTCAAGCGGATGAGCCCCAGGCAAGCAAGGACCCCGAGAGTGGTCGCAATGATTGCCGTCAAAATGGCGATCAAAAACGAGTTACCGAGTGACTTAAGCCAGACACCATTGGTGAAGAAATTCTCGTACCAGCGAGTCGAAAATCCCTTCGGCGGAAAGTTGAATGACTGTGCCTCGTTGAACGACATCGGGATAATCACCAGTGTGGGCACCAACAACCAAATGATTGTGAGCACCGACAGCACACCAAGAACGCGTTTGAGTGTCATCGATCGGCTCCCGCCTTCGCCGCGGACTGTTTGGTGAGCTTGCTAAACCCTGCGAGGAGGAGCGCGGTCACCGCCAGAAGTGCTACGCCCAGGGTTGCGCCATGGCCCCATTCGAGGAACTGGCTCACCTGGAGATAAATCAGGGAAGAGATCATTGCCTCCTGTGGCGATCCGAGCAGTGAGGGGATGATGTAGAAGCCAAGGCCGAGGATGAACACCGTAACGCTGCCGGCGAAGATGCCGGGCCGCGATAGCGGCAGGTACACGGTGAAAAACGAAGTGATGCCATTCGCCCCTAGGCTCGAGGACGCCGTAAGCAGCCGTGGATCAATCTTTGACATCGCCGAGTAAAGCGGCAGCACCATGAATGGCAACAGCACCTGCGCCATACCGAGCGCCACACCGAATGTGGTTCGAATAAGCGGTTGCGCGCCGATTCCAATCGCCTCAAGGAACGCATTGATCGGGCCAGTGTCCTGCAACAGAATCATCCACGCCATCGTGCGGACCAGGATGCTCGTCCACAGTGGCATCATGACCGCGAGTGTAAGCCACTTGCGACTGCGGTCGCTCACAATGGTCATCAGATAGGCGTACGGGTAAGCCAAGACCAAACAGGCGATGGTGACCACCAGCGAGGTGAGAATCGTACGGGCACCGATAATCAGGTTGTCCGTGTTCGACACAAGCCACCAGTAATTGCCACGTGTGTCGGCCGGGCTGACGTCTGTGAAGCTGCGCACGATGATATCGATGAGCGGCAGCACGAAGAATAGGAAGACAACAACGAATGCGGGGATGAGCAGAGCCCAGGCCCCGCCGAGGCGAAACCGCTTTCGCGGTTTCGCCTCTTGGGGATTCGCTTGTGCGAGATCGGTCATTTACTTAACCCGTCGTGACCCAGCTTGACCACGCGGACTGTAACGCGTCATAGTTCTCGACCCAGAAATCAACGTTCGGATAGTGCCCCGTGTCGAGGTGATCAGTAGTCATCCAGTTCCCAAGTTCACCGCTCAAATCGGGCTTGGCATTGACGTTAATCGGGCCATACGAAGTCAACTCGGACATCTTCGTCTGTTGCTCAGCGCCACCGTAATAATTAATCGCCGAATGTGCAGCTTGTAGATTCTGGGAACCCTTCGGGATTGCCGTCGAATCGACCATGACCATCCACTCGTCCCACATGGCAGCTACGGGAGCACCGGCGTTTGCGGCGCCGTAGCCGCGACCACTCCAGACCAGACCCATCACCGCTTCACCTGACTCAAGCTGCTGCTGAGCTTGTGCGCCGCTCGTCCAGGTGATGAGCGAGTCTTCAATCTCGCGGTACTTGTCGAGCGCAGGGACGATGTCGTCGGCGGTGACGCTCGAAGTGTCTTTATCATCCGCAACCATCGCAAACTCAAACATCTGCGGGTCCACGTATGGGGACGCGCTCACTGTGCGCTGACCGGGGAACTTCTCCGTGTCGAAGAAGTCAGCTGCAGTCGTCGGAGGGTTGTCTCCAAAAGTGTCGGTGTTGTATACGAGAACGAGACCGTACAGAATCTGCGGCACCATGCAGTCATCGGTGATTGTGCCTTCCGGCACGTTCGAGATATCGATCTGCGAGTAGTCGAGCTCCTCATAGAGCGTGCCGCAATATTGAGCGGTGTCAAACTGCGTTGCGTTGACGAGATCCCATGTCGTGTTGCCGCTGTCGACCATCGCCTTGAGCTTGCCCGGGTCATACGCATCTTGCAGGAAAGTCGCTCCGGTCTGCTCGGCAAACGGATCCCATGCCGCGGCCGCCTGACCGTCCTGGAAAATGCCACCGGAGCCAGCAAAGGTCAGCGTTGTGCCCTCGAAAACTCCCTCAGGGACTTCACCAGCTACGGGCGTGCCGAGATCGACTTCTGTTTGATCCGATTGTGAAACCTGTTGACAGCCGGACAGCAGCAAGGCTGCCACCGCTGCTCCCGCCAGCCACATTCGATTGGCGATACGTCTACGCTGCATATTTGCTCCAATCAGCAGTGCGCACACTCTGCTGCGTCCCCAATGACACAACTTGTTTGCGCGGATTTAACGGATTGCCTCACCCACGAGCGAAGAATCGTTCCAGCTGGCCGAATGACACATCGGTACGACCGTGTTCTCGCTTACTTCCGACCCCATTGCCGTTTGAGTTGCGCTCCGTGTACATTCACAATACAGACAGATTGGAAATTGCACCAGTCACCACATTGACGTGGTAGCGACGGTGGATTCATGGACCGAAAGGCGCTGTGTCAATGGCGAAAAAGTCGACCGATGTGGTCGTTGTCGGAGCGGGTTTTGCAGGCCTTACTGCTGCCCGAGAATTGGAACGTGCCGGGCTGGACGTAATCGTGTGGGAGTCACGCGATCGTGTCGGTGGCCGGGTCTGGACGGATCACCGTCTCGGTCACGATCTCGAAATCGGCGGTACCTGGGTGCACTGGTCTCAGCCGCACACCTGGGCCGAGCTCTCGCGGTACGGGATTACGATCGATCCCTCGCCCAAGGCCGAGACAGTGTACTGGCTTGACCAAGACGACCAAGTTCACGTTTCTGAGGCAGCAGAATTTAGCGCAAGCATCGGGCCGGCTCAAGCAGGTGTTGTACATGACTCCCGCGACGTGTTTCCAAGGCCTGACTCCCCCAGCGCCAATACGCGCTCGGTCGTGTTCAGCGATGCCGACAACATGACCATCCGAGACCGCTTCGATGAGCTTGCCGAGTCACTCTCTCCGGAAGAACAAGGGCCCTGGCTCGCGAGTCAGGCAATCTGGGCGAGTCACATTAACGGCAAGCTCGAGGACGTCGCGCTTACCGCCGGGCTCCGCTGGTCGGCGGCGACGGGCGGGGGCTGGCAGACACTCCACGAGGCCTCGTCCTCATACCGGGTGACCGGCGGCATGACGTCCTTCATTGGCAATTTCGAACGCGACCTCCGGGCTCCTGTTGAACTCAACACCCGCGCAACCAGGATCACTTCGGTGGGTAGTGATGCCGTCGAGGTCGAGTCTGCCGAAGGCCGAATAGTTGAAGCCAGCGCAGTGATCGTGACCGTTCCGTTCGCCGCACTCGATCAAATTAAGTTCACTCCAGACCTACCCGCGGACGTCCAGTCACTCGGGAGCGATGCCCTTGGTAACAATGGGTTCAAGCTCTGGATCAGTGTGCGAGGAAAAGTCGCGCCGTTCAGTGCATACGCGAGCGCCGAACATCCGATCATCATGGTCAAAACGGAGTTCATCGGGGAATACGAGTCGGTGTTGGTCGGATTCGGGGCCGACCACACACAGTTTGACGCGACTTCTCTCGATGACGCGAGGGCCATGCTCGCGCGTTGGCGACCAGACCTCGAAGTGACTGGCGTCACCACTCACGATTGGATGGCTGACGAAGACTCGAGAACCACTTGGCAGCTACTGCGCCCTGGGCGACTCAAGCACCTCACCGGAGCTCAGGCGACCGCGGGCCCCATCAGGTTCGCCTCAAGTGACAATGCGAACCTGTGGCCTGGCTTCGTCGACGGGGCCATTGAGCGTGGGCTCGCAACGGCACGAGAGATTATCCAATCCAGAGAGCGGTGAATCTGATGACGAAAGGCGGCACTAAACGCGGGCGTCCACCGATCGACCCTGACGACCTCGTACCCATTCTGGAAGCAGTTCTGCGGCTCGCGACAACTAAGAATTCACAGCTCATCACAGTGCGAGAAATCGCGCAGGAAGCGGATGTCTCGGTCGGGCGATTGCAGCACCACTTTGGAACGCGTGATGAATTGATCGGGACCGCATTTGAGCATCATCTGCTCAAGGTCACGGACCGACTGCAGAACCTGAGGGACGCACCTGGGAGCGCGCGCGAGCGGATGTCTCGCATGATTGATGAAATTGCGTTCAACCGTGCCTGGCGGCGGTCAACGATTTGGATCGACCTCATCGCACACGCGGTTAGCTCCGACAGGTACCGAGCTGCAGTTGAGCGAATTAATGACGCATGGAACCGAGTATTCACTGAACTCATCGCGGACGGCGAGGCTGTCGGTGAGTTTAGATTATCCGCGACGGCAGAAATGACGGCGGCGCATCTCGTCGCGGTATCTGACGGGCTGACTGTCATGGTGATCACTGACGGAGAGGGACAGGCAGAATCCAGAGGTCAGGCTCGGCGTGACATGTTGGCTGCGGCCGTGAGTGCTGCCCTCGGCGGCGAATTCCCGACCTCTCATCTTCCAAGAGACGACAGAACCCCATTCGTATAAGGCTTCCGACTTCGGTTCACGTGGCAAGGCCAACCCCGTTCGGCAAAAGCTCGGGATTGCTTCATACCGTGGCTTCATGACTGAAACCACAGCATCCGAAACCCCCGAGACCGAGACGCAGAAGGCCGAATACTCGTTCTCGCACGATCCAGGCCACAACCGGTACGTCGCAAACTACGACGGTGACATCGTTGGATTCGCAGCCTATCGCCCGGCCGCAGACGGCGTGCACTTCAACCACACGGTCGTCGACCAGGCGCACCAGGGTGAGGGTGTCGCGTCGCGGCTCATCCGCTATGCGCTCGACGACTTCGAGCGCACGAGTAACCAGGCTGTCATCCCCGATTGCTCTTACGTTCGTGCCTGGCTGCAGAACCACCCGGATTACCAGCACCTCACCGAGGAGCGGGCGTAGATTCCACGGCCGAAGCCACCGCGGGCGCTCATCGAGCTCTCATGCAGGATGGCTTCGGCCTCATTGCTGTCTCATCCGGTGTTCGTAGGGTGGGAGCATGAACAGCAACGTACGAACAGCATTGGTTACCCTCGCATCCTCGGCCGTACTGCTCGGCCTGGTTGGCTGCGCGGGCTCGGCAAACGACGCACAGGCTACTGGCGAACCGACCGGCGCCGTTCCCTCCGAAACACCACCGCAATCCGCCGACGCGAGGGCGACGGAATCAGAGACCGGTGATTATCCGATCGAAGCCACCGACGAAGCCACGGTGCGCGCGGCCGAATACACGGACGCGATTTCCTCGGTGATCTCGGTACATAAGGGTGTCTCCGACGAGGATGTGTTCGCGTTCGACCTCGAGCGCGAGGATGACGACGACGATAACGACGAGGTCTTTAACATCGATGTCGCCTATAACGCCACCGTGTACGAGTACGACGTCCTGCCCGATGGCTCACCGCGGCTTGACGACACCGAGCAGCGAGAGCTCGATGACGAGGATCTCCGCGAGATTGAAACGGCCGAGCTCGACATGGTGGCCGCCATCAAGGCAGCGTTGGCCCACCAAGAAGGCACGATCGAAGAGGTCGAGCTAGACACCGAGGACGGTGCCGTCGTGTGGAAGATCGACTACACCGACGACGCGGCCGATGACCTACTCGTTGACGCCGTAACCGGTGAGGTCACGGCCGACAACTAACAGCGGTCGGCAAACAGCAGTCAGCTAACCGCAAACACCGAACCGCATCGAGCCCGCCTACGGCACTCGATACGTCCAGTCGCGGCTCGCGAACTTGCTCTCGGCCAGTTCGCGGGCCCGCGCCATCTCCGCATCCGTAATCTCGTCCGCGGTGCCGCCGTGGCGCGAGACGAAGGTGCTCTTGAGGCTTGCGATGATCTCGGCGCGCGACAGTCCAGTCTGCGACTTCAGCGGCGAAACGCGTTTCTTCGCCGACTTCGTGCCCTTGTCGCTCATCTTCTCGCGACCGATGCGCAGCACGCGCACCATTCGATCCGCGTCGATGTCGTACGACAGCGTCGCGTGGTGCAGCACGGCGCCCGAGCCGAGGCGCTTCTGCGCGGCGCCACCGATCTTGCCGCTTGGCGAGGCGATGTCGTTGAGAGGCTCATAGGTCGCCTCGATCCCGAGCGCGCCAAGTGCCTCGAGCACCCACTCGTCGAGATACGCGTACGACTCGGCGAAACTCATCCCCGCGACGAGCTCGGCGGGAACATAAAGCGAATAGGTGACGACCGATTCCGCTTCCATGAACATCGCGCCGCCGCCCGAGATGCGGCGCACCACCTGCACGCCCTCGGCCTCGGCGGCCTCCATGTCAATCTCGTTCTTGACCGACTGGAACGAACCGATGACCGCGGCATCCTCGTTCCACTCCCAGATCCGCAGCGTCGGCCCCCGACGCCCTGCGCCCACCTCTTCGGTGAGCACCTGGTCGAGCGCCACGTGCACGCGGGGCGCGAGGGGGCCGGGATGCAGGATCTTCCAGTCGTAGTCACGCCAATTTCGCGCGCCGGTCAGGGCGCGACGCACCACGACGGCGACGGACTCGGGCGAAAAGCCGAGCAGCTGCGCATCCTGTGGCAGCGCCTCGCGTGCCGCCCTGGTGATGTCCTCGCCCGTTGCCTCGGCCGAAAGGCCTTCAAGGCCCGAGTTCAACGCGCCCAGCGCCTCGTCGGGTTCGAGGAAGAAGTCGCCAGCCAACCGAACGTTCTCAAGCCTGCCCGCGGTCACGTCGAAATCGACCACGACGAGCTTGCCGCCGGGAACCTTGTACTCGCCGTGCAAATCGCGCTTGTCCTGCATGTCTGCCTTCCTCGTGGGCGCCAGACGCGAACGCGCGGCGCGCTAGTGAATTCGTTACGCGGCGGGTGACTCGAAGTGCCAGCGCAACCAATTGGTCAGCCGGTCGGTCACCTCGTCGCGATTAATCTCGTTATAAACCTCGTGCCGCGCATCCGGATAGATCAGCAGCTGCACATCCTGCATCCGCGTCACGTTCCGCAGGCTCGAGGTGAGCGCCTTCGGGCCGCGTGCGCCATAGCCGATCGCGTCGTCGGTGCCCGCCATCACGAGGATGGGCACACGCGCCTCGCGCCCGGCACGGGGTGCGGGTGGAGCGGTCAGGAGCTGCAACGCGCCCACGGGCGTCCAGACGGAGGAGTCGGCGATGTCGAACCCGTACGGGTCGTCGATCATCTTCTGCACCTCGACGGTGTCGCGCGTGAGCCAGCTCATCCCGTGCCCGTCGCCCGACCACTTCTCGTTGAAGTTGCCGACGTTCACGAAGCCCGGGAGGGCGAGCGTCGTGCCCGTCCAGACGATGGCGTCGAACACATCCTGCTCGTTGAAAAAGAGCTGCTGCCCGAGGAGCGACCCCCAGGAGTGGCCAGCTTCGATGAGCGGGATGCCCGGGTACTTCCCTCGCGCCCAGCGAACGGTCTCGCGCATTGCGCGACGAGCCGCGGGCATGCCGCCCGGGCCGAGGTTGCTGAGCCCCCAGCTTCCGACGCCAGTTCGACCGTGGCCGAGCAGATCGTGCGCAACCACGGCGTATCCGGCCGCGTTGAGGTCGCCCGCAAGGCGCTGGTAGCGGCGGGCGTGGTCGCCCGCGCCGTGCGTGACGTGCACGACACCCTTGGGTGACCGGCCCCCGGCCCACTCGTACAGGTGCACGTCAACGCCCTCGATGCGCACGAGGTGCTCGACGTAATCGACCTCGAAACCGTCGTTCGAGGTGTCCATTCCGGGCGTATAAAAGCGCGATGAGACCGGCATTACTACTGCGCCGCCTGCCAGCGGGCGTCGATCACCTCAGTAAACGTGCGGGTAATGAAGTCGACTTCCTCGCGGGTCACGATGAACGGCGGCGCGAGTCGAATGGTCTTCGCACGCGTGTCCTTCGCGAGGATGCCCTTCTCGAGCATGTCTTCACAGACGTCATGCGCGGTGCCAATCTTCGGATCGATGTCGAGCCCCGCCCACAGGCCGGCGCCGCGCACGTCGGTGACGCCACGACCGAGCAACGCCCGGATCGGCTCGAAGAGCGCCGGGTGGAGCTCCTGGCTGTGCTGCTGCCACTTGCCGGTCGCAAGCTCATCGACGACTGCCTTGCCGATCGCTGCCGCGAGCGGGTTGCCGCCGAAGGTCGAGCCGTGCGTGCCGGGCTCGAGCACGCCGAGCACATCCTTGTTGCCGATGACGGCAGACACTGGCAGGATGCCGCCGCCGAGCGCCTTCGCGACGGTGATCAGGTCAGGCTCAATGCCGTCTGCCTCGAACCGGAAGGTCGTGCCGGTGCGGCCGAGGCCTGTCTGCACCTCGTCGACGATGAGGAGGACATTGTGCTCCTGCGTAATCTCGCGTACCTTCGCGAGGTAGCCCTCGTCCGGCACCGCGACGCCAGCCTCGCCCTGAATGGGCTCGACGATGACCGCGACCGTGTTCTCATCGATCGCGCCGCGGACGGCCTCGGCGTCGTTGAACGGTACAAGCTCGAAGCCCGGCGTAAACGGACCGTAGTCCTTGCGCGCGATCGGGTCGTCGCTCAGCGAAATCATGGTCGTCGTGCGGCCGTGGAAGTTCCCTTCCATGCCGATGATCTTGGCCTTGTCTTCGGCCACGCCCTTGACGCGGTAGCCCCACTTGCGCGCGATCTTGATCGCGGTCTCGTTCGCCTCGGCGCCCGTGTTCATCGCGAGGATCATGTCCTTGCCCGCGAGCTTCGCGAGTGCCTCGGCGAAGTCGCCGAATCCCTCGACGTAGACCGCACGGGATGCGATGGAGATCTTCGAGGTCTGCTCGCGCAACACTTCGATGAACTTCGGGTAGGCGTGACCGAACGTGGTGGCGCTGTACGCCGAGAGGCAGTCGAGGTATCGCTTGCCGTCGACGTCGGTGATCCAAGCACCCTCGGCTGATTCGATGACGAGTTCGAGCGGCGCGTAGTTGTTTGCGCTGTGGTCTTTGACCTTGGCAATCTCATCTTTTACGCGCGGCGATACAGAAGCGTTCATGGGGTAACCCTACCGTCAGACTCGCCCAAGGAGGCTGGCATCCGGGTCACGCACGGTTTCGTGCGGGAACAGCCCCTGCATCCGCGCATCCGGACGGCCGTGGCGGTGCGCGCGAATCGAAATCGACTGTTCGCGCAGGAACGGTAGCATCTCGACTCGTCCCGCAAGGGTGACATCGTCGGAGAACACGGCAATGTCGACGCCGTTCTCGAGCGCCCGGCACACTTCGCTGCGAGAGCCGCCGATGAGCCGCAGCCGTGGCGCCGCCCGCAGGCCCTCGGTCGAGAGCCGCGACACGAAGTCCTCGTTCGATTCGATGAGCACCTGGGCGCCTCGCAGTTCGAGCTCGGCGGAGAGCGTCGGCGGGAGCGCCCACGCGGTGGACAGGAGAATCTTGGCCCGTGCGACCGTGGCCGCCACGAGCACATGGCCGAGCTCATCCGCGGTGCCGTCTTCCGAGAAGCGAATGACGCAGGGCGCCGGCCGGTAGCGGAAAAGGTTTCGCTCGACGGGGAGGTTCGTCGCATCCACGACCTCGCCGAACTCCTCGTTCCACGCGATCTGGCAGCTGAGCGCCGTGCGGCGCACGCGCTCGAACTCGTCAAAAGACATCCCCGGCTGCAGCGCCTCGATGAGCCGCGCGACCGGCTCGTCGAGGCCGCGCAGGTGGAGGGTGTGCGACTGCTCATGGTCGTCGGCGCGCCACCGCCCTAGGAACATGATCGTGTTCGGTCCGCCCGACTTGAGCTTCGTGCCGATCATCGACTCTTTCCAGCCGCCGGAGGGCTGGCGCTGCACCTTGTTGCCGAGCACGTCGCGGTTCACGTAGAGGTTTCCCGCCTCGACGCCCTGAACCCACTGCGCAATCTCCGAGCGGTCGAGCGAGTAGAGCCCGGCACCAAGCCCGTAGTCGTAGCGGTTCTGGATGCTGATCGCATCGTCGAGATTCCGCGCGGTCACGACATTGATCACCGGCACCGGCGCGTCGTTGAGCAACGCGCTCGATTCGGAAGATACCCCGGTGCGGATGCCCGGGGTCCAGAGGCGTCCGGTGTCGTCGAGGCTCCGCGGCTGCACGAGCCACTTCTCGTCCTCGCCGAGTTCCGTGAGCATCGCGAGGGCCTTGCCCGTGGCGCGCTTCATGAGCGGCCCGGCTTCTACGGAAGGGTCAGAGGTATAACCCACGCGCGTCGAGGTGACCGCATCGGCAAGCTGCTTGAGGAACCGCTCCGAGCGAGCGGCAGCACCGACCAGGATGAGCGTGGATGGGCGCAGCGGCAACTGTCCTGTCGCGGCCACCACCGAACGTGCGATGTCCGCGGCAGCCTGGTCATAGTCGGCGGCACCGGTCACGACGACGGTCGACTTGCCGCCGACCGAGCCCTGGAGCGGGAGGTCTGGTCGCCACTCGAGGAAGCGGTTCGCGGTGACGTAGGAGCCCTGCATCAAGACGCGCTCGACGCGCGGGTCGACGATGAGCTCGCGGCCAAACTGGTCCTCCGCCATCATCCCGTGATCGGCCGAGACGACCTGGACGAGATCGGCGGGCAGGTCGGTCGACCACAGCACTCGAGCGAGCACGGCTGCCGTGCGCGCAGTGTGCGACGAGGTCTTCAAGACGACCGCGCTGCCCGCAGCCAGCACGCCGAAGATCGTCGCCGCGGTGCTCGACACCGGCGGCACCCAGCCCGGAACCGCCAGCGAGACCCTTACCGGGTCGAACCGAGCGCCCTGCATCCGGTCGAGCTGTCGCGCGAGATGCGCGTCGTAGTTTGCGAGGTCGATCGTTCGGTTGACGTCCTCGTCGACCTCCGCGAAGTTGAGCGAGGTTTCATTCATCGCGACTTCGATCAGCCGCGCACGGTTCGCGTCGATCGCTTTCGCGACCTGCTCGAGCCGCGCCGCACGTTCCCAGCCACTCGTCTGGCTCCAGGACTCGCCCGCCGCCTGTGCGCGACTCAGCACCTCATCGATTTCTTCCGCCGACTTCAGCTCGTGGCTCGCCGCCTCGTCACGCCCGAGATCAGAGTGCGCCGCGCGCCGCTGCACGCGGTCTGACCACTCGCGCGTGGCGCTCACCGTGGGGTCGGATGACGGATCGTTGCGGAACGTATTCCGCAACAGTCGGCCGCGACGCAACCCGAGGACGACCTCGGTGAGGTTCGGTGCCGCACCCGTCTCCGCCGGGTTCATCGAGGGGTCCGCCTCAAAGTCGTTTTCGGCGATCTCGCGCGAGTCCGCGAGATCGCCAGCTTCGTCGGGGACCGCATCCTCGCGCTTACCGCGACGGTCGCCGAGGATGGTGGTTTCGGCCGCGTTCGAGGTCGGGCCCTCGCCCAGGATTGGTGTCGGCCGCGTCGCGACGACGGCCTGATCCTCCGTGCTCGGTTCCTCGCCGAGGAGCCCGGGTGGGAACAGCTCAAGGGCAATGGATGCAGTGATCCCGGGAGCCTCCTCCGGCGCGATGCGCGTCTGGTTCCGGACCGGCCCCGCGTGCACCTGATGCATCCGTGCCGTCGCCTGCAGCACCCGCTCGTCCTCGGAGTGGACCCCGTCGAAGCTGACCTGCGCCGAATCGATTAGGTCGAGGTCGCGCTCGGCCCGGGTGACCAGCGACCACAGGTAGCGGCCAGCGGGTCGCAGCGAATCATCTGCAACCAAAGGGACTCGAGTGCGCACACGCGTGCCCAACTGGAGGAACCGGGAGCGCGACACGTCGCTCTCGGCCTGGTCGGTCACGACCCCGAGCATCGCGAAGTTCCCGCGTAAACGAGCGAGGTGGGCGGCAAATACCGCGTCCATCCGCACCTCGCCAGAGACTTCGAGCTCGATCACACCGCGGTTCTCGGGCGCGAGAATCGCGTCGATGATGCGAAACATGTTCGCATCCACCTCCGCGTCCTCGACGTAGCTCGCGACCTTCCAACCATGCATGACCGCATCCGCCCGCTCCATGGCGCGGTCGGAGAGCCGAAAGAGCGACACGCGCGTGGCGACACCGCCGTCTTCACGGCGCAGGTGTGCGCGCCCTGCGAGCCGGCGCAGGAGCGTGCTGGAGTCGGGGAAGTCCACGGGCACTCGGACGCCGAAGTCGGACCTCTCGAGGCCCTCGAAGTCCATCGTTCGAATCACCGTTTCGATTACGAGCTCGAGGTCGCGCGAACTCTCGGCACGCAGCAGTAGTGCGGTCTGGTGCTCCGCGGCCTCCCGCACGAGTGTGCCGAACCGCACCGAGGCACGATCGGCCGTACCCTCGAAGTCCCACGAACCGTCGTGCGGCTGCAGCTCCCGCCAACCGATTTCAATCTCGCTCACGTTCGGGTTGGCGATCAGCGCCCGTACCCGGGCGAGGTACGCATCCTCGGCAGCATCGCCCAGGATCGCGTCGCTCAACGGAACGACGCGCACGGAGCCATCGCGCTCGGCGATGGCACGGACCGCCTCGTCGAGTGCCGACTCGCGGGTGATCGCATTGCCGAAGAACGCAAGCGCGCCGCGACGGATGGCAGGTACCGCGACGAACGGGATTCCCGCCCCGGCAAACGCACCAAGTTTGAAGAGCCTTCGGGTGCGCCGGGTGAGGGTCGCGGGAATCTCGTCGCGCAAGTCGTTCAGGGCAAAGCCGGAGGCGATCAGGTCGTCCGGCCGAATCACATCGTCAACGAGGCGACGAAGAAACTCGGCACCCCCCTCCGAGCGAAGCGCCCGAAGAAAGTCGTTCGCGGGGTCAAGCTTGTCGCGTTGTCGGTCGTTCGTCGCGGAGTCTTGCGCCGCGAGAACGGCGTCGTGCTCGTTTCGGTCGATCGTGCGCCACTCAGCGAGCGTCTGCAGCGTGGCCGGGATGGCCTGGTCGGCTGGCACGCTCGGTGCCACGTGGTCGTAACGCGGTTCGGTGCGGCCGGTGCCGCCCCTCTCCGGCGGCAGCGGGGCATCTGCTTGGATGATTTGCGGTCGCAGCGGTTTCTGGGCGCTCCCGGCCTGAGCACGATGCCCGACTTCGCCGGTTTCGTTGTCATCCGGTTGCGGGGATGCGACCGGGATGAAGATCGCATCCTCCCGGTTGTGGATGCTCACCGGATCGTCATCGGCCTGCTTCTTCTCGAGAATTTCGCGCACGAGGTCGGCGCGCTCGACGCGCCGTGCCCGTACCTGCTCAATATCTCCGCGGTGAAACTCTTCGTCACCGCGACGTCCCCGGGAATCAACTGAGCGTGGCTCGTTCGTTTCATCGGGGGTGAAAGGAGTTGCCATGAGCCGAGCCTAGCGAGCGGACCTCGAAGTATTGCGTGCCACTCGCCGCAAACGTCCCCCTAGCTGAGGTCCATCGGCCCTGTGTCGGGTCGTGCCTCATCGGATGCGGGCACGTCCTGTTTGCTGATCACGGCGTCGTCGTCCCACGCCGCAATCGAGCGCAGGTCGATCATCGCTGTCTCCGGCATAACCTCTCCCGCCGCGACCCACGCAAGGCCGTCGAGCAGCGAGCCCACCGAACGGTGCCGCGCAACGACATCGATCCGCAGACCGAGCGCGCGCGCATCCTTCGCGGTGCGCGGGCCGATCGCGCCGAGCGCGATGTCGTCCGGGATGCGCTCAAACTGCTTGATGAGCTGCTCCGCGACCGAGCCGCTCGTCACGAGAATTGCGCGGATGCGCGAATGCGAGATGTCGTGCTGGATGGACTCCGCGGCAGGCACTCCGACCGAGCGATACGCGACCAGAGAGTCGACCTGGTGGCCGCGCCGACTCATCCCACGCTCCAGCGCCGGCTTGGATGCCGCCGAGTGCAGCCACAGCACCCGCACCTTCGGCATCCGTCGCTGAATCTCGGGCCACTCGACGAGCAGCCCCTTTGCGGAGTTGTCGTGGGTTGGGACGAAATCGACCCGGTAGCCGCTCGCGACGAGCGACGATGCGGTGGTCTCCCCCGCGGCCGCGATCAGCGTTCCTTCGGGTATGCGCACGTTCATTGAGTGCATGACGTCGACCGTCGTCGCGCTCGTGACCGCGAGCCAGTCATATGCGCCCGCTTGGAGCCGAACGAGCGCGTCCGCAAGCAGCTCGGCGTCTTCGGGCGCTGGGCTCGCAAAGTTAATCAGCGGCGCAATGATGGGGAAAGCTCCCCGCGCGCGAACTGCTTCGGCAGCATCGTTACCGAATGTTCCGCCGCGCGGCACCAGAACCTTCCAGCCCTTGAGAGGCTGGCCTGTCGTCATACTTGCCGTCCGTTTCAGTGACTCTAAAGAGTCGAGGCGATTACTCCGCCTCTACGCTATCGAAGAATTTCGTACAGTTCAGCGGGTGTCACAATCCGCCCTGTACGAGGGGTCGCGACCGTCATCAGGCCGCTTTCGAGCAGGCCGAGCGAGGGCCCAATAAGTTCGCTGGGGTCGTCGGTTTCGACCGCGGCGTAGAGGCGAATCGGGCCGACCCCAAGCTGCGCGTGCAGACTTGTCGTGTCACCCTCGAGGCCACCCTCCTCTTCGACCTCTTCTTCGTCTTCCGAGCGCGAGCCGCCGAGCGCGTGGCGGCCTTCGGAGCGCGGCGTCACTGCCGCATCGATGCCTTCCGAAACGAGCTCGCGGGCCGCCAGCACTTCGCTCTCGAGGTCACCGGCAAACTCCGGGTCGAGATTATCGACGTCGGGGTCGTCCAGCTCGTCTTCGCCGAAGATCTCTTCCTCAGAATCAGCGTCGACCGATCCCGGGGAAACCGGGGCGAGGCTGACCCAGGTACGGGGGTCTTCCTCGATCTCGCTTACTCCGAGTGCCAGCACCGATTCGATGACGAGCGTGTCGCCAAGCAGCTGCGTGCGGTGCAGCTGACGCTTCGCCCACTGAAGGTCATCCACGGTCTCCGAGGTCAGCCAGATCATGACCGAGGCGCTCGTGTCGAACCCGGTGAGGTCGTACGCGCCGCGCACGCGCACGTGGCTCTCCGCGAGTTCGCTAAAGACCGTCTCGAGCTCGTTCGTCAGCCGAATCGCCTCATTTGCAGATGCTCGCGACTCGATGAGCTCGGTCTCGGCGAAAACGAGGAACAGCGAGTACAGCGCAGCGCGCTCGGTGAAATCTGTGGGCTCAGACATTGCGGTTGGTTCCTTGTGCAGCTGGAGGATGGGGAGAGTAGCTAGCGGCCGCGGCGCGCGAGTCCGACGACTCCCGCAATGATGCCGCCGATGAGCACCACGGCGCTGGCGGCGACACCGATGACGGTTGCGGGAGACTCGTCCGTGGCCTTGCGCAGCTGCGTCTTGCGCTCATCCAGCCACTCGCCGAACCGTGCCGGCACGTCGAGCTTGTACTCGAGCGCGTCGAGGGTTTCGGCGAGCTCGCGACGGGTGTGCTCAATGTCGCGGCGGAGTTCGCCGGAGCTGCGCTTCGGCGCCGGGTTGTCGTTACTCATACTTGCCAACTCCCTTAACTGCGTTGACGTCCTGCTTGATGGAGGCAACGGTTTCTTCGGGCATGACGCCCTTCATCTTCTTGAACAGCGAGATTGCGACGAGCGCGGCGATGATCATGATGACCAGCAGGACACCGGCAACGATCAGCGCGGACAGCCACGGCGCAAAAACGGTGTTCAGCCCGAGGATGGCGGCCGTGATGAGGACAGCCCACAGCGTCAGCGCGAAGAACGCGACGACGGCGAACAGACCCGCGCCGATGCCACCGAACTTTGCCTTGGCCGTCAGTTCGATCTTGGCATGCTCGATCTCATCCTTGGCGAGCTTTGCGGCGAGCCCGGGAAGGCTGCCAGCGAGCTTGCCGACGGATCGCCGGGACTTGGGATTGAATCGTCCCAGTTTGGCGGGGGCCTCGGCGTTGGGGAACGGCCCGCGCACGGGCTCTTGAGAAGACTTGTCGTAGTCGCTCATTGCGCTACTGCCTTTCGATCGCTGTGGAGGTGGGCCGTGCTAGGACTTGGCGGGGTTGGGAACCGTCCCCGTGGGCGCCTCGGGCGTGCTCTTCTTGGACTTCACGCCGTTGCCGATCACCTTGTCGACCAGCCCCGAGGCAACCTTGCCAGCACCGCGGAACGAAGACTCGACGGCCTTCGGCACGTACTTGCTCGTGAGGCCCTGAACGTTCTGCACCTGCTTCTGCACGGGTCCCGAGTTCCAGACGGACTGCGTCGCCTTCGCAATCTGGTCATAACGGTCACGGCCCGCACGCGCACCGAGCACGTATCCAGCGGCGAGGCCAACAACGAGGGAGAGCTTGCTCGAGGTCTTCATCCTGTTCCCTTCAGTCCATGTGCTGCATGCAACCCACCGAGTCGGTGTCCTTGACGTGCAGCAATTCCAAAAATCAAGCGTAGTCGCACGTTCGTCACGGTTTCGTGAACGCCGTTACCAGATTGCGACGCGCTCCGATTGATCGAGCCACAGCCCGTCGTCCTTCGTCACGCCAAAGGTTTCATAGAACGGGTCGAGGTTGCTCACGATCTGATTGCAGCGGAACTCGGCCGGCGAGTGCGGGTCGACCGCGAGCAGCATCTTCATGTACTCGGGGCGACGCTTCTCGCGCCAGGCCTGTGCCCAGGAAAGGAAGAATCGCTCGGCGCCGGTGAGGCCGTCGATAATCGGTGCTTCTTCGCCGCCGAGGTGGCTCTGGTACGCCTTCCAGGCGATGCCAAGCCCGCCGAGGTCGCCGATGTTCTCACCGATCGTGAGCTCGCCGTTGACCTTCTCACCGTCGACGCCCTCAGGCGAGAGCTCCGCGTACTGGCCGATCAGCGATGCCGTGTGCTTCTCGAAAGCCTCGCGGTCCGCATCCGTCCACCAGTTCTCGAGCTTGCCGTCGCCGTCGTACTTCGAGCCCTGATCGTCGAAGCCGTGGCCGATCTCGTGGCCGATGACGGCCCCGATCGCGCCGTAGTTGGCGGCGGCATCGCGGTCCTCGTCGAAGAAGGGGAACTGCAGGATGGCCGCGGGAAACACGATCTCGTTCTGCGTCGGCAGGTAATAGGCGTTCACGGTCTGCGGTGTCATGAGCCAGAGCTCGCGGTCGACGGGTTTGCCGACCTTGGAATACTCCCAGTCCGATTCGAAGACGGCCGCGCGGCGGACGTTACCGACGAGATCGTTCGGCGAGACGTGCAGATCCGTGTAGTCGCGCCACTTCGAGGGGTAGCCGATCTTCGGCGTGAACTTGCCGAGCTTCTCGAGCGCACGCTCCCGCGTCTCGGGGCTCATCCAATCGAGGTTCTGGATGGAGTCTCGGTAGGCGTCGAGCAGCCCCGCGACGAGGTCATCCATCTTCTCCTTGGCGCTCGGCTTGAAGTGGCGCGCGACGTACTCCTCACCGATCGCTTCGCCGAGGAGCGACTCGGCGTGGCCGACGCCGCGCTTCCAGCGGTCGCGCTGCTCTGGGACGCCCTGCAGCGTCGTGCCGAAGAATTCGAAATTCGCCGCCGAGATCTCGGGGCTCAGAATCGCCGCGTGCGCGAGCACGATGCGCCACACGAGCCAATCGCGCCACTGCTCAAGTCGTTCCTCGACGAGCAGCGTCGCGAGACCGTCGGCGTAGCTCGGCTCGCTCAGCACGAAATTGTTGAAGGTGCCCTCGGGAGCCTGTAGCTCCTGCATCCACCCCTTAATGTCTTGCCCGCTGAACCGTCCGAGGAACTCGTCGAGTGTGGTCGGGTTGTAGGTAAGGTCGGCTTCGCGGGTCTTCACGACGTCCCAGTGGTGGGATGCGATGGCCGTCTCGAGGTCGAACACGTTCTTCGCGCGCTCGCCGGGGCGGGGCACGTCGGTGAGCACGAACATCCGCTCGATGTGGGCGAGGTAGGCCTCGCGAATCTGCGCGTACTGTTCCTCGCGGTAGTAGGACTCGTCGGGAAGGCCGAGGCCGGACTGGCCAAAGTACAGCGCGTTCGTGGTCGGGTCGCCGAGGTCGCCGATCACATACTGGCCGAAGAACCCGCCGACGCCCTTGCGCTCGTTGCGACCGAGCAGCCAGAGGAACTCGTCGATCGAGGAGACGACGAGCGCCTGCATGATGTCCTGCGAGATCGGGTCGGCGCCGAGTCGAGCGAGCAGTTCCTCGTTCATGAACGCCGCGTATGCATCCGCGGCCTTGCGCAGACCCGAGTCTTCTGGCGCAGCCGCGCTGCCCTCGAGGATCTCGCGAACCGCGACCTCCGCCTCGTCGTGGAGGATGTGGAACGAACCGAACGAGGCCTTATCGGCGGGAATCTCGGTCTCGGCACGCCACTTTCCGTTGACGTGACGGAAGAGGTCATCCTGCGGTCGAACCCCTTCGTCGAGTGAGTCGAAATCGATCCCGGAACGAAGCTGCGCGCTATTGCTGGTCGTCATGATGACCAGAGTACCCATCGGCGGATGGGCGAATTCGGCACGGGCGCGACGGTTCGCTGGGCGCGTAGTTGGCGACACTAACCCGAACGTTTCCTGGGAGAATGATCAAGTGACCGCGCGCTTTGAGACGACCCGACGCATCCTGGCCCTTGCCGTGCCCGCGCTCGGCGCGCTCGTCGCGCAGCCACTCTTCGTCATGACGGATACCGCGATGGTCGGTCACCTCGGCGAATCGGTGCTTGCCGGGCTCTCGATCGGCGCCACGATCATCACGACGATCACGGGCCTGATGGTGTTCCTGGCGTACACGACGACGCCGACTGTCGCTCGGCGCCTCGGTGCCGGCGATCGCGCGGGCGCGATCCGCGCGGGTATCGACGGGATGTGGCTGGGGCTTGGCAGCGGCATCATCCTGCTGCTGATCGGCCTGATTGTTGCAGGACCGGCGGTGAGCGCGTTCACCGACGATCCGTTCGTCTACGAAGCGGCGATGAGCTACCTCACCGTCTCGCTGTGGGGCCTGCCCGGCATGCTGCTCGTGATCGCGGGAACCGGTCTTCTGCGCGGTTTGCAAGACACTCGCACCCCGCTCGTGGTCGCGGTCGGTGGCGCGGTCATGAACGTCGGGCTCAATGCGCTGCTTATTTATGGGGCACAGCTGGGCATCGCGGGGTCCGCGCTCGGCACAATCATTTCTGAGACGTTGATGGCCGTCGTCTACATCATCGTCGCAGTGCGCGCGGCGAACGAGCACGACGTGAGCCTGTCGATGGGCATCGGTAAGCCCCGCGAGGCCCTGCGCGATTCCGCGCTCATGATCCTGCGCACGGTGACGCTGCGCATCGCCCTCCTACTGCTCGTTTGGGCTGGCGCCCAACTCGGGGTCTCCGAACTCGCGACCCTGCAGGTGACCTACACCGTCTACAACGTGCTCGTGTTCATGTTGGATGCGCTGGCCATCGCCGCACAGGCCATGATCGGTCATGACTTGGGCGCCGGGGATCGGAGCCAGGTGAAGCGACTCACCTGGACCCTCGTGTGGTGGGGAATCGGCCTCGGCGTCATCTTGATGCTCATCGTGGGCGCCCTGTCGCCATTCCTTGGCAGGCTGTTCGTGAACGAGTTCGCCGTGCTCGACATGCTGCCTTCGGCATTCATCACGATGGCGGTGTTCCTGCCCGTCGGCGGGCTCGTATTCGTGCTGGACGGCGTGCTCATCGGAGCAGGAGACGTGAAGTACCTCGCGATCATCGGGATCATCCCGCTGATCGTGTTTGTCGGGCTGGTGTTCCTCGTGCTTGGGACGGGCGCGGATGGCGCGGCCGGGGTGAACCTATTGTGGGGCGCCTTCGGCGGCTACCTCATCGCGCGTGGCGTGACGCTAGTGGCGCGGGCCGTGACCGACCGCTGGATCGTGCTCGGCGCATCCCGATAAGGACCTTCGACGCTTGCCCTTGCGGGAAGGTGATTGAGCGGGTCGAAAGGGGCGCGAGCCTGTCGAACGGGGCGCTCCGACCTGCACCTCATGTTCCCGAACGCCACGCGCTCCCGCCCAAACCGACTACCCTATTTCGGATGCGCCTCGTCATTGCTCGTTGCTCGGTCGACTATGTCGGCCGCCTCACCGCACACCTACCCGAAGCTACACGTCTGCTCATCCACAAAGCGGATGGCTCGCTGCTTGTCCACAGTGACGGCGGCTCGTACAAGCCGCTCAACTGGATGAGCCCGCCTGCGGTGTTCGACATCGTCGAGCTGAGCGAAGACCAGAAGCTGGCCGGTGTGATCGAGTGCTGGGAGGTCATGCACCGGAAGTCCGGCGACAAGCTGCGCGTGAACATCTACGAGTGGATCTCGGATGAGCGCTTCGAGCTCGGGGTTGACCCGGGGTTGACCAAGGATGGCGTCGAGTCGCACTTGCAGGAGCTCCTCGCCGCCCAGATCGAGCGGCTCGGCGACGGACACACCCTCGTGCGCCGCGAGCACATGACCGCGATCGGCCCCGTCGACATCCTCGCGCGGGACCCGGAGGGCAAGGCCGTGGCCGTCGAGATCAAGCGCCGCGGCGAGATCGACGGCGTCGAGCAGCTCACCCGCTACCTCGAGCTGATGAACCGGGATCCGCTCCTCGCCCCGGTCACCGGCATCTTCGCCGCGCAGGAGATCAAGCCCCAGGCTCGCACCCTCGCCGAGGACCGCGGCATTCGCTGCGTTGTACTCGACTACGAGGAAATGCGCGGCGACGATTCGGGCATCCTCCGCCTGTTCTAGTGCTTGAGGGCGTCGGCGAGCCACCACGAGGCCTCGCCGACTACCTTCGCATCCACCACCAGCGGCTTCGTCAAGCCCGCGCGCACCAACGCAGCGACCCGATCAAGGTCGCTCGCCGTCCGCACAGTGATGCCGTCATAGCCGTACCCGCGCGCGATCGCCGCGATGTCCGTGTCCGGGAAGACCACCGCATCCCGCAAACCACCCTCGGGCTCGTAGTGGTAGACCTCCGCGCCGTACGCATTGTCGTTGTAGATCACGATCAACATCGGCAGGTCGAGCCGCCCAACGGTCTCGAGATCGGCGATGCTCATCAGGAATCCGCCATCACCGCTCGCGAGCACCGGCAGCCGGTCGGGCCGCGCGAGCGCGCCGCCGATCGCCGTTGCAAGGCCAAGCCCGATGGCCTGGAACGCCTGCGTCATGACGTACCCGTTCTCATCCGGCACATCGATGAACATGCTCGGGTGGCCCATGAAATTGCCCGAGTCGATCGCGAGGATGCGCTCCGCGGGAAGCATGTCGTCGAGCACGATCGACAGGATGCGCGGGTCGATCCGATCGGCCGTGCTCGCATCCTCGAACGGTACGCTTCGCCACTTGATCTCGGCCGCGATGCGCTGCTTGAGTGATTCGGACCGGTAGCCGAAGTTGTCTGGGCGAGAGGAGTCAGGGACGGATGCGTCTGGGCCGACGTTGTCCCCGCGAGAAAAGTCTGAGTCGGATGTGCCTGGCCCGGATGCGCGAAGCAGCTCGGTCGTCGCAGCTGCGGTGCCCGCGACGTCGCCCAATATCCCGAGGTCAACCGAGCGCTGGCGCTCGAGACCGCCGGGCTCGATATCGACCTGCACGAGCTTGGTGTCGGGCGAAAGTAGCTTGCCGTGGCGCGTCGTCCACTGGTTGAGCGCGGTCCCCCAGCCGACGACGAGATCCGCGCCGCCGATGAGTTCCACCGTGAGCGGCGACGAAAATCCGCCAGCAACGTTGATGGACCAGGGGTTTCCCGCGAACAGGCCCTTAGCGACGGCGCCCTCGGCCAGCAGCGCACCGGTGGCATCGGCGAGTACCGCGAGCGCATCGCGTGAGGCCGCGCCGCGAGCGCCGCGGCCGGCGATGAAGACCGGGCGTTTCGAGGCTCGAAGCGCTTCGGCGAGTTCTTCGATCGCTTCGTCGGATGCGCGGGGTGCCGAGAACGGCGCGACCGGCCGGAGTGTGGGCAAGGTTGGCAGATCGCGCTCCTGCACCTCCATCGGCAGGTGGAAGACGACCGTGCGACGCTCGCGGAGCGCGATCGCGTAGGCGCGCCGCGCATCCTCGAGTGCCGTTTCAGGCGAGCGGAGTCGGACGTTCGTTGCCCCGACCGAGGTGGCCAGCGCATCCTGATCGATGAAGAAATTCGAGGCGGGATTCGCCGTGTCGCCCGCAATCACGATGAGCGGGGTGCGGCTCTTCGCCGCCTCGCCGATGCCGGTTACGGCGTTGGTGAGGCCGCATCCGGGATGCAGCGAGACAACGGCAACTTCGCCGGACATGCGCGCGTACGCATCCGCCATCGTGACCGCGCCGCCTTCGTGGCGCGCGGCCACGAAGCTGACGCCGCCCTCGATGAGGCCGTTCGTCGCCAGGATGTTGCCGCTGCCGACCACTCCGAACGCGCGCCGCACCCCGAGTTGCGCGAGTGCGTGACCTACTGCTTCGCCGACGTTCATGTGTGCCGTTTCTGACAGATTGAGTTTCACTTCGAAACCAGCGCGAGGACGCGCGCCGGGCTCGCAGTGCCGCCCACGATCGGCAGCGGGCTGACGACGATCACGGCACCGGTGACGGGAAGCGAAGCGAGGTTCTGCAGCGAAGTCACGCCGTACTTGTCGTTGCCGAGCAGGTAGTAGTGCACCGGCATCGGCGGCTCGAGCACGAAACCATCGCCGGCGTCAATGCCGACCGTCTCGACGCCGAAGCCCGCGATCTCCGTCTCTTCCGCCAGCCAGCGCGCGGCCTCCGAAGTAACTCCCGGCGTATGGCTCGTGCCGTCGTAGAAGTTGAGAAACGCATCCTGATCCTGTGACCGCTTGTCCCAGCCCGTGCGGTAAAGCAGCCAGCCGCCGGCCGGAAGCTTGCCGTGCTCGACCTCCCACTCCTGGATGTGTTCGACCGTCAGCAGGAAGTCGGGGTTCTCCGCGGCCTCAGCGCTCTTGTCGATGACCACGGCGGGGCCGACAAGGCGCGGCACCGGTATCTGCGAGACATCGTCGCCGTCGCGTCCAGAGATCCAGTGGATGGGCGCGTCGAGGTGCGTGCCGATGTGCTCACCAACGTGGAGATTGTTGTGGGCCCAGAAGGGACCCGCGTCGTCGAATTCGCTCACCTTCTCGATGCTGAGGTCGATGAGGTTCGAGAACGGCTCGGGCAGCTGCAGCGTCGGGGTCTCGGGGCTGAGCTTGTTCGTGAGGTCGATGACCTCGATGCCGCCGGATGCGAGCCCCGCGACGAGCGCGGTCAGCACGTTCTGGTCAGTGTTTGGGGAAGTGTTGGGGGAAGTGTTGGTCGAGGAGGAAGTGGACACCCTTGTTCCTTCGGTCAGTGGCTCTCTCTTGGCTACTAGTATCCGTGACGTTACGGTGCCGTTCACACGCGCTGGCTACGCTGGCAGTACGCGAACACATCAACATTGGTGGGCATCATGTGGCGCTGGACTCTCATCGGTATCTCAATTTTCAACGTCGTCAGCTGCATTCTCGGGTTCTACTATCTCGTCATCGCCGGTGCGCCCGGCATGCCGTTCGACGAGGTCATGCGCCCGAGCATATTCACGAGCTTCGTCATCCCCGGCTGGATCCTGCTCGTGGTCGTGGGCGGCACCCAGCTCGCGGCGCTGATCACGCTGTGGAAGCGACGCGCATCCGCCGCGTTCTGGTCCGGCGTCGCGGGATTCGGAATGGTGATCTGGATCTACGTAGAAGTGGTGCTGATGACCGGCACGGGCATCCTGCACCACATCTACCTCGCTGCCGGGCTCGCCCAGCTTGGCTTTACGCTCGCGCTCCTTGGCATTTTCGATCGACGCGCGGCCGCCGCGGTTGAACGTCCCGACCGGTAGCGAGGCGACTCGCTGGCGCTCGCTGCGGAGGATGCACGACCCGCGCTAGCATTGCGCAGTCGCGTTCGCGGGTTGCGCCGGTTTAGCGGATGCGGAGGGTCGCGGTGACTGCGCGGCCTCGCGTGCGCAGTTCGAGGGCGTCGACCCGGTAGTCCTCGGGAAGATCGGGAATCAGGTCAAACGGCGTACTGGCCCACTCCCGGATGCGCTTGCGAAACACGAATAGCGCGAGCTTTGCGAACGGGTTTGAGGTCTTGAGCGAGAAGTCGCGCACCGTGACCTTCGCGGATGCATTGTGCAGCGCCGCGACAACATGCGCACTCACGCGCAGCCCGATGAACTTACAACCGCCGTCGAGCGTGCCGGTCAGCGTCACGAGCTGTTCCCCGCCCATCGGCCGCTCGATATCGACGTCAAAGTCGACTTCCTTGACACGGCCCTGTGCCTCCTTCGCCATGGCATCCGCCATCGCGCGGAACATGGCCCGCGCGTCGTCAATATCGAACTGCAGCTCTCCGTCGGCCTGAAATCCGGGGCGCTTTCGCCCCGCGTCGAACCACAGGACGCCGTCAACGTCCTCCACCCAGTCGACCGCGAGGTTCTTCGCATCCACTGCGACCGTTACTGGGAGCGATTCAAGGTGGATGGGTTTCCCGGTAAGCCGCACGCGGCCGGCCACCGCTTCAACCCGCGCCGCGATCTCGGGCCGGGGCGCGCCAGCAGCGTCGCCGGGTTCGTCTTCGGCAGACCCGGGCTGCGGCGCTTCATCCAGTGCGATCGGGATCACGGCGTCGCTGACGTCCACGACGATCTCCGCGATGTCGGGATGCGCGGCAACCGTCGCGCGCACACGCTCGCGCGTCGGCGCTGGCAGCCTGGCATCGCTCTCCGCGAGTTGAGCGTCAATCAGCGCCACGACGGCATCGTTGAGATCAGGCTCGGTAGTTGGGATCGGCCGGACTCCGATCCGGAGCGCTTCGGAGGACACTGTGCTGCTCGGAGCCTCGTTCTTCGGAATCTCGTTCTTCGGGCCGTCAATCGTCACGTTCGGGTTCCCCACTCTTGCTGCGTTCAGGCCGAGTATACGAACCTCCCTGTTTGGTCTCGCGTGGCGCACCTCGATATGCCGCTCCGCGCCTACTCGGAGATTGAATGTCGACCGTCGTATGCTCGAGGCGATGCGATTCTTCTTTGACGCGCGCTACATCCGCACCGATTTTCACGACGGGATTAGCCGCTACTCGGCCCAACTCGGCAACGCTGTGCACGCGCAGTCGCCCGATGAGGTGACCTTCCTCATCCACGACGAGCGCCAGCTCGAGCACCTCCCCGAGGGCGCGAAGTGGCTGCTGTTCCACTCGAACGAGTCGGCGCTCGAGCCGATCGCCGCGATGAAGCTCAACAAGTATCGGCCGGACGTCGTCTTCTCGCCGCTGCAGACCATCGGCACCGCCGGGCGCAAGTTCAAGGTAATCGTCACGCTTCACGACCTCATTTACTACCGCCACCGCAAGCCGCCGACCAATCTCAGCCCGCTGCTTCGGCTGGGCTGGCGCGCCTACCACCTCACGTACGGCCCGCAGCGGCTCGCGCTCGACGGCGCGGATGCGGTGGCCACGGTTTCCGAGACCTCCAAGCGCGAGATCCTCGGTCACCGGCTCACGAAGCGGCCGGTCGTGGTCATCCCGAACGCGCCCAACGACCTGCGCGCGCTCCTGCCCGAGGCGCAAGAGACGCCGATCCTGAACCAAACCGCGGCGAAGCTGGGCCAGTCCGCCGCCCAGCTGGATCACGCATCTAGCAGCGCAGCCGCTACAGCCGAGCCGCACCACCCGCCGGCGACCACGAGCCAGACCTCCTCAGACATTGCCGACGCGAGCCAGCCCATCCGAAACCTCGTCTACATGGGCTCGTTCATGCCGTACAAGGGCGTCGAGACGCTGATCGAGGGGATGCGCGAGCTGCCCGGCCGCACGCTCCACCTCCTGAGCAGGATCAACCAGGAGCGGCGGCGCGAACTCGAGGCGATCGTGCCGGCGGGCGCGGACGTCGTGTTCCACGAGGGGGTCAGCGACGAGGAATACGCGCAGATCCTGCACGACGACGCGGTGCTCGTTACCGCGTCGCTCGACGAGGGCTACGGCCTGCCGATCGCGGAGGCGCTCGCCCTTGGCACCCCCGCAGTCGTCACGGACCTCGAGATCTTCCACGAGGTTGCAGGCGACGGAGCGCGCTATTTCGCGCCGTGGGACGCGCGCGCGTTTGCCGCGCAGGTCGGTGCGCTCGACGACCCTGCGGCGCGAGAGGCGACAATCGCGGCCGGTCTCGAGCACATGCGCCAGTTCACCTGGGAGCGCTCGGCGCGCATCCTCTGGGAGACCGCGACGAAGCTCGCAAGCGAACGAGGCTAGGCTGAACCGATGAGCAACAACGACGGATTCTACGAACCGGTCGACGAAACCGGCCCCGTTGACGCGCCGCTGCTCGAGGAAGTCGACCCCGAGGCGGAGCAGAAACTCGCGGCGCGAGAGCACTCCGGGCAGGAATCGTTCGCCGAGTCAGACTTCGACGAGGCACGGACTGCCACGCGTGAGCGACACGGCGGCGACGTGCGGTTCCCCCTCGACGGGCCGCGCGTCAAGCGTGACGCGGCGGGCAATTTCTCTCCCGCATCCGTCACCGTTATGCAGCAGCCGCCAATCGCGCCGACCACGATCTCGCGGCGGGTCCAGCCACAAGCCCGCCCGCTGACGCCGGTAGACATGCCGCTCGGTACCGGTGTGGCACCCTTCACCGCCGTGCTCTGGGACCTCGACGGCACTATCTCCGACTCCGCCGCCGGCATCATCGAGGCGATGCGCAAGACCTACGACGTGTTCCGCATGCCGATTCCGAGCGATGACACGCTTCTCAGCTACGTCGGCCCGCCGATCATCGACTCGTTCAAGGCGGAGCACCTCGACGATCAGATCGAGATTCTGCACGCGCTCGAGACCTACCGCGAGATTCACGAGGAGTCCGGCCTCGTCGACTCCCCCGCGTTTGCGGGCCTGCCGGAGCTCGTGCGCGATGTGCGTCGCGCGGGCATCCCGCAGTCAACCGCGACGAGCAAGCCCGAGTCGGCCGCGAGCCGTGTGCTGCACTACTACGGCATCGCCGACGAGTTCGACTTCATCACGGGTGCAACCGACGACGAGTCGCGCTCGAAGAAAGAGGACGTTGTCGAGGAGGCCGTCCGCCGGTTGCGGGAGAAGGGCGTCGATCTCTCGAACGTCATCATGATCGGCGACCGGTTCTACGACGTCCAGGGCGCAGCCCAGCACGGCATCCCCACGATCTACGTCAACTGGGGCTATGGCCAGGTCGGCGAGGATGAGGGCGCCGTCGCGGTGGCCTCAAACGCGCACGAATTGCGGGAGCTGCTCGGGCTGTAGGTGGTCTTACGGGATGTGCTGGGCCGCGCACCCCTACCGCCCGCCGACCGACCCGCCGCCGAAGCCGCCGCCCGCGGAACCGCCACCGGAGTAACTGCTCGAAGAACCGCCGTCCGAGCTCGACGACGGTGTCGGTGTGGATGCGAGGGTCGAGGCGTTGAGCCCGGTCACGGTGTGTGACAGGTCGGTGCTCGCCGGGAACCAGGCGAGGTCCGTCGCGGATTCGCGCTGCCAGTGGGTGACCAGCGACGCCCACGAGGATGCGTAGCCCATGAGCACGGCGTATGGCAGTAGCTTCTCGTACACGTCCAGCACCGCACGACCGTCGACGTCGTCTCGATCCGCGGTGCCCAGCCCTTGCAGCATCGCAAGCCGATCGGCCTCCGCAAGGTCGATGTATTGCTTCACGCCTTGGAGCTCCTCGTATAGGCCCATCCCACGCTCGGTGAGCCCCTCCCCGCGATCAAACACGACGAGATAGAGCAGCCAGATCAGCGCGATTCCGCCGAGAATCCCGGCTAGGAACACCCAGAGAGTGAGGTCATCGGCCACGTGGTTCCACAGCAGAATCATCGCGAGCGCCGAGATCGCCGTCAACAATAACGGGCTGGCCACGAGCCATTTGCGCTTCTTCGCGAGTGGCGTGGGTCCAATCAGACCGGCTCGTGTCGGCTCCTGGAGTGCATCCGACACGAACTTCTCCCAGCGGTCGCCGACACCGTGCTCGCCATCGCCGAGGACACGCTCATCACCCACATTGCTGATTCTCAGCACCTCCCGGATGAATCGTTGCGATTCCTCCGGCAAGGTCGAAAGCGGTGCCACGAGTCGAACGCGCGTCACGGGATTTTTAGCGCCACTCGAGTCGCCCTCTGACAACTCGAGTACCCCGCGAACCGCGGCAAACAGGATGCTCGCCGACAGTGTCAGCGCCCGATCAGGTCGTCCACCATATCGGAGGAGGATGCTCGCCAACACGGGCGTGATCGACGTCTCATATCTCGCGATCAAAGGGCTGTGCGTCTTCGGAATTCGGTTCCGCGACGCCCACACCTGGGCAATCACCGTCAGCACCACGCCCGCAATGAGCGCCATAAAGCTGAGCACCTGCGGCAACAGCAGCGCGTCGAACGCCACCGACCCGCGCAGCGCGTCCTCGTCCAGGGTGACCCGGAGCGTCACGTCACGGTCTGCCAATGCCGGCTCCGAGATGCTGATCGACACGACGTCACGTTGGGATGCGACGGTCACCGGACATTCGCGCTCGCCATAGAGTTCGTCCATGAAACAGACGATGTCGGCACCGTGGACGCCCTCGTAATCGCGATGGGAGGGCACCGGGGCGACGTGGTCCATGAGCTCCTGCGGCATCCGCACAGTCGCCGAAAACTCCTCGATTTCTTGCAGTCGATATGGCGGCACGAGGTTCGGTGCGTACTCAAACTGATCGGAACTCTCACGCCACCGCATCGTGTTCACGAGGTCGTAGGTGATCACGTACGTCGTCTCGCCGTGCACGAACGATTCGTCGCCGATCGAGATGACGACGTCCTCCGGACCCCATGCCTGCGAAAGCTCAAACGGCACCGGGTTGCCCGCACCATCCGTCACCGACACATCCTCAACCCGCATCGTCTGATGGCCCATCGCCACCGGCAGCGCCCGCACGAGCCCGCGGTTCTGATCCTCGTCCGGGAACACCGCCGTGACCGTCTCCGTGAAGTGTGAGCGCACGATGTCCCCACCGAACGCGCCCTTCTCGACGCTCACGTCGACCTCGGTGTGCCAGCTCGCAAACGTGAAATCGTTGACGTTGGCGCGCGCGGTGGATGTGCCGAACGGCAGGGCGACGATCGCCAGCGCAACGACCGCCAAGGCCATGACGAATCGGATGGCGAACGGTTGAAGTTTCAATTGCGCGCGCATCCTTCCACCCTTTCAGGGATTGATGCCCGCGACGATACGCCGATGGGGCTATCCCACGGAGATCATTCGCCCGAACGAAACTGCCGCCGGAACTCTGTCGGCGTCGTGCCGGCACGAAGCGAGAAATACTTCACGAAATTGCTGGCGTCGGGAAACCCGAGCGCGGCTGCGATGATCGCCACCGGGTCATCGGTGTGGGCCAGCCGCCGCTTAGCCTCGAGGATCACGCGCCGATCGATGAATTCCTTCGCGCCGACGCCGACCTCATCCCCCGTCGCGCGCGTCAACGTCCGTGGCGAGTACCCGAGTCGACGGGCATACGAGCCAACGTCCCGCCGCTCGGTGAAACCGTCCTCGACCGCCTCGCGAAAGCGCAGGAACGTTTCGGAGTGCTCTCGACGAGTTGTGCTGGTCGGTGAGTCCAGGCTGGTCAGCCGCAGCAGCAGCGCGGCAAGCAGGTGTTGCAGGATTGCGGCCCGCGTGGATGCCGGAACGTCGGTGGCATCGAACTCCTCCTGCAGCCGGCAAAGTGCCCGCTGCAGCGTCGCCGCCTCGGGGCCGGTTGGCTGCCACAGCGTCTGGCCAAATGGGTCGTCGAGGGCGGCTTCCGCCGCGATGCTCGGTGACAGCACGCCCGAAGAGAACATCACGACGGTGCCGGATGCCTCGGCCAGGTCTCCGAAACGCTGCACCTGGCCGGGCCGGACCCACAGCCACGCCCCGTCGGCCAACGCGTAGTGGTGAAAATCGACCATGTGCCAGGTCACGCCTTCACTCACTGTGAGCAGCACGTGAAAATCCGGCCGCTGCGCCCGCGAACTTGGCGCGCGAGTTTGCATCCTGCGCCACAGTTCGGCGACCGAGACCACCTCGACGCCCGCAGTACCCCCTGCTGCCGGGGTATATCGAACTTCGAGGATCTCTTCCTGTCCGTTTTTCACCATTGCTCGACCGTACCTGACCTCGTTTGGGCCTGGCCATGCCGATAACTTCGAAGCCATACAAAGTCATTTTCGGAACCAAGCGGTGGGAGCCCATGAACACTCGAACTTCCTTCACCTACGCCTTCGATGCCTACTGCGGCTGGTGCTACGGATTCAGCCCCGCGCTCCGCGAGTTCGCGGCTCAGAATGCCGACCGAATCGATCTCAAGGTGCTCTCGGGCGGCCTCTTCTCGGGCCCGCGCGCCCAGCCGATCGAGGCGTACCCGCACATCCCCGGCGCCAACGAACGAATCGCGGAGCTCACCGGAGTCGCCTTCGGTGACGACTACCAGAGGGTTCTCGAGGACGGCACGCGGGTGATGGACTCGACCGACGCGGCAACCGGGCTTGTTGCCCTGCGCAAGCAGGCACCCGATCGCGAGCTCGAGTTGGCGAGCGCGCTCCAGTCGGCCTGGTACATGGATGGCGCGGACCTCTCCGACGTCGAAACGTACCGCACCATCGCCACCGACTTGGGCCTCGACGCCGACGCGACCGAGGCCGCGTACCGAGACCCGGCGAGCCGCGAAGAGGCCGAGCGTGAGTTCCGTGAGCTGCGCGCGCTGGGTATCGATTCGTACCCGACGCTGCTCCTCCACAGCGACCAGGGCGTGCACCGCTTCGGTGGCCCGACGACCAGCGCGGCGGTGCTCACCCAGGCCCTCGACCAGTACCTCGCGGCGATCGGCAAGGCCTGAATCGTTACGCATGGGCCGAAGCTTGCGAACCCAAGGGTGGATGCTCCGCCCCGGGGTTCGTCGGTGTTCAGCGCCCGCGCCGGTAGCGCCGCCTTCGAACTACCAGCAACAGCGCGTACAACCCGGTGACGGCGACGAATCCTCCCACGAGCCAGATGAACCTCGAGGCGGCCGGCGCGTTTTCGAGCGGCGTCACCGGGGGTGTTTCGGTTGGGTCTGCCGTCGCGCCGACCTCGAGCAGGGGATTCTCGTCAGGGAACTGCGACGGGTCGGTGGCGAGAAGGATGCGCGGGTCGAGCCGGCCGTAACCGCTCGAGTCGGTGCGTGGCGGCAGCTCGGTGGATGCGGTGGTCGGTTCGGGCGTCGTGCTCCGGATCGCGGCCTGAATCAGCTGGTTCCCCGTCGCATCCGGCCACTCCGACTTCGCGAGCGCGAACACCCCACTCACCCACGCCGTAGCGGGCGAGGTGCCGTCATCGAGCTCGTACCCCGAAAAGTCGGTCCGCAGCATCCGGATTCCGACGCCCGGGGCGAGCAAGTCGAGACCGGGGCCGGTCACCGAGAACTCGTCGGGGTTGCCGCCCTGATCCACGTTTTCGATCGACACAACCCCGGGCATCCCCGATAAGAGGTCAAGCCGATCGCTCGACTGATTCTGCACCGCCACATTCACGACGAGTCCCGCCGCGAGCGCAACGTCGATCGCCTTCTGGGCGTCGTTCGGTGAGTCGTAGGCGATCGAGAGATTCAGGATGTCGGCGCCCTGCTCGACAGCGTCCGTCACGAGATCGGCGAGCGGCGCATCGCACTCGTTCACCGCTACCCCCAGCACGGCATAGTGCAGGATCTCCGCATCCGGTGCGACTCCGAGCACACCAGGCTCTTCCACAATGCCGGCACCGTTGCCGACGAGCAGCGAGGCCATGGCGGTCGAGTGCCGCGCCCGTTCGGTCGCTTCCACCCCGGTAAACCCGGGGCACAGCTGGTCGGTTCGGGGGTGGATGCGCGCCCCGGCGAGGTCTGGCACGTCGAGGTTGATCGGGGAATCGATGATCGCGATGGTGACGCCTTCGCCGGTGATGCCGGAATCGTGGATCTCGGCAACGCCGGTGTCCGTGTAGTACCAGAGGCCATCGTCAGCTGAGGGTGCGTCCGGCGCGGCGGACGGATTGGGGAGCGTCGGCGTGCTCGTTGCGTTCGCAGGCGTCATGCTCGCTGGTGTCGCGACAGCCGGCGTCACGGTCGACGCCGCGAGCGCGCATCCTGAGATCGCGAGCGCCGCGATCATCCCGCGTTTCCTCACTCGTCGCACCTGGTTCACCCTTAACGGCTCGCGTTTCGTCAATCCTTTAATCCTGAGAGTATCGCCAAATTCCACAGGCTTCGTCCCTAGCATCGGCTCATTCGGGACCGCCCCCATCCCTCCCCCTTTGTAGTACCGGGACGGTTCCACAGTTTTGGAGATGATTGCTTGACCCACGGCCCACTCGCCGCTGAACAACTTTTCCCGTTCGCCGCGACCGAGAACAACAACATACGAATCGGCATCGCCCTCGGCGGCGGTGGCGCACTCGGCGCTGCCCACGTCGGCGTGCTACAGGAGCTGCACAGCCGCGGTATCCGACCGAGCATCGTCGCAGGCACGAGCATGGGCGCCATTATTGGCGCTGGCTATGCCGCAGGTATCCCGCTCTCGGTATTGCGAAAGTTCGCCGGCGAGGCGTCGATCAGTACCTTCTCGCGCCACATCTTCGGCCGAAAGCCCCAGACGGCGCTGCGTCGGTTCCCCGATGGCCCAGCCCTTTTGAACTCCGACGGACTGCTGCACACCGTCGAGCGTCTCGGCGGAGACCGCAATATTGAGGACCTCCCCCGCAAGTTTGCGGCGACCGCCACCGACGTCATCGGCCGCAACCAGATCGTGATCACCGAGGGTTCGGTCGCAGAGGCGATCCGCGCGAGCATGGCCATCCCCGCAGTGTTCCCCCCTATTCGTCGAGGTCGGCAGCTGCTCTATGACGGGGGCCTCGTCGAGAACCTTCCCATTCGTGTCGCGAAGTCGCTCGGCGCCTCGCACGTCATCGCTGTGCGCATCCGACCGGAGCGTCCGCTGCGCGGGATGCGCTCGCTCGCGCCGCATGTCGGCGACCTCGAGACTGACCCCACGACGCTACTCGTGCAACCGAAGCTCGAGGGGTTTTCGCAGTGGTCCGCGAAGCACGTGGATGCGATGGTCGAGGCGGGTCGTCTGGCCGCGCGCGAGGCGATTGCTGAGATCACGCGCCACCGCGTGCCCGTCGCGCAGCCGTAGGGAGGCGGGCGCGGCCGAGCCCCCGGCTCGCCGCTACCCCTGCCGGTAACGCCGGCCCCGCCCCGTACACCGGCAATGATGGCGGCTAGCTGCAAGGTGCAGCTGAGTGATGCGCCTGCGCTCGCCGCTACCCCTGTCGGTAACGCCTGCCCCGCCCCGTAGACAGGCAATGATGGCGGCTAGCTGCAAGGGTTGGCCGCTTTAACTCGAATGCAGAGCCTCGGCGGCAATGGCCGGCGGGCGACGCCGCGTTAAGCTGGCAGGTGTTCGAATGACGCCTGCACCAGGAGCAACGTGAGCCACTCCAGCCCCGCGACCAGCCGCACCCTCGGCACCCGACGCACCCGACGCATCCGCCGCATCGCGGTGCCCATCGCGGCTGCCCTGCTGCTCGCAGGATGCGCATCGGGCTCCACCGACTCCGGCACCTCAGGCGCGACCGGCGACAGCGCGCCACTGCCCATCCTCACGCAGGAAGTGCTGGACGCGGAGGCGGAGGCGGGCAGCGGAACCGACAACGCGGCTGCAGACACATCCCTCGCCGAGACCGCGCTCGATGTACTCGACACCATCCCCGTGGCCGAGCGCACCGAGTGGGACGGCTACTTCCAGCGGGACGAGTACTTCGGGGAGGGCTGGGCAGACCTCGATGGCGACGACTGCAACACCCGCCAGGAAGTGCTCGCCGACCAGCTCGAGGAGGTCGAGCTGAACCGCGATGGCTGCCGCGTCGACTTCGGCGTGCTCGACGACCCCTACACGGGCGAGACCGTTGAGTTCATGCGCGGCCAGGGCACGAGCGACAAGGTGCAGATCGACCACGTCGTCGCGCTCTACAACGCGTGGCGCACCGGCGCACAGGACCTCACGCAGCAGGAGCGCCTCGAGCTCGCGAACGACCCGATGAACCTCCAGCCGACGGTCGACTGGGCGAACGACGAGAAGGAATCGAGCGACGCATCCCAGTGGCTGCCACCGGACGAGACCTACCACTGCACGTACGTCGCGCGGCAGATCGTGATCAAGGCGACGTACGACCTCTGGGTCACGCCCGACGAGGACGCCGCGATGCGCGATGTGCTCGCCGGCTGCGTCTAAGCGATCACACCCGCCCAGGCGCACTCCGCGTCGACGACTCGCCTCGAGCCGGTCGCGACGCAGCCTATCCCAGTCGACATCGCGACCCGCTCGCGTTCAGCCCGGCACACCTACAGTTGAGGTGACGCATCGGGAAGGATTGCCGTGATTCCCCAGCCCACCCCAGCTGCTCGGATTCAGCCGCCGACGATCGGCGCGCGTGCAAAACGTTCGGGCGCGCTCCTCGCGCTGCTGCTGGTCCTGCTCGCGGGGATACTCGGAGTCGTCGGCAGCGTGACGCCAGCCTTCGCCGACGAGAGTTCGGTCGAGAACTTCGAGTTCGAGAGCTGGACGAGCGACTGGCACGTCGGCATCGAGCGCACGCCCGGCGGGAAGGAGCGTTCGTACGCTGAGGTCACTGAGACGATCGTTCCGGTGTTCCCGGAAATCGACCAGAATCGTGGCATTGTTCGATCGGTGCCGCTCGACATCGCAGACGGGCGGATGGAGGTCACCGACGTCGGCGTGCACGACGCCGCAGGCAACGAGGTCGAGTTCGACAGCGATGTCTCGGGCGGGGTGCTGACGGTCGAGATCGGCACCGACGAGTTCGTGCACGGTAAGCAGACCTATGTTCTCTCCTACAAGCTGCGTGACGTGATCGCCGACCTGGGGAACCCCGAAGTCCAGGAGCTCTACGCCGATCTCCTCCCAACCTCGCGCGTGCAGCCCATCCATTCGTTCTCGGCTCAGGTGACCCTCGCGCCAGAGCTTGCCGAGGCTCGGGTTGGGGATGCATCCTGCTATCTCGGCACCGCCGGGGCGACCGACCCGTGCGAGATTCTCGCGGATGGGCTGAGCTACCACGTCGAGCCCGGCGCGATGGAGCCAAACACGACGGTCACGATCAACATCGGCTTCGAGCCGGGCACGGTGCCGGAGCTCTCGCTGCTCGATCGAGTCGGCTGGTTCCCGTTTGCAGTGGCGGCGATTGCCCTCGGCGGTCTCCTCGCCAGCGCCGTGCTGCTCGTGGTGCAGCTGCGGCGTTCGCGGCACGCACCCGGTGGCGTCGTGGTGGCCCAGTACGAGCCTCGCGAGGATGTCTCGCCGCAGATCGCGGCACAGCTCATGCCCACGCTCGCGCAGCGGGCGTTCCCGGCGAGCATCCTTTTCGGCGCCGTGCACGGTGCCCTTCGCATCGAAGAATCGGAGGACGCGAAGGAGCCGTCCCAGGTGTGGGGCACAGGCGAAAAGCTGCTCGATCCCCAGCTTCGGAAACTCGACGATGCCAGCTCGCTGCCCGAGATCGAGCAGCACTTCGTGGATTCGGTACTCTTCCCGAGTGGGGAAGTGATCGCGATTCGGGGCAACGAGAAGCTCGGTAAGGCCTATAGCCGCTTCGGCAAGGTACCCCGCAAGGCGGTGGTCGACGACGGGTTTATCGAGAAGTCAGTGGCGGCTTCCGCTGCGAAACGACGGACGCTCTGGGTGGCGGTTCCGTCCATCGTCGTGTCATTCGCGGCCCTCATCGTGATGCTCATTGTGAATGGCGGTGCGTTGATCGGGTTCACCCTGGTGGGCACCTTGCTGCTGTTCGCCCTCGCCGTGGTTGCCGCATCCATCCCAACTCGCCTGCGGACAGCAAAGGGCGCGGAGGCGCATGATCACCTTCGCGGCCTGCGTGAGTACATCAAGCTTTCCGAGGCCGATCGCATCCAGTCGCTGCAGTCGGCCGAGACCGCCGAGCGCGTTGGCTTGGATGCCCGCGTGATCGAGGTCTACGAGCAGCTGCTGCCGTATGCATCCCTGTTCGGCCTCGACCGAACCTGGGCGAAGGAGCTGCAGGCAAAGTACGAGTCCGCGGGCACGGCCCCGGTCTGGCTCTACGGCTACAGCCCTGTTGTGTTCGCGACCGCGATGACTCACCTGAAGCACACCACGCAGACCACGATGCCTTCTGGCGAAGGCGGCGGGGCGAGCGCGAGCGGCTTCGGTGGCGGCGGGATGGCCGGCGGCGGCATCGGCGGTGGGTCGGTCGGCGGGCGGTAGCCGCCGATAGCCGGGAATTGCCGATAGCGCTCGCGATTGCCGCGAGCGCCGGTAGCCCTTGCCGGTAACGCTCATCATTGCCGGACGCACCGGTACCCCTTGCCGGTAACGCTCTTCCCTGCCCGCACTTCGCCCCTGGCGAGCGCTACCGGCAATGGGTGCGGCACGTGACCCACCGACATCCGGCGTAACGCGAAGTCACGCGCTGCCGCCCGGCGTAACACGCGGTTTCGCGATGACGGCTCGCACCGAACACTGGTGCCAACGACACCGAAAGGGATTGCTATGAGCACGCAGGACCGCCCACTCCACTTCAACGCGTTCGTGATGAACACGAACTCCCACATCAAGCACGGCCACTGGCGCCAACCGGATGCGGGACAGGTCGACTTCGAGAACGTCGACCTGTGGATCAACCTCGCGAGACTCCTCGAGGAGGCAAAGTTCGACGCGATGTTCTTCGCCGACGTGACCGGCCACTACGGGGATGCGGACGCCGAATACGAGGTCTACGCGCGGCACGGTCTGCAGTTGCCGAGCAACGACCCAACCGTGCTGTTGGGCGCGCTCGCTGTGGTTACCGAGAACATCGGCCTCGCGCTTACGTCGAACGTCGCGCAGAACCACCCGTTCAACTTCGCGCGGCAGATCTCGACGCTCGACCATATCTCGCGCGGTCGCATCGCCTGGAACATCGTGACCGGAACGCAGGACAACGGGGCGCGCAACTTCGGGCTCCCCAACCTCGTCGACCACACTGAGCGCTACCGCTGGGCCGAGGAATACGTCGACGTCGTCTACAAGCTCTGGGAGGGCTCGTGGGATGAGGGCGCGCTGCTGAAGGACAAGGAACGCGGCATCTACGCCGATGTATCCAAGATTCACAAGATCTACCACGAGGGCGAGCGCTTCAAAGTCGAGGGCCCGCACCTACCCGCGCCCTCGCCCCAGCGCACGCCGCTGCTCTTTCAGGCCGGCGCATCCGCATCCGGCCGCCAATTCGCCGCGAGACATGCCGAGGCAACGTTCATCCCGACCACGACCCCCGAAGCTGCCAGGGCGCTCATCACCGAAACCCGTGCCCTCGCCGTCGAGGCGGGACGCGAGCCGGGCGACATCAAGTTCTTCCCTGGCCTGAGCTTCATCATCGGCGACACCGAGATCGAGGCGAACGAGAAGGCGGAGGAATTCGACCGCTGGGCGAGCAGCGAGGGACACCTCGCGCACATGGCGCTCGTGGATGCGGACGGTCGCGTCTACCCGCCCGAGACTCCGCTGAAGGACATCAAGACCAACACGGCCAAGGGCTTCCTCGAGTGGACGCGATTCGCCGTCAAAGATCGCGAGCCGGTCATGTCCGACGTCGGCACGCTGCTGGCGCGCGGGAATCAGATTGTCGGCACGCCCGAGCAGATCGCGGATCAGCTGGAGCAGTGGCGTGCGGCGGACGTCGACGGGATCAATGTCATGAACTATGTGCTGCCCGGCTCGTTCGAGGAGTTCGCCGAGAAGGTGCTGCCGGTACTGCGCGAGCGCGGCCTCGCACAGAGCGAGTACGCACCGGGTCCGCTTCGACAGAAGCTGTTTGGGGATGCGCGGCTCAACGACCGGCACCCGGCGGCTCGCTATCGCGGGGCGTTTGCGCCGGAGCTGGCGGGGCAGTCGGTCTACTAGCCCATCGTTGCGCGAACCGAAGCCGGTGGCTACTCACCTTGTCTGGTGGATGCAGTCACCGGCTTCGTTGTCTGCGTCCGGGCAACAGATTCGGCGCGTTAGCGGGTGCTCCGCAGCACCCGCTCCAGCGTCTCGAGGAGTTGCTCCGCGTTGCCGGAGTCGAACACAAGCGGCGGGCGGATCTTCAGCGCCGCAGCAGCCGGGCCCGACGCGCTGATCAGCACGCCCTCGTCGCGCATCCCGTTCACGACCCGAGCCGCGAGCGCCTCGTCGGGGGCGCCATCAGCATCCGCAAACTCCATCGCGAGAAAGAGCCCCGCACCCCGCACGTGCAGTACCCGGTCGTCGTCGGCGCCGATCCGCTCGAGGCCGGTCAGCAGCATCCGCCCGACCTCGGCAGCGTTCTGCCGCAGCTGCTCCTGTTCGATCACATCGAGTACCGCGTTCGCCGCCGCGATGCTCACGGGGTTCCCGCCGAACGTATTGAAGTAGCGAATGTCTTCGCCGAACTTGCGCTGCGATTCCTCCGTACCGACGAGCGCGGCGATCGGAATGCCGTTGCCCATGGGCTTGCCAAGTACCGCGAGGTCAGGCGTGAGCGCGTGGCGTTCGAAGCCCCACCATTCGCCGGTTCGGCCAAAGCCGGGCTGCACCTCATCGGCAATGTAGAGCCCGCCCGCCTCGTGCACGAGATCGACCAGCGGCGCGAGAAACCCTGCTGGCTCGACCTGCACACCATCGCTCGACAGGATCGAGTCGAGGATGATCGCGGTGACACCCGCGCCCGACTCTTGGAGCTGCTCGATCGCGCTGCGCACATCCGCCTCGAGCTTTGCCGCGACCTGCTCGGGCGGGATGCGCGCGGTGTCGACGGATGCGATGGTCACCACATCGTCACCAAGCGGGTTGTTGGGGCCGAGCGACGGCGAAATTCCTGCCGCTGCAACTGTCGTGCCGTGATAGGCGTGCTCGGAAATGATGAGGCCCCGGTTGCCCGTCGCGTGACGCGCGGTGCGGACCGCGAGGTCGACCGCCTCGCTGCCGGTGCACGTGTACGTGACGCGATTCAGTGCATCCGGGAACGTCGCGAGCAGCCGCTCCGAGTAGGCGATGACCGGCTCGGTGAGGTAGCGCGTGTGCGTGTTGAGCGTCGCGAGCTGCGCGGTGGCGGCCGCGGTGATCGCCGGATGGCTGTGCCCGACGACCGGGACGTTGTTATAGGCGTCGAGGTAGTCACGGCCATCCATCCCTTTGAGCCAAACGCCCTTGCCGCTTTCGATCGCGACGGGCTCGCGGTAGAAGAGCCGGTACGACGGCCCGAGTACGCGGTCGCGCCGCTCGATGAGTGCTCTCGTCGCGGGATCGAGGTCGACGTCTTCGTCGGGGTCGAAGCCCATGGCCATGTGAACTCGGGAGGGAGTCGTAGACATACAACCGATTCTGCCGCAGACTGCCTGGATGCCCGATAACGCCGTCACCCCGGAAGTGCTCACGCTCGACGATTCGGAGGCGCGTGCGATATTGCGTCGCGATTACGGGATCGAAGCGGTTGACATGCACGCGATGCCGAGCGAGCTCGCCACGGTGTTTCGCGTGGCTGCGGCGGATGGGCGACAGCTCGCGTTCAAGGCCTCAAGGTTTTCAACTTCGCAGTTTGCCTTGGAGTCCTGGCGAACTGCGGCGATGGATCATCTTGAGTCGCTCGGCGTGCCTGTGGCGCGGACCGTGCCGTCAGTGAGCGGCACGTCACTGGTGGTGGCGGACGTCGCCCAATCGTCGGGGCGGCCGGATGCATCCCCCGGCTCGCAACCGTCGGCGATCGTGCACTTGGGTCAATGGCTCGAAGGAACCCCGCTCGACTCGGTTCGACCCTCGCCAGAGTTATTGCGCGAGGTTGGGCGCACGGCGGCGGCAATCTCGCGCGGATTGGCCGCTTGGCCCGCGCCGCCCGAACCGATTTCGCATCCGTGGGAACTCACCCGTACTCTCGAGACCCTGGCCACCACCATGCCGGCCGCAACGGATCCCGTGGTACGCGAAGTCCTGCAGCTGGCGCATGACCGGTTCATCGAGCACGTCGCGGACAAGCTCTCTTCGCTCCCCCAACAGGTTGTCCATCACGACCTCCACGATTCGAACCTGCTCGTGACCGGGGATTCGGTCACCGGCGTGCTCGACTTTGGCGACATGGTGTGGGCGCCGCGCGTTGCGGAACTCGTCGTGGCTGGCGCATACGCGAGTCGGCGCGCGAGCGAACCTGTCGCCGGCTTGCTCGATGTCTTGAAGGGCTGGGGCACGCGCGTTCCACTCGAGGCTGGCGAAATCGACGTCGTCTGCGACTCAGTCGTCGCCAGACTCGCCGTCAATCTCAGCGTCTGGACGGCAAGACTCACGACAGACCGCGCTGCGTACGCGCAGTCACGCTCGGCGGGCGTGGTTCCCGTCCTGCAGTCCTTCCTCGCCGCAGATCGGAATGCCTTGATCGCCGAGATTCAGGCGCGGCTGGGCCAGCCATATTGAAGGGTGTTTACCTAACCTTTGGTACGGCGCCGAGGTACTGAAGGATATTGCGCCTCGATACGGCCTGCGGCCTAGTCGGCGACCGACCAAGCCAGGCTTACTCGGCGACTCGGTTGCTACTCGGCCGTCGAGTTCTTTTGCGCCCCAATCGCCCAGGCGTACGGCAGCTCGGTGCCGTTGATCGCCCAGTCGCCGACGATGCGCTGCTTGAAGATCACCGGGTTGTGCGAGGACACCGTTCGGGCGTTGCGCCAGTAGCGGTCGAGCGCCTTCGCCTCTGAGGCCGCGGATGCGCTCAGCGCGTTGAAGAGCTTGCTCGTCGCGTCGAGCGCGAGGTCGATGATGACGACCTGGCCCTGCGCCGACTCGAGCTCGGCCCGCTGGTTCGCGCGCTGCTCCTCCTCGACAGCCCCTTCGAGACCGGCGACCGCGGAGAAACGCGCGAGGTACGCATCCTGCGCCGACTCGGCAGCACGAATCGCGGTCGCGCGGGCCGCAAACGACTGCGAGGACGCGACGCCGACGACCTGCTGCACGAGCGGATCCTGGCTCCACTGTTCGCTCGAGCCGTGGCTGAACACGCGCTTGCGGGCACGAGCCTGCTGCGCGAACTCGCTCAACGCGGCCTCGGTGATGCCGGCGAGTGTTGCGAGGTGCACGAGCTGATAGAACGCGGTCTGGTAGCGGAAACGGTCGGTGAACACCGTGATGTTTTCTGCGTCCACCGCGGCATTCTCGAACACGGTCGTGCCGCTGCCGGTCGTGCGCTGGCCGAAGCCATCCCAGTCGTCGCTGATGGTCACGCCCGGCTGGTGACGGTTGACGAGCGCGATCACCGGTTCGTCGTCCGAGTGGCGGCCGGCGTAGACGTCGAGCCAGTCGGCGTAAATACTGCCCGTTGTGTAGAACTTCTCGCCGTTGACAACAAGCCCGTTCGGCGTCTCCTGCACACGCGTATTGACGTCGCCGACCTTCACCTCGCCTACCTCGGTCCACGCGTTCCCCGCGGTCTCACCGCTCACGAAGCGCGCGAACCACGCGGACTGGTCGGTCGTGGCGTGCTGGTTCAGGCGATCCTCCACGAATGCAAAGTGACCGCGCAGCGCCTGGGTAATGTTGGAATCCGCCGCCGAGAGCTCGATGAGCAGCTCGAACAGCTGCGGCAGCGAGACGCCGTCGCCACCGTACTTGCGCGGCACGCGCACGGCGCCGAACCCGGCCTGCTTGAGCCAGTCGATCTCCTCGTGCGGCAGCCTGCGCTGGTGTTCGCGCTCGAGCGCCGTCGCGGCAATTCGCTCGAAGATAGAGCGGAATTTCGCCGCCACTGCCTCGTAGTCGGCGCCGAGCGACAGTTCCTCACGCTGGGCTTCAGGCAGGTTGCCGGCGGATGCGCGGCTCGCGGATGCACCGTCTGCGGATGCGCGGAGCGGGCTGGTTTCGAGGTCGGTCAGCTGAGTCATGGTCGGGTCCCTTCGTTGGGTATCACGTGTTCGCGGTTCGGTGTTGCGGTTCGGTGTTGCGGTTCGGTGTTGGAGGTTCGCTGTCGGGCGGTTCGGTCACTGGCAGAACGTGACGCCCGACGGACGGTGCCTGATCGGCACGAATACCGCGGCAGTGCGAAGAACGTACCGAGCCACAACCGCGTTCGTCACGCATCCGCCGCGCTTCATGACGCGCCATGTCATTCCGTGACGCGCCTCGGGTCGATTCCGTCACATCCCGTCAATCAACGACACGAAGCGGCGGCCGCCGTTGACGGGCACCTCACGCAACCGCCACATTTTCGGCAAGCGCTCCGCCGCCGCAAACCGGACCCGGGTCGCGGCCCGAAGCATCCACCCACCGAACGCGAAATGGCGATCGAATCAGCGAAAGCGAGCATCCACCATGACCGAAGCAACGACCCTCACGACCAATGCCCCCGAGCTGCTGGACCGCTGGCAGAACATCCCGAGGCCGACGGATGCGCAGGGCTGGCTCGAGCGCGCGCAGGAAGTCGCGGACATCCTAGCGGTCGACGCCGTCGAGCGCGACCGCGCGAACCAAGCTCCGCACACCGAGGTGCAGCTGCTCAAGAACGCGGGACTCGTAACGGTGCTCGGCCCGGCGGCCCACGGCGGCGGCGAACTGCCGTGGCACGTGGTGAACAAGATCGTGCGGATCATCTCGCGGGCAGACGGATCGATCGGGCAGCTGCTTGGCTACCACTACCTCTGGGCGTGGGCCGTGCGCCTCGTCGGCACGGATGCGCAGATCGCCGCAGTCGAGGAGCTCTACACCGCGAACAGCCTGTTCTTCGGCGGCGCGGTGAACCCCCGGGATGGCGACCTCAGCATCGCCGACGAGGGCGACACGATCGTGTTCAACGGCCGAAAGTCGTTCTCGACGGGCGGCCGCGTCGCCGATCTCACGGTGCTCGAAGGAGTGCTCGACGGCACCGACACGCACGTGTTCGCGATCGTGCCGACGGACCAGCCTGGCATCGTCTTCGCTGGCGACTGGGACAACCTCGGCCAGCGGCTCACCGAGTCGGGCTCGGTGACGATTCAGGATGTGCAGGTCGACTGGGCGGGCGCGGCCGGCTTCGTGAATAAGCAGTTCCAGCCGCTCGTGTACAACACCCTCAACGTGCCCGCGCTGCAGGCGATCTTCAACAACATCTATCTCGGCATCGCCGAGGGTGCGCTCGACACCGCATCCGCCTACACCCGCGAGCACACGCGCTCGTGGCCCTACGGCGGCGAGCAGAAGCAGTTCGGCGTCGAGGAGTTCTACGTGCTCGAGGGCTACGGCGACCTCGCGACGAAGTTGTGGGCGGATGCTGCGCTCATCGACCAGATCGACCTCGAGATCAGCGAGGTGCTGCATGCTCCGCGCGAGTCACTGACGGCGCGACGCCGCGGCGAGGTCGCGGTGCGCGTGGCCGCGGGCAAGGTGCGGATCATCGAGGACGGTCTCGAGATCGCCACGAAGATCTACGAGCTGACCGGTGCCCGTGCGAGCGCGAACCGGGTCGGGCTCGACATCTACTGGCGCAACCTGCGCACGCACAGCCTGCACGACCCGCTCCCCTACAAGAAGCACGAGGTCGGCAAGTACGTGCTGGTCAACGAGATCCCGCTTCCGACCTGGTACAGCTAGCGGTGGTGCTGGCGCGTGGGCATTGCGGGTAGCGCTCTCCCTTGCCGGTAGCGCAGGCGCACTTGGCCGTTCGCGCTCGCTGGCATTGCAGCTAGCGCTCACCCCTGCCGATGGCGCAGGCAAACATTGCAGGTAACGCTCACCCCTGCCGATGGCGCAGGCAAACATTGCAGGTAACGCTCACCCCTGCCGAAGTGCCAGCAGGGGTGAGCGTTACCGGCAATGGGTACGGCGCGGGCACCGGCAATGGGCGCGCGGCCGCGCCGCGAAACGGCTACTTGTAGTCGGGGGCGGGGCCGGAGCCGACGAATTCCTCATAGGTCGCGGCACCAGACTCGTGATATTCGGCGGCGGCCTCGACACCGATAAAGCGGAAGTGCCACGGTTCGTAGGCGTAGCCCGTGACCGCGGTCTCGCCCTCCGGGTAGCGCACGATGAAGCCGTACTCCCAGGAGTTTTCGGCGAGCCACTGGCCGGCCTCAGTTTCACCGAAACAGGTGTCAAGGATGCAATCCGGATACGCGTCCGGCGCGGAGATGTCGGCAGCAAGGCCGGTCTGATGCTCGCTAAACCCGGGCCGCGCGCTCGTCGAGTCGGCTTCTTCGACGCCCTGCTCTTCGACGTAGCCCGAGTACAGCTGTGTCTGGAGGTCGTACTCGCGGTAGCCGCTCGTCATATCGAGGTAGTGGCCGGCCTCCGCAGCATCCGCGAACATTCCCTTGACCGCATCCGCCGCATCCTGGCGTAGCGAGTGGTCGTTCATCGAGCGGACGTCGATCGACTCCATCGACACGAGGTCATCCGGAGCATAGTTGATCGGATCGAGCGGGATGTGCTTATTCACGAGCACAGTGAGGCTCGAGGCGGTCGTGATGTCGAGTGCCGGTTCCGGAGCGGCCGACGAAGTCGGAGTCGCGGCTGTCGCCGTCGTCGCCGGTACGGATGCGGCGGGTGTCGGAGACGCGGATGCGCCGGGAGTCGAAGACGGGGATGCTGACAGCGATGGGCCGTGCGCAAGCGATGCAGCCGAGGCGGCTCCAAGCGGTGTGCCCGGGCTCCCCCAACCGGATGCGACACCGAGACCAAGCGTTGCGAACGCGACTACCGCGACTGCTCCGAGGACACGGGCAACCTTGCGCCCGCCGCCGGAGTCCGCGCTGCCGGAGTCCGCGCTGCTGGAGTCGGCACTAGCCGAGCTCTCAACGCCAGTGCCCGCGATGCCGGAGCTAGCGATGCTGGAGCTAGCGATGTCAGGCTCACCGACGGACGAATCCGCCGAGACTTCCGGATCTCCGGCCGACGCCTCAGCCGCGAATTCCGCATCGGTATCCGACGCACCCGCCGCGCTTTCTGCAGCGCGCGCGGCGTCACTGGCGCTGGCGTCCTCGGAAGAGGATTCCCAGCGTTCAGAGTCGTCTTGCGCGTTGGTCACGTCGCGGTCTCCTCGGTGTTGTCAGTACAGTGCTCGCCGTGCGGTCGTGTCCTTGCGTATCGAGGCGGCACGTTGAGTTGGCGCAAGCGTCGATCGCGAGGGGTGGTCCATGTCGCAGCGTACCCGCGGCGAAAAGGAACCCGGGCAAGCTTTCCACAACCACATGAAATGTGTGAACTCACTCACCATCTCAGCGCGACCTGAACGTTGCGTCCTCGTCGGCTCCCAACGTCATTCCCCAACGTCAGCTCCCGCAGTCAGTCCTCGTCGTCAGCCTCAACGTCATCGTCCTCAACACTGCGCGCAGCCACGCGCGGTTCCCACAGCACGATCTCGTTCCGGGCCCGGACTCGGGCGCCGCGCGAAATCGCGACGATCTCGCCGTGCCCCGCAGCAAATACCCGCTGACGCTCAAGGCGTTCCTCTGCGAGCTCGTGCTCGAGCTCCTGCATCCGCTTTCGCAGCGTGCGCACCTCGTGTCGCAACTCGACGATGCGCAGGATGCCCTCGAGGCTCACGCCCGCTTCCGAAAGCTCGCTGATCTCGCGGAGCTTCGCAATATCGACCAGCGAATATCGGCGGACTCGGCCCGACGTGCGCTCCGGCACGACGAGCCCCATCCGGTCGTATTGCCGCAGCGTCTGCGGGTGCATCTGCGCCAGCTCGGCGGCGATTGCGATCGAGAATACTGGCGCATCCTCGTCGAGATTGTGATTTCGTGGGGTGGTCATCGCCGCCTCCTTTCTGGCATTGTGGTTCCCAGGTTAGACGCGCGCCTCGCGCATCAGGTCTTCGCGCGGATTCTCATCCGGCGACGCCGCGATGAAGTCGTCGAGCGCCTTTTCCTGATCGTTCGTGAGCCGATTCGGGACAACGATGCCGAGCTCGACGATCATGTCGCCGGTCTCCTTCTTCGTGCTCACGCCACGGCCCTTGACGCGCAGTTTCTTGCCGGTCTGCGAGTGCGCCGGGACGCGCACCTTCACGGTCGAGCCATCGATGGTCGGCACCTCGATCGTCGTGCCGCGGACGGCCTCCGCGAACGTGATCGGCACCTGCACCACGATGTTGTTGCCGTCACGGCTGAACACCGGGTGCGGCCGCACCGACACCTCGAGGATGAGATCGCCGGGTTCGCCGCCCTGGGGCCCCGGGGCGCCCTTGCCGCGCAGACGAATCTTTTGCCCATCCTTGACCCCGGCCGGGATGCGCACGGTAATGATCCGGCCGTCGCCAGCCTGCAGGTCGATCGTGTCGCCCTTGATGGCCGTCATGAAGTTCAGGGTCGTGGATGCGCGCTGGTCGGCGCCCTTTCGGTTCGCCTGGAAGCCAGCCTGGCCACCGGCGGAGCCACCGCCGCCAAACATCCCGCCGAAGAGGTCCTCGAACCCGCCGCCACCGGACGTCGTCGTGTACGTGCGTCCACCCTGGCCGTAGCCGGGCTGGTAGCCGCCCTGGCCGAAGAGGCCGCCGAAGAGGTCCTCGAAGTTGCCGTATCCGCCAGCGCCACCGGCGCCGCCGGGCCCTGCCGAGAATCGTGCGCCCGCGCCCATGGCACGGATCTGGTCGTATTCCTTGCGCTTGTCGGCGTCGGAAAGCACGTCATAGGCCTCGGAGATCTCCTTGAATTTCTCCTCGGCCGTCTTGTCCCCGGGGTGGGTGTCCGGGTGATATTTTCGCGCTAGCTTGCGGTATGCCTTCCGCAGCTCCGCGTCGCTGATGTCCTTTTCGACACCTAGCGTCTTGTAGAAGTCCTTATCGAACCAGTCTTGGCTCGCCATACACTTCTCCTTTCAAAATCACGGTGTTGCCGGCGTTGGCCAGCAGTTGCCAGCGTTAGCCAGCAGAGTATGTCGCCATATTGAGCAAAGTGGGGGTACCCGCGGTAGCGAGCACCCCCATTCACTTCGCCCTACTCGGCCGGGACAAACACCGCGACCTTGGCGGGACGAATCTCACGCTCACCGATGCGATAGCCACGTTCGACTACATCGGCAATGGTGTGTTCAGTTACTTCGGGATTCGGGAGTTGAGCGATCGCCTCGTGGATGTTCGGGTCGAAGGCTTCGCCCTTCTCGCCGTACGGTTCCACGCCTAGCCGCTCGATCGTCGCGTGTAGTTTCGCGGCGATCACCTGCAGCGCGCTGCCTTCCGGCAGGTCGCCCGCGGCCTCGGCTCGGCCCAGATCGTCGAGGACCGGGAGGAGCTGGGTGACGACGTTTGCCGTCGCCACGCTGGCCAGCTCCTCCTTCTCGCGCTCGGTGCGGCGGCGGAAGTTGGTGTACTCCGCCTGCACGCGGCGCAGGTCATCGAGGTGCTCGCGAGCGAGTCGCGCATCCTCGGTCTCTTCGACGGCGGATGCGGGTGCATCCTCTGGTAGATCAGACGCGGTGGATGCGCTCATCGCGTCGGTGAGGAGCGATTGCAGCTCCTCCTCCGAGATGGTCTCGCGCTCCGTCTCGGCGTCGATGGCGTCCGCCACCGCATCCTCGACATCGTTTGACTGCGCATCCGGGTTCGGCTCGCGAACCTTCCCGGTCTCCGGGTCGATCCGCCGCTTGTCGCGGATGATCGGCTCTTCGTGCTCGTTCGGGTTCTGCTGAGTCATTACCTAGTTCTTCTTCTCTTCGTCGTCTTCGTCAACAACCTCGGCGTCGACGATGTCGTCGTCGGCGTTGGCCTCACCGTCAGCGGTCGGAGCCTGCGGAGCCTCGCCCTCAGCCGACTGCTGCGCGTAGATCGCCTCGCCGAGCTTCTGCTGCGACTCGTTGAGCTTGTCGAACGCAGTCTTCACGGCGTCGTCGTCATCGCCCGCAAGTGCGGTCTTCAGCGCGTCGACGTCACCCTGGACCTCGTTCTTCACGTCGGCAGGGAGCTTGTCCTCGTTCTCCGAGATGATCTTCTCAACCTGGTAGGCGGTCGACTCGGCAAGGTTGCGACGCTCTGCGGCCTCGCGGCGCTCCTTGTCCTCTGCCTCGTGCTCGGCGGCTTCCTTGACCATGCGGTCGATGTCTTCCTGCGGGAGGCTCGAGCCACCCGAGATGGTCATCGACTGCTCCTTGTTGGTCGCCTTGTCCTTCGCTGAGACGTGGACGATACCGTTCGCGTCGATGTCGAAGGTGACCTCAACCTGCGGGATGCCGCGGGGAGCCGGAGCGATTCCCTGCAGCTCGAAGGTGCCAAGCGGCTTGTTGTCGCGAGTGAACTCACGCTCACCCTGGAAGACCTGGATCTGCACCGAGGGCTGGTTGTCTTCAGCCGTGGTGAAGGTCTCCGAACGCTTCGTCGGGATCGCGGTGTTGCGCTCGATGAGCTTGGTCATGATGCCACCCTTGGTCTCGATACCGAGGCTCAGGGGGGTGACGTCGATGAGTAGAACGTCCTTACGCTCACCCTTGAGGACACCGGCCTGGAGGGCAGCACCCACGGCGACGACCTCATCCGGGTTCACACCCTTGTTGGGCTCCTGACCACCGGTGAGCTGCTTCACGAGGTCGCTCACGGCGGGCATACGGGTCGAACCACCGACGAGCACGACGTGGTCGATGTCGGCGACCTTGACGCCGGCTTCCGCAATGACGTCGTTGAACGGCTTCTTGGTGCGGTCGAGGAGGTCCTTGGTGAGTTCTTCGAACTTCGCGCGGCTAAGGGTCGCGTCGAGGTTTGCGGGGCCCTCGTTGGTCAGCGAGAGGTACGGCAGCTGGACGGAGGTGCTGGTCGAGTTCGACAGCTCCTTCTTCGCCTGCTCAGCGGCTTCCTTGAGGCGCTGGAGTGCGATCTTGTCGTTCGAGACGTCGACGCCGGTCTGGCTCTTGAACTCGCCGATGAGGTACTCCACGACGCGCTGGTCCCAGTCGTCGCCACCGAGGCGGTTGTCACCGGCGGTTGCGCGCACCTGGATGGTCGAGAAGTCCTCGTCCTTACCAACTTCGAGGAGCGAGACGTCGAAGGTACCGCCACCGAGGTCGAACACGAGGATGAGCTCGTCTTCCTTACCCTTGTCGAGGCCGTACGCGAGCGCTGCCGCGGTCGGCTCGTTGATGATGCGGAGCACGTTGAGGCCGGCGATCTCGCCAGCTTCCTTCGTTGCCTGACGCTCAGCGTCGTTGAAGTATGCGGGGACAGTGATGACCGCGTCGGTCACCTTGTCACCGAGGTAGGTTTCGGCGTCGCGCTTGAGCTTGCCGAGCGTACGAGCCGAGATCTCCTGCGGCGTGTACTTCTTCCCGTCGATGTCCTGGGTAGTCCAGTTGGTACCCATGTGGCGCTTCACCGAAGCGATGGTGCGGTCAACGTTCGTGACGGCCTGGCGCTTTGCGGTCTCACCGACGAGCACCTCGCCATCCTTGGCGAACGCGACGACCGAGGGGGTCGTGCGCATGCCCTCGGCGTTGGCGATGACCTTCGGCTCGCCACCTTCGAGGACTGCAACGACAGAGTTCGTGGTTCCGAGGTCAATACCAACGGCACGTGACATGTGTTCTCCTTTGGGCTTTTCTGTGGTTGATCTGCGGTTCTTGCTGCCGTAATTGAGCTGGCAACCTTGAGTGAACCTGACTCAAGTATATTCTTGAGCCTCATCGTGTCAACCTTGGAAACCTGAGAGTTGAGTGAACTCGGCTCAAGTCTTTATTCTCGCCACGATGGGCAACGTCACATTTCTTCACCTTCGCCTACTCGCTGGCCACGCCACGCTCCGGCTCGCTACCGTCGAATCATCCCGTTCGTCGACCCGAGGAGAAGTCCGTGAGCACGCTCACCCTCAGCACCCGCACCACGCCTCTCGAGCCCGTCGAACTGGATGCGGCCACGATCGCTCGCCTCCCAGGAAGCAACGTCGACGCCATCCCACCCCTGCACCCGCAGTGGCAGTCGCTCGATCTTCGAGCAATCCTCAAACGGCCCGCGGCGTTCATGTCGGTGAGCCAGTCGAACTCGCTCTACAAGCCGGGCGGCGTGCAGTATGCAGAAGGGCACGCGTATCGCGGAAGCCTTAAGGCGACGGTGCGCGCCGCGAAAGCGGCTCGTCAGGCACCGAACTTCACATCGTTTAACTGGGTCGGTTTCACGGTGTTCCGATCCGAATACCCTCAGTCGCTCTTCGACGCGGCGCAGTACGACAGCTGGACCGGCGCGATCGACGCAACGCCCGAGCAGATTGCCTGGGACGATGCGCTCGTGGATGAACTCGCCGAGCTCGTGGAGCCCGGCGACAAGCAATTCAATGAGACCGCACTGCAGACGGCGTTTGTCGGCACCGACCTTCCCGGTACCCTTGCGCGACGCAAGATCGAGGTCGTGGTGATCACCGGCATCCACCTCGACTGGTGCGTCGAAGGCAACGCGCGCGCAGCACGCGACCACGGGCTCCTACCGATTGTGATCGGCGACGCGACGGGCACGCACGACCCCGCGGATGAGGCGGCCGCCTTCCGACGCATCAATAACTTCTTCGCGCCGGTGATTAGCTCGGAGCAGTTCGTCGAGCTTCTCGGCGAGTAATTCGGCCAACCCGGCCCGGCGAACACAGCAGTTTCTTGGCCTGTGAGGGTTAGCTAGCCCCAATGTTGCGCCGACGATTCCTCACATTCATTGCGGCGCCAGTGGCGCTTACCCCCCTCCTCACCGGCTGCATCCGCATCGAATTCGAGGTGCCGGCGCCGACGACCGAAGCACCGCCGATCACGCTCGAAGGCTCGGCAGAAGACACCTACGACCTCAGCAGTGACGCCGCGCTCGAGGAAGGCACGGCAGGCGCCAACACCGTGCTTGAGCTCGTCAACCGGGTGCGCATCCAGGAGGGCCTCGAGCCACTCACCATCAATCTGCAACTCAACAAGGCCGCGCAGGCCCAGGCCGATCATCAGGCGAGCATCCTCGAGATGACGCATGACGGGCTGGGTGGTCTTGGGGAGCGCGTCTCGGCAACCGGCTATCAATGGCGGATGGTCGCCGAGAACGTCGCGTTCGGGCAGTTCTCTTACACCCAGGTCATGACCGGCTGGGTCGATTCGCCCGGGCATTACGCGAATATCGTCAACCCGAAGCTCGAAGAAATGGGCTTCGCGATGACCTACGGCAGCGACGGCCGCACGTATTTTGCGCAGGTGTTTGGGAGTCGGCTTCCGTAGCCATGTCATTGCCCGTGAATCATTACGTTTCTACCCTGATAAGTAAGGTCCGGAGGCGAGTTATGCGAATCAATGGCAAGGGCCAAGTCACGATCCCGGAAGATCTCCGCCGCACCACAGTTTTCTAGCAGGTGTCGAGGTCGAAGTCATCGCCGACGGGACAGGCCTGCGAATCGTTCATGCCGCGAAGAGGAATACCCACGGGGAGCGCGTAATTGAGCACATGCGCGGTCAGGCCGATGCCAAATTAAGTACAGACGAATTGATGGCACTGCTTCGCGATGGCTGAGGTCACGCAGTTTCCCGAGCGTGGAACTAATTACCCCTAAGGCAACGCCCAAGTCGCATCCGCCCAATACAATCCGCCTTGTGAGCACTTCGACGACGCCCGAGCACGTGACGCCAGAGCCGGCCAACGCCCCCAACACCGTGGTGACCCAGGACGGGGAGCGCATCAACAAGCGCGAGCTGAAGCGCCGCTCGTTCGCGTGGCAGCTCTACGACGTGGGCAACTCCGCCTTCCAGGCTGTCGTGGTGACCTTCGTCTTCGCGACCTACCTCGCATCCGACTATTTCATCGACCCGGATATCGTGGCGCTCGGCGCGGCCAACGCCGAGGACCCGGCATACCTCAACGCCCAGGCCGGTTCGCAGCAGGTGATGAGCGGCCTCGACCTTGCCGCCGCCATTATCGTGGCCGTGATCGCGCCCGCGCTCGGTCGTTCGGCGGATGGCTCGAGGAAACGGAAGACGTACCTCGCCGTGTTCTCGGGCATCACGATCGCCTGCATGCTCTTAATGTTCTTCGTGTACCCGGAGGCGAAGTTCCTCGTTTTCGGCGCGACGCTGCTCGCGGTCGGCAAGGTGTTCTCGGACCTCGCCGAGGTGAACTACAACTCGATGCTCTCGCAGGTGTCGACGAAGGAGAACGTCGGCCGCGTCTCTGGCACGGGCTGGGGACTCGGCTACATCGGCTCGATCGTGCTGCTGCTCGTTCTCCTCGTGTTGTTCCTGCAGGACTTCAACGGGGATGAGCCCGGGATCGGCCTGTTCGGGGTGCCGGATGGATTAGACGGGCAAGCACTCAACATCCGCCTCGCGGTCGTCGTCGCGGCGCTCTGGTTCATCGCGTTTGTTATTCCGCTGCTGCGCCGGGTGCCCGAGGCGGATGCGCGGGTGACGGTCAAGCGCGTCAACTTCTTCCAGGCCTATGGCGAGCTGTGGAAGACGCTCGTGTGGCTCTGGCAGAACGATCGCAAGCTCCTGCAGTTCCTGCTGTCGAGCGCGATCTTCCGTGATGGGCTCGGCGCGATCTTCGCGTGGGGCGCGGTGCTCGCGGCCCAAGTGTACGGCTTCTCGGGCAGCGAGGTCATTTACTTTGCGGTCGCGGCGAACCTGGCGGCCGGCTTCGGCACGCTCGCTTCGGGCTTCCTCGACGACCGCTTCGGGCCGAAAACCGTGATCGTCGCGTCACTCGTCTCGCTCCTCATCGCGGGAACCGTGCTGATGTTCACCTCGAACGACAAGTCCGTGTTCTGGGTCCTCGGACTCATCCTGTGCCTCTTCGTTGGCCCGGTGCAGTCGGCGTCGCGCTCCTATCTCTCGCGCGCGGTTCCCGCTGGCCACGAGGGCGAGATCTTCGGCCTCTACGCCACGACCGGTCGCGCGGCGGGCTGGATCGCGAACCTGCTCTACTTCGCGTTCATCTCCTGGCTCATGGTCCCGAAGGCTGGCGTGTGGGGCATCCTGATCACGCTCGCCCTCGGCCTCGTGATCTTGCTCACCGTGCCCGCCAAGCGCGGCGTCGTGAAGCTGCGCGAATAATGCTCCGGCCATAGGCTCCCGGGCGCAGCTCCCAGCGCGCGCTAGCTCCGACTTTCCACAGTCGGGAGTGCTGTGGAAAGACGCTCCGGTTGTCGGAGGCACGAGGCAGACTTCTCCCATGGAACTTTCGCCATTTGCCGTCGACGTCGTACGCTCCATTGCGTCTGCCCACGTCGTGCAGCACGCAGTGGTCCTCATGATGCGCAACGCGGTCCACATCCTCCATCGCGAAGACCTCGACGACCACGTTACGCTCGAGGCCGAGGTCGAGAACGTGAACGGTCAGGGCACCGAGTATGTGACGGCGAAGGTTTTTGACTCGCACGAGGTCTCGTTCTATTGCACGTGTGAGGCCGGAGGCGCCTGCTCACACCTGGGCGCGTTACTGCTCGTCGAGCTTGGGACTTGGGAGCGCGAGGCCGGCCACAACCCCCGGATTGCACCGCCGCGCCAGCCTGGCTTGACCCGCCGAAATCGGTGGTCGCCGCGCTCGAAATGGCGGCAAGAATTCGATGCGCTTCTCCCGAGCGAATCACCGAGCGACTTCGCCGAAGCGTGCGTGTTTATCGAACTCGCTTCTGCGACCCGGCCGAGCTACTACGGCGGCCAGCACCGCAGCAGCATGCGGCTCCAAGAGCTGCAGATTCGCCCCGGGATGCGCGGAAAGCGCGGCTTGTGGATCAAAGGGAAGGCGCGCTGGAATGCGGTAGAGGCCCTCGGCCTAGCGCCGGACGCGAGTGACCTGCTCCAACGCATCCACCGCCTCTACCTTGCCGCTGCGCGCAACGAGTATTGGTATTACAGCAACAGCGAATGGCTGCCGCTCAGCGCTGTCCCTGGCAACGACATCTGGCAGCTCCTGAAGCAGTTGGGCGAAGTCGGGGTCCCACTCGTCTCGACCGGCAAACAGCAGCGACCGGTTCGCTTCGACACACGTCCGATCACGATCGCTGGCATCGTGCAGGCTGGTGACGCAGCACTTCAGGTGCGCGCCGAGGCACGGCTCGGAGCCGATGCGATTGCGTACGAAGCCCTTGCACCAATCGGGAGCCCAGCCGCTGCCATCGCCCACATCGCCGACAAGGCCGGCCCGAGCGAACAAATCACCCTCCATCCGGTCGCCACCGCTGTGGATGCCCTGACCCTGCGCCTGCTCAACGCCGATGAGCCGATCGAAGTTCCGACCAGCGAGCGGGCGGCGTTCGAGACCGACTACCTCCCGAGGCTCCAAGCGAGTCTCCAGTTTGAATCGCCCGACGCATCCGTTGCCATTCCGGAGATTCGGCGGACGTCGCTCAAGCTCGTTGTCAACCACGAAGGGCGTCGAACGCACCTCGACTGGTTATGGGATCGACCGGCGGGTTTCCGACCCGACGCGGAACGCGAGGCGCAAATCCTCGACCGGCTCCGCTCGGCGGCCGGGGCCAATCAGTCGATTCTGTGGCCCGCGCATGCACCGTCCGCTTCGGACGGTTCCGCCGAGCAACCACTCCGCATTCCAGATCCGAACACCTTGAGCGGAACGAATCATGTTGTCTTCCTCACGCAGGTCTTACCGCGGCTGCATGACCTTGAGGGTGTCGAGGTCACTGAACAGGCAGAACCGCCCAGCTATCGCGAAGCCGAGACACTTCCTGTGGTGGAGGTCAGCGCCGAGGCAGATGGCGACTGGTTCGACCTGCACGTCAAAGTCCAGGTCGAGGGAGAAGCGGTCGAGTTTGCTGATATCTACACGGCGTTGGCCAGGGAGGATGCGCTGTTTGTGCTCCCCAGCGGTACCTACTTCTCGCTCGAGGGCGAAGAATTCAGCCGACTGCGGGACATCCTCGCCGAGGCGCGGGCGCTGAGTGACCGGCCGAACCGCCAGCCCGATGATCAGCTGGGCGACGGTTTCCGCCTCAACCGCCACCAAGTGAGTCTCTGGGACGATCTCGCCCAGCTCGGCGTCGTTGCCGCGCGAGAAGCGCAGTGGTGGCTCACCGTGCAGTCGCTCGGTGAGGGCCAGCGCGTGGAGGCCGTTGCGGTGCCCAAGGGCATCCGCGCGGAACTCCGTGATTACCAGCTCGAGGGAATGTCCTGGCTGCATTTCTTGCGAACCTCCGGACTCGGCGGGGTGCTCGCCGACGAAATGGGGCTCGGCAAGACCCTCCAGACCATCGCCATGATGGAACTCGCCCGCGAAGAGCATCCTGACATGCCGCCATTCCTCGTCGTAGCGCCAACGAGCGTGGTTGGAAACTGGGCCCGAGAGTGCGAAAAGTTCGCACCAAATCTCCGCGTCAGCACGATCACCTCCATGGCTTCGAAGCGAGGCTGCGCGCTCAGTGAGGCGACGGCTGGCGCGCATGTCGTGGTCACGAGCTATGCGCTCTTCCGCGGCGAGGCGGAGGAGTACCGCGGCCTCGCATGGTCCGGTCTCATCCTCGACGAGGCCCAACAGATCAAGAATCACGCGTCACACGGCTACCGGGCCGCACGCGCACTCGATGCCCCGTTTACCCTCGTGATCACCGGCACGCCCCTGGAGAACAATCTCCTCGAGTTCTGGGCGCTCGTCTCGCTCGCGGCTCCCGGGTTGCTCGGCAATCGCCAGCGGTTCACCGAGTTCTATCGCACCCCAATCGAGCGAGACAAGAACAGCGAACGCTTGGCGCTCTTGCAGCGGCGCGTCCAACCCTTCCTCTTGCGGCGCAGTAAGGACCTCGTCGCCGCGGAGCTTCCACCCAAGCAGGAGCAGACCATCGAGGTCACGCTGCACCCGAGGCACCGCAAGCTCTACGACGTGCAGTTCCAACGCGAGCGCCAGCGGCTCCTCGGGCTGATCGATGACGTCAACGCGAACCGATTCCAGATCTTCCAGTCACTCACCCTCTTGCGTCAGCTCGCGCTTGACCCGGCTCTCGTCGATGCCGGGCATGCCCCTTCCGGGAAGCTCGACGCGCTCATCGAATTGCTCACCGAAGCGCATGAGGAAGGCCACCGGGTGCTCGTCCTGAGCCAATTCACGCGCTTCTTGGGCTCAGCCCGGGACAGAGCCGAAGAAGCCGGTCTCGATTGGTGTTACCTGGACGGCAGCACGACCGACCGGCAGCAGGTCATCGACGAGTTTCGCAACGGCAACGCGCCGGTATTCTTCGTCTCGCTGAAGGCTGGCGGGTTTGGGCTCAACCTCGTGGAGGCCGACTATGTCGTGCTCCTCGATCCCTGGTGGAACCCGGCCGTCGAGGAACAGGCGATCGACCGCACCCACCGGCTCGGCCAACACCGACCGGTGTTCGTGTACCGGTTGGTCGCTGCAAACACCATCGAGCAGAAGGTGATCGCGCTTCGGGAATCGAAAGCCGAGCTCTTCGCCCGCGTGCTCGATGGCGGCGGCGCGATGGGCGAGAGCACCCTCACCGCTAACCAGATTCGGGAGCTGCTCGAGTAGTGCCTTCCGTTCGGCCCGGTCCCTCGAGCCGGTCGATGACCTCCTGCAAGCCAGCGACATACTGCAGCGTGAACTGATAATCGGAGTGGGTCGCGACCTTCCAGAGGTAGCTCCGCGGCTCGCTCTCCGTCGCGCCCCGGTCGATCGGATTGTCGGCCTCATTGTAACTAGTCGCGGGGAAGCCGATGAAGTCGGTGCGCCGCCACAGGCTGACCCAGGCGGGCAGCACGGGATCTCTCGAAGCGAGGATTTCGCGCATCCCCGGACCGAAGCGCTGCTCGTACTCCGCGAGCCACTCGCGATCCGGTTCGTGCTCGGCCACAACCTGACGATGCCAGGGGTCGTGCGAGAACAACCCCGGGCCACGGCAAGGCTGAACACCGAGCACGTCCGGACCCAGCACATCCGGGAAGAACCGCGAGAAGTATGCCCGAAGCTGGATGCCGAAGGTCACGAGCCCGAGCCGACCCCACACATCCACCGCGACCGGTTCGGTGCGATTGAGCACCGCGAAAACCGTGGCGCTGGCGAGCACGCCGCCCATCGAGTGAGCCGTGATGACGACCTTGCGCGACGGTGCGGGGTCGTTGAGCGGCAGGCGCGGCGAGACCGTCCCCGGGCCGAGCCACTCGAGCACGCGCGTCGTGAGTTCGGGCACCGTCCGCTCGCTATAACAGGGCGGGGCGAGCGGATGCGCGGCTCGGGGGAAGAAGCACAGGATGTCCCAGAGCAACCCGAGCGGACGCTCCTTGGGCGAGGTGACGTTCCCGATCACCAAGGCTGTAGCAACGGCGGCGATTGCGGTCATTACCGCGAGCGCGACACCATCCAACAGGTCGACCGTCTGCGCGATGTCACCGAGGAATCCCGCCTTGCCCGGCTCGAGCCCCGCGAGCGCGCCGTCAGGCACCATGAAGCTCAGCGTGACGACAAACGCGATTGCCAACAGTGACGTCAGCGCAAGCACGCCACCGATCGCCTCCCCGCGCTGGGCGAACGCGGCGAACCTTCGGCCTGCCTCGACCTCCCGCTCGGTCGGGGTCGTGACGCCCCGGTCCGGCACCGGGTAGCCCGGGCCGAAAGTACCCGGCACAAGAATCTCGTCGTAGGACTCTTGCCTCTTCGACGTGCCCTCGGGGAAGGTGATCGTCGGCGTCGTAAGTCGACGGTACGGGCCCCACCACTGGCGGATCGCGGCCGCGGTCGCCACGATGGCGATCACGACGAGGATCGCCAGCACGGCAACGCCGTAGGACTCGAAGACCGCCGGGATTGTGAGCTGCTCGGGGAGGTCGGGCCGCGCGGGCGTGCTGCTGGGATCCGCGAAGATGCGCCAGTTGTCGACGACCTTCGACGAGTCCACCGGCGGCGTCAGCCACGTGCGTACGCCGAACACCAGCAGGCAGGTCAGCAGCAAGGCCGAGGTGAGCGACAGCGTGAGCGCGACCGCCCCGCCGAATCCGTGCCAGGCCTCGTACCGTGAGGATGTGCGCCTTCGCGCGAGAATGACGGCAATCACGACGTGCACCGCGAGCAGGCCGATGCCGACCTGGATCGCCCAGTGGAGGTCCACCGCATTCTGCGGCAGCGGGCCTGCTCGCTGCGCGAGACCGCCATACGTAATGAAGGCCATCGCGAGCAGCGGCAGGATGATGGCCCAACGGCCAAAGCGCGGGTCGCGCCACCAGAGCGCAGCAACGCATCCGACCGCGAGCAGCGCGACGAGCACGGTGGGAACGACCGTGAGGCCGAGAAACGCCGTCACCGGGGTACCCGATTCGCCGCCAGTTCCCTCTCCCCCGGACAGCCCCGTTGCGATCACGTACACGGCGTAGTCCGCGGCCACGACAAGCAGCAGGACCGCGGCGACGATGCGGCCCACCCGGATCCGCTTCGGTGACTTGGCCGTCGTGAACCCGGTTAGCACCGTCGCGAGCAGCAACACGGCCGCCGCGATGCCGAGGATCCAGCTCTCGCGAGGCGACGCCGCGAGCATTCCCGTCGCCGAGCATCCGCTCGAGCTGAAGAAGCCGACGAGCTCGTGACAGGCCGCATCCGCGGTGAAAATTCGATCCCAGGCGAGCAGGCTCACGATGAGCGCGAGACTCGCGGCGAGGTGGAGGCGCTCGGATGTTGGGCCGACGCGGGCGCTCGACCAGAATCCTGAGGTGGCGAGCAGTGGCAGCTCGGTCTTGGCTCGGGCGACTTCGCCGGCATCTCGCGTGTCTGCAGCCCAGCTGCGCAGGTTCGCTTCGTACCGAAGCCTGCTGCTGCGGGTGAGGAGGAACAGCAGCAGAATCGCGAGCACAATGATGACGCTGAGTGCGGCGAGGCGCAGTGGGCGGCCCTCGGCATCCCGCGGGAGGAGCTGGAAAATGCCCGGCAGGTTCGCGCACATCGCGTCGGGCCGGTAGCACTGCGTGCCGATGAAATCGAGCAGGATCGTCGCGAGCGAGGAAGTGAGCAGGAGCGTCAGGCCGAGGGCGAAGAGCCGGACGGTCGCGGCGCCCGCGCCGCTGAGCCACTCGTGATCCGAGCCGCCCTTGCGAGTAATCCGTCGCGTCCAGTACGCGACGTTGCACAGCGCGAACGGCAGCGTGAGGAACCAGCCGATCTGGATGAGCACGGTCACGACCGCCGAGCCGAAGGTGCCGCCTGAGCGCACCATGTTGCCCCACGAGTAGGCCTCGGTGTGGATGCGCGGGTCGAGATCGGTGCGATGCAGCTGCTCGCGCGCGGCGAACGAGTCGGTGTCCTCGGGCGGCCCCGGTTTGTTCTTGTACCGCCAGAACCCACCGAGTTCGTCGCTGCCCGCACTCGTGATCTCGTCTCGGCTCACGCCGAGCATGACCTCAGGTGGGGTATTGGCGATGCCGTGGATGCGCAGCTCCAGGATGTGTGGTTTCGGAGCCACCCCCGCGCTTCTTCGGTCAGGCATGACGACTCCTTTGTCGCGACTGCCCGTGGCCTCACCGCCAAATCACGATGGCCCACGTGCCCTGGCTCGATTCTATTCCCGGGCGCGGTTGAATACTCGTACCACCGTGCACCGAACGGGGACAGAAAATCTTCGGTTGATCTTGGCTTTTTGGGCCGCGGGAGACGCTACCGCACGAGGCGAATGTCGGTGTACCTGGTGGCCCCGAAGGCCTCGCCCCACTCGCGCGTGTCCCACGGCTCCTCGCGGTGGAAGCCGTGCTTGCGGTAGAACGCCTCCGCGCGATCGTTGCCGTGGAGCATCCACAGCCACGCCGGGCGGTCACCGATCGCGGCCTCGATAAGTGCGTGCGAGAGGCCCGAACCGTGGGAGGCGGCGAAGGTGTAGCAAAGCTTCAACTCGAGAGGACGCGGCGCATCCTCGGGCGTCGCGCGTGCGAGCGCGAGGCCGGCCGGCTCGCCGTCGAGCTCACCGAGCCAGGTGCCCGAAGCTGTGGCGGGGTCGGCGAGCTGCTCGCGCCACCATGTGAGTTGTTGGTCGGGGTCGGCACGCTTCGCGACGAGTTCTTCAGGCAGGATTCCGCCGTACGTCTCCCGCCAGGCGTTCGCAAGGATGCGCGCCAGAGTCTCGGCGTCGGCCGCGATTGCGGGGCGGATGCGGATGTCGCGGGTCACGGCGGGATTCCTCGATTTCGATGGGCTGCGGAACAACAGGAAAGCCTAACGCTGTGGTGGAGCGCGCGCATGCCTTGCCGTCGAGCTGCATCCTTCGCCGTCAACGTTCGGTCGCTATGCTCGGTGCCGTTGTCTGCCCCCGATCGAGCAATTCCGTGGCACCTACGTGCCAATGCGCTCGATGACTGGGGGCGCGCATCCACCACCGATTACTCACGAGGGAGCCTCATGCCCACCGTTCTTGCCCTGCACGCCGCCACCGCCGACGTCCCGCTGCTCACCGGCAGCACCATTGCGCGACTCACGGAGGAAGGACGCCGAGTCGTCATCGTGACCCTGACCGGCGACGCTCCCACCGCGATCGCGCAGTCGCTCGGCGCCGCCCGTGCCGAGTCGCTGGGCTACGAGCTCGCGCTCGAATCGGAGTCTAAGGTGCCCGTCGCCGAGGCGACCGACCGCATCCAGACGCTGCTCGCGGACGAGGAGATCGATCTCATCCTGAGCTACGACAAGATCGGTGTCGTACACGAGCCCACCCACGTGCGCGTGCACGAGATCGGCAACGAACTCGCGTCGCGCCTCGGTGCGCCGACCGTCGAGGCCGCGATCACCCGCGAGCTCGTGAACAAGGGCGCGGGCGTCGCGAAGACCCTGCGCAAGACCGTGCCGTACAACGACGAGCAGCTCGCGCAGTTCGCGTCGAAGAGCGACCTCGCGTATGACATCCCCGCGAAGAAGAAGTTCGACGTGAAGTGGGATGCGATGAAGGCAGCCGGTGGCGGCGCGGACCGGTTCTCGCAGCTGCTCGCACGAGGGATGCAGTTCCCGAAGCTCGTGGTCGGCTCGCTTTTCCAGCACGAGTACTTCGGCGCAGGCCAGGGTCAGGCGCCGGACTGGTTCACGTCGCTCGCGAAGTAGCGTTTGGGCGCATCCGCGCCAGCCACGTGCGAAGGTTGGGTCACGCTCGCCTTGCCGCACACGAAGATTGGTCACGTCTCGGGATTATCAGGACGTATAAACCCGAGACGTGACCAATCTTGCTTGAGCCCAAACGGAAAGTTGTCACGTTCTGGGGTTATGAGTCGTCATAATCCCAGAACGTGACCAGTCTTTCGGCGGGCTCAAGAACCGCCTTTCGACGGGCTCAGGGAGCCCAGCCGTTACTTGAAGCGGAGCAGGCGCAGCGAGTTGAGCACCACGAAGACGCTCGAGAACGCCATCGCGACACCCGCGATCATCGGCGAGAGCAGCCCGAACGCGGCAAGCGGAATCGCCGCCACGTTGTACGCGAACGCCCAGAACAGGTTCTGCATGATCACTCGGTTCGACTGCCGCGACAGGCGGATCGCATCCACCGCGGCGTTCACGTCATCGCGTACGAGCGTGATGTCCGCAGCCTCGATCGCGGCGTCGGTTCCGCCGCCCATCGCGATGCCGAGGTCGGCGGTCGCGAGCGCGGGTGCGTCGTTTACGCCGTCGCCCACCATCGCTACCCTCTTGCCTTCGGCCTGCAGCTGCGCGACGACCTCAGCCTTTTGCTCAGGCAGGACGCCAGCGATCACGCGGTCGATTCCAACCTCGGATGCGACGGCCTTCGCCACGAGCTCGTGGTCGCCGGTGAGCAGCACGGGCTCGAGCCCGAGCTCGCGCAGGCGAACGATGGCCTCCGCCGAGGTCGGCTTGATCGTGTCGGCGACGGCAATCACACCGACCACCGCGCCGTCGACGCGCACCAGCACCGGGGTCTGACCGGCGCCAGAAAACTCGGCGATGACCGCATCCACTTCGGCCGCCGTCGTAGCCACAGCCTTTCCAGCCGAGGCATCCGCGACCGGAGCAGCGCCAACTGTTTGCGACGCATCCGCCGACCCTGCGACAGCCGCGATCGGCGCTGCATCCGCGTCGCCAGTAACCACGCGACCGACCCGCACCTCGACGCCGTCGACGATGCCGACGACCCCGCGTCCGGCCTCGTTTCGGAACTCCGAGACAGGCTCGAGCGTCAGGCCACGGTCCTCCGCGGACCTCACAATCGCGCGAGCAAGCGGGTGTTCCGACGCATCCTCGACCGAGGCCGCGAGCGTGAGCAGCGCATCCTCACTGACCGACGCGTCGAGCGTGCGCACCCAGGCGACACTCATCTCGCCGCTCGTGACCGTGCCGGTCTTGTCGAGCACGACAGTGTCGATTCGGCGCGCCTGTTCGAGCGCCTCAGGACCTGCGATCAGGATGCCCAGCTGGGCACCGCGACCGGTTCCGGCGAGGATTGCGGTCGGGGTCGCAAGCCCAAGCGCACACGGGCAGGCGATGATGAGCACGGCGACGGCGGCGGTAAACGCCATGTCGACGGTGCCACCGAAGATGAGCCACGCGAAGAGCGTGACGACCGAGAGCACGAGCACGACCGGCACGAACACGGCGGAGATCTTGTCGGCGAGGCGCTGTGCCTCAGCCTTGCCGTTCTGCGCGTTCTCGACGAGCTCGCCCATGCGGGCCAGCTGGGTGTCGGCGCCGATGCGGGTGGCCTCGACGACCAGGCGGCCGGAGACGTTGACCGTCGCGCCGACGACCTCGTCGCCGGGCTTGACCTCGACGGGCACTGATTCGCCGGTGAGCATCGAGGTGTCCACGGCGGATTCGCCCTCGATGACGTCACCGTCGGTCGCGACTCGCTCGCCGGGGCGCACGATGAAGCGCTGGCCGACGCGGAGTTCCGAAACCGGAACGCGACGGGATGCGTCGCCCTCGATGATCTCGACGTCCTTCGCACCGAGGTCGAGCAGGGCCCGCAGCGCGGAACCAGCTTGGCGCTTGGCGCGCGCCTCGAGCCAGCGGCCGAGCAGCAGGAACATCGTGACGCCAGCGGCAACCTCGAAGTAGATGTTGCCCGTGCCCGATTGGGCCGTGAGGCGCCACTCGAAGCCGTGGGTCATGCCGAGCTCCCCGGCGTGGCCAAAGAACATCGCGTACAGCGACCACAGGGTGGCCGCGGTGACGCCGATCGACACGAGGGTGTCCATGCTCGTCGCGCCGTGGCGCAGGTTCCGTAGCGTCGCGCGGTGGAACGGCCAGGCGCCCCACGTCACGACCGGAAGCGTCAGCACCATGACGACCCACTGCCAGCCGATGAACTGCAACTGCGGGATCATCGAAATCAGGATGACCGGGACGGTCAGGATCGCCGACCACACGAAGCGGTTGCGGTAAGACTTCGCCGCGCGCTCGTTCTCGTCGAGGACAGGCTCGGGCTGGGGCTGAGCGGCGGATGCGCTGGTCACGTTGGACTCGGCGACATCGGCGCCGGCGCTGCTGGTCACATCGGCTGTCGGCGCGTTGCTTGCACCGGTCGCCGACGCGGTGGCAGTGTTTGCCGGGGCCTGCGCGTAGCGACTCACGTGTGGGGTCGCGTCGTAACCGGCCGCGCGAACGGCCTCGATGAGGCGCTCGTACTCGGCCTTCGCATCTGCCCCCTCGGGCACCTTCACGCTCGCGCGGTTCAGCGCGAAGTTGACGTTCGCATCCACGTCGTCGAGCCTGTTGAGCTTGCGCTCGATGCGGTTGGCGCAGGATGCGCAGGTCATGCCCTCGACGTCGAGCGTCAGGGTCTTGAGCACCGGGTCGTTAAAGTTTGGGGTGTCGGTGGTGCTCCCCGGAGCTGCTTGGTGCTCCGGGGCGACCGCGCTACTTGGCGTCGACGAGCTCATAGCCGGCCTCCTCGACTGCAGCGCGCACCGCACCGAGGTCGAGGGGCGCAGCGGACTCGACGGTGGCAGTGCCGTCAGCACTGCTTGCGGTAACCGAGGTGACGCCCTCGATCTCACTGATTTCCTCGCGGACGCTCATCTCGCAGTGGCCGCAGGTCATTCCGGTGATCTGGTAGGTGGTGGTAGTCATGATGTTTCCTTCCTCGATTGTTGGAACCAACATACCCCCCATGGGTATTCCTGTCGCGTGAAATTTCTTGTTTGTCTGCGTATCCGGCCAAGTTCTGCGGTTCCCGCTGCCCTGGGCCCGTCTCGCCGCGGAAAAAGTGCACGCCTGCGCACCGTCCACGGCGCGTCGCGGGCGTGTCGCACTCAGGCGTGCACAATTTTCTGCCGGGGTGATGCCCAGAAATGCCGGGACTGAGTAACGTGGATGCGATGAGCGGCTTTTTCGAGCGGGATCTGACCGACAGCGGCGAGGTTTTCACGCCCACGAGCGAATCCAAGAGCGGCTGGGGCGACATCGTGCGCGGTCCGGCGATCACCGCGCTGCTCGCCCGCGCCATCGAGAATGTGGTCGCGCCCCGAGATGCCGACGGGCAGGCCACGGCCGACGCCTCGGGGCAGACCCCCGCCCAGGACCGGCAACATGCAAGCGGCTCCGCCGACCGGCGAGAGAAGGAAGGCCAAGCGCAGCTCATCCCCGCCCGAACCACTTTCGAACTCCACTCCCCCGTGCCGCGCCGTCCGCTGCGCACCGAGGTGCGCATCCTGCGCGACGGTCGGCGCCTCAAGCTTGTCGAGGCCGACCTGATCTGTGGCGACAGCGTCTACGCGCGGGCGCGAAGTGTGTGGTTGCGGCCGAACGACGACGCGGACGTCAGCGACAACACCCCTTGGCACGCGGATCGGCAATTTACGACGCCCGGCCCCGGCCCGTGGAATCCGAGCAATGACCGCCGCCTCTTCAGGAGCGCGGACAAGCCCTGGAGCGATCAGGGATGGGGACATCAGGATGCTGGGCGCAAGACCGTATGGCAGCTTCCGGTTCCGGTAGTGGTCGGCGAGTTCCACTCGCCCTACCAGGTCGCGGCGACGGTCGCGGACGTCACCAACCTCGCCACCGGTTGGGGCCCCGAAGGCCTCGACTTCATCAACGCGGATGCGACGCTCTCGCTCGTGCGGCTGCCATCACGCAACGAGGTGGGCGTGCAGGCGATAGACCGCGTGGACCACGACGGGATCGCGATCGGGACCGGAGTGCTCTTCGATGAGGACGGTCAGTTCGGCACCGCGCAGGTGACGACGATTCTGCAGCCCGGTGGCCGCATCCGATTTGAGGACCCTGAGACTGGCGCGCCGAACAAGCTCGTTTAGGGTTCGTTGTCTGCGCACTTTTCTGACTAAAAGGCGCCACCCAGACGCGGTGCCTGACCTTGCGGCGCCCTTACGCGCGTCGGGCTAGCCACACACAGACCACTTGAGCACCGCTCAAAGATTGTCCACCGAGAGCGCGAACCGCCATTGAAGGATGCGCTGGATCCAATGCTGAACGCAGGGGCCCTTGTCCACCGAATTCCGCAGCAGTATGCGGGAAACGCGGGAATGTCGGAGGCTTGTTCTACTCTTGTTCCATAAGAAGTTCGAAGAAATATTCGAACTGTGAGACTCCGGATAGACATCCGGCTTAGGTGGAAAGGAGGCGATTCCGATGACAACTCAGCCGAACGAGCGGCCGCGCGCGAACACCGGCCGCCACCTTCCCGCCGACGACCTGCGCGTCGCGGAGGCGCAAGAGAAGCTCGAGGTCTACGCCGAGCTTCGCCGCTCGCGAGGCGTGGCGGAGGCTGGAATCATCCGGCTGCTTGCGACGGTGTATGAGATCGCGGTCGAGCGAACGAGTGCCTCTACCCCGGACTCGTTCGGGGTAGAGAGCCAGGAGAAGGTGTTCTCGTGGCACTTCACCTCGCTCCTGAGCGACTTCGCGGTGAAGACCAACGAGTCGCCTCGCGCCCTCGCGAACCGCGGATACGACGCCTACGAGCTCGTGACGCATTTCCCGGATTGGCTCGCCTCGATCGAGGCGGGCAAGATCGAAGTTGCCCATGCCCGCACGATGCTCCGCCACATCAGCATCCTGGGCGAAGAAGACTACGCGGAGTTTGGCGCCGAACTCCTCAAGTATGCCGAGGCGAACTCGGTGGGCCAGACGGACAACCAGGCCGCTCGGCTCGCGAGCACCGTGGCGGCCGCCTCGTTCGAGCGGACGCATGAGCAGGCGAGAGCGGAACGGCGCGTCACCCTGAATCACGACGACTTCGGGATGGCGACGCTCCGCGCGTACCTACCGAGCGAGCTCGCGGCCCCGATCAAGGACCTGCTCGACGCCCGCGCGAAGGAAATCAAGCAGGAAAACATGAAGGCGCGGCGGGGCGCGGTCAAGGATGCGCTGGCCTCGATCGCTGAGGCCACGTCGCCTGATCGGGACCAGCCGTCAAAGCAGCACTCGCTGCAGGATGTGCTGGAACAGATCGACCCGGCCGCGACCGACACGCGCACCGCCGACCAGATCCGCGCCGATGTATTCGCGGAGACAATGCTCTGCGCGACCCCGGGCGAGACTCGGGTCACCGCGAAGGTCAATCTCACGGTTCCCGTGCTCGCGCTACTCGACGGGCACGCCGATGGTACGGCGCCGGCGCTCCTGGACGGCATGCGGCCGATCAGCTTCCCGGAGGCACGGCAGCTGACGGCAGCCGCGCCCACCTTCCAGCGGGTGCTCACGCACCCTGTCACGGGGCAGGTTCTCGCAGTCGACACCTATGAGCCGAGTGCCGCGCTGCGCCGGCTGATTCAGGTGCGCGACCAGCAGTGCCGCTTCCCGGGGTGCATCCGCCCCGCGACTCGCTGCGAGATCGACCACACGCACCCCTATAGCGAGGGTGGCGCGACTTCTGCGGCCAATCTTTCCTCGCTTTGCAAAGTCCACCACGTGCTGAAGCACGAAAAGCCCTGGACCGTCACCAATCTCGGTGACGGGATCCTGGAGTGGCGAACCCCGCTCGGGCAAGTGGTCACGAGCCGGCCGGAACCGTATCCGACGGCGCCGACCTTCACCCCGGGCGGGTGCGCGGAGTCACGGTCCACGACGGGGCCGGTGTTTCGCCCTACTGACGGTGAGAAGCCGTCGAACGACTCGGGTTCCGAGCAATTTGGCGCCGAGAAAAATTCTGGGAGTGTGTCCTCTGACAGCTCCGAGGGGGCAGAAACCAAAGCCGAGACTGACGACCCACCGCCCTTCTAAGGTTCGAAGGCAGGCGATTAGTCTGACCAGCGAGGTTCTCGAGGATCAGCGCGATACCCAGCCGCTGGTGCCATGCTTTGCCACTGGCACCATGCCTGACTGGGCATGCGGGGTCAGGTATCGCCGCAGCTACTTCAGCAGGCGAGCCACCGCGTCGCGGACCTCGGCCACCTTGATCTTCGTAATCTCCGGATCGCCCGATTCCGCGGCCTCGGCCATGCAGTGATCGATGTGATCTTCGAGCAGGATGGTCGACACCCGATCGAGCGCGGCCTTGATCGCCGAGATCTGCGTAATCACGTCGATGCAGTACGCATCATCGTCGATCATGCGCTCGACGCCGCGCACCTGACCCTCGACCCGCTTCAGCCGGTTCTTGAGCGGCTGCACGTCGTGGCGATAGCCATGCGTATGGGTGTGGGTCGTGGGGCCAGCTGGCTCGGGGGTTTCGACCGGCTCAACCGACTCGACAGGCTCAGCCGACTCGACCGACTCAACCGTCGGATCTGCATCATTCATTACATCCACCTCGGAACTAGGAAACCGAGCGACACGAGATCACGCACATCCCGCAACACGCGCGCGTTCAACGCATCTTGATCGACCTCGAGCAAGGCCGCAATAGCAGTGAGAATCTGTCGGCCGGTGAGCTCACCATCGGACACCGACACAAACGACGAAAGCTCCGTGGTCTCCGGGAAAGTTCGCCGGAACCCGCCGCCCTGACGCAACAGGATCGCCGACGGGTCAGCGTCGCCCGGGATCATCCAGCGTTCCTCGGTTACGTCCCCCGCGACCACGAACGTCTCGTCGATCAGGTCCTCGTCGTCCCGCTCGCGCAGCCAGTCGTCCGCGACGAACGTGTCGTGGATGCGCGCCCCAAGCGGCTGCTCAAGCTGGTGCTCGAGCATCTCGAAGCGACGCACGGGCGCGCCTTCTGCCGTCGCTGACCCCTGGTGCAGGAAGAACATCCCCATCCCGATCGCCTCGACATTGCGCGAAGCAAAATCGCGCAGGTAGCGTCCAAACTGCGTGCGCCAAGACTCCAGCTCGCGGTTCTCGGCCGCATCCTTCAGCCACATGTCCGCGTACTCGATCGGCGTGGCCTGCTCGCGCTGGACAACCCACAAGTCGGTGTCCGCATCGGGCCACGTCTCGAGGCGCGAGTGCCACGTCTCGTCGCCCTCGTGGATCTCCCAGTTGCCGAGCATCACCGCGATGCCGTTCGGCGCGAGATACGAACCGATGTTGCGGATGATCGTCTCCACAAGCGAGTCTCCCGGGCGTCCGCCGTCACGATAGGTGTACTGGTCGCTCGCATCCTCGCCCTCGACGCGCGGGGTGATGACGAACGGCGGGTTCGTGACGATGAGGTCAAACGCCCGCCCGGTAACTGGTTCGAAGAGGTCGCCACGCACGAGCGTCACTCGCGCCGACAGGTCACGCGGGTCAATCTCAAGGTCGTCGGCATTAAACAGCAGGTTGAACCGCGCAAACGCCAAAGCGCGGTCCGAAATATCGGTCGCGACGACCTCGCCAGCGTGCCGCAGCAGGTGCATCGTCTGCACGCCCATCCCGACGCCGAGATCCAACGCAACGTCGACGTCATGACGCGGCGTGAGCTGCGCGAGATTGGTCGTCGCCGGTCCGATGCCGACAACGTGATCGCGGCGTAGCGGCTGGTCTTCGGGAACCTGCAGACCCCCGAGGTCGCTCGCGACCCACAGGTTCAGGGTCGTCTCGCCCTCGGCGATCGCGTACGGCCGCAGGTCGAAGCGCGCCGTCACGACGCCGTCCTGGTCCCGCGGTTCGAGGAGCCCCGCTGCCACCTGATCGTCGACCCGCGGCACGAGCCCCGCATCCACTGGTTGCGCCAGCAAGTAGACCCGGATGAGCGCCGCGAGCTGTGCATCCGCATCCGCCGAATCGCCCGCCGGCCGAGCATCAAGCGCGAACTGCGCAGGGGCGAGCAAGTCGCGGTGCAGCGCATCCGCCGCATCGGCACCGAGCAGCCGCTCGACACCATCGACCGTGTAGTCGACCCGCTTTAGCGTGGCGCGGATGCGCTCCAGGCGCGCGTAGTCAGAGCTGGCGGGGGCATCATGCGGGTCATCGAAGTTCACACTCCCCATTGTCCCATCGACGGCACCCCGCCCGGCTGACTATGACGTGCGTGCGTCGAAGGTCGCCGCTCCACCAACAAACGTGGCCAGAACCTCGAGCGCCCCGAGATCCTCTGCCTCGAGCGGGGATGAGTCGAGCACGACGAAGTCCGCAAGCTTCCCGACCGCGAGCGTGCCCCGGTTTGAGAGCTGACCGGTCGCCTCCGCCGCCCACTCGGTGTACAGCCGCAGCGCCTCCTCCCGCGAGAGTCCCTCGCGCGACCCAATGACGCTGCCGTCGCTCCCCCGGCGATCGACCGCGGCCTGCATCGCACGACGCACGTTGTTGTCGACGACCGGCGAGTCGCTCGAGCCCGCGACAATCACGCCCGCATCCCGCAGCGATCGACCGCGATACAACAGATCGCGCCGTCCCTCACCGACGCGGCTCACCATTAGCTCGCCGAACGTGTGGATGAACCCGTACTGCGGGGCAACCGCCACGCCGAGCCGCCCGGCGCGCTCGACCTGGTCCTGGCGCGTGATGCCGAAGTGTTCGATGCGGCTCGGGATGCGCTCCCCGCTCGCGGCGTGGATCGTCCCGTATTCGTTCTGGCACTCCTCGATGACGTCGAGCGCGAGGTCGATCGCGGCGTCGCCGATCGCGTGGGCCGCGATCGCCCAGCCCGCCCGGTATACGCAACGAATCTGCTCTCGCAGCTCCTCGGGCGAGGACAGCAAATAACCAACGTTGTGGTCGTGCCCGCAGAAGGACTCGGTGACGGCCGCAGTCCCACCAAGCAGCGACCCGTCCGTGAACACCTTCACCGGGCCGAGCGACAACTGCTCGTCGCCGAAGCCCGTGCGAATCCCGAGCGAGAGTCCCGCCGCCGAACCCGAACCCGCGAAGTCGCGATCGTTCCCCGTGAGCGGAACCACCGCATCCATCGCCGGCATGAGCTGCGCGCGGGCGTGCAGCTTGCCCTGCTCGCGCGCGGCCTGATAGGCGGCCATCTCGACGGGACTGTGGCCAATCCATCCCCCGCCGATGCCAGCCTCCGTGAAGCTGGTGATGCCCTGCTCGGCGTACTTCAACGTTGCGGCATCGAGTGCCGCCACGATCTGCTCGATCGGGTACGGCAGGATGAGCGACTGCAGCAGCTCCTGCGCCGTCTCCTCCACGAGCCCCGTAAACGCGCCGGATGCATCCCGCACCACGACGCCGCCCTCGGGATCCTGGAAGCCCGGCTCGAACGCGCCGATTCGCCGCAGGGTCGCGGTGTTCGCGAGCGCCGAGTGGCCGGATGCGTTGCGGATATACATGGGGCGAGTCCCGGTGATCTCGTCGACCGTCGCGAGATCCGGCACGAGGCCGCCGTGGTGGCTCTCGCTGAAGCCGATGCCGTAGACCCACGCATCCTCGTCATCGCCAAGCTTCGCGACCTCGGCCCGCAACACCTCGTAGAACTCGTCGAGCCCGCGAGCCTCACCCACGGGCGCGCCGTTCAGCCCGAGACCCCACCACGTCGTGTGGCAGTGGGCGTCGATGAACCCGGGCACGATCGTGCGCCCAGGAAACTCCTCGGTGCGACGCGCCTCGAGGCCGTCGAGGTCGGCATCGAAGCCGACGATGCGGTCGCCCATGAGGCCCATGCGGGTCGCCACGCGGGGCTGCCCGTCAGCATCCGCCTCGAGCGTCAGGATGCGCTCGGCGGTGACGAGCAGGTCGAGCTGCAGCGCCATTAGAAGCCAACACCGCTCGGCGAGGGTGTCGCCGAGTCGATCACGAGGTGCAGCAGCGCCGGGCCATCGAACTCGAGCAGCTCGGCAACGGTCTCGGCGATGTTCTCGTTCGACTCGAGGCGCGCGCCCCGGCCGCCGAAGGATTCGATCCACGTCGTGAAGTCGGGGTTCACCATGTCGGTGCCGGATGGGCGGCCCGGGTACCAGCGCTCCTGGTGCTCGACGATCGTCGCGTACTTCGAGTTATCGACCACGACGAACAGCGCTCGGCTGCCCTGGGCCACGAGCGTCGCGACCTCCTGGCCGTTCATGAAGAAGTCACCGTCGCCGCACACCGCAACCGCGCGGCGCTCGGGGAACACGAGCGAGGCCGCTACGGCCGCGGGCACGGCCATGCCCATCGCGCCGTTTCGCGAGCCCACGAGGCTGTTCGGCACATTGTGGGTGAGCTGGCGGTGGCCCCAAATTGTGGCGTTACCCGCACCGTAGGTCACGACGCGCTCGTCGCCGAGCTGCTGCTCGAGCTCATCGAAGACGAGCTCGAGGTCGACGCCCTCTGCCGGGGTCTCGTGCTCGGTTACCTGGGTGAAGCGCTCGTGGCTCGCGCGCAATTCGGCGACGCGCTCGCCCGACCGGTTGCCACGCACATCCCCGAGCTCGGCGAGCTCCGCAACGAAGTTTGCCGGAGTCGAGGCGATGAACTGGTCGACGCGACCGGAGTGCTGCAGCAGCTGCGCATCCGTCGAGACGAGCACCGTTTCGGCGTCGAAACCGACGGTATAGCCCTCGCTCATCACGTCGCCGCGCACGGCGCCGAGGCCGATGAACAAGTCGGCCTCCTTGATTGCCTCGACGATGCTCTCGCGGCGGCCGTAGCCTGGCCAGCCGACGTAGGCCGGGTGGTTGTTCGGCACCACGTCGTAGTTGCGCCAGTCGCCCGCGACGGGGATGTGGTTCTCGAGCGCCCAGTCGGCGAGCTTTCGGCCTGTCTCGCCGAAGAAGGCGTCGCCTCCCGCGAGCAGCAGCGGCTTCTCGGCGGCGAGGATGCGCTCCTTCAGCGACTCGAGGTCGGCGCGGCTCGGTGCCGGGTTGGCCACGGCGCGCGGCGCCGGTGCGGGAACCTCGGTGAGCCCGCGCAGGAGGTCCTCGGGGAGACCGACGACCACTGGGCCGGGGCGACCCGAGACCGCAACGTGCATCGCCTCGGCCACGATGTCCCCCGCCTGATCGGCGTTCTCGACAGTGAGCACGCGCTTGACGGTCGAGCCGAACCAGCTGTCGATGCTGAATTCCTGGAAGGATTCGCGGCGGCGATCGGCGATCGGCACGAGCCCGATGAAGCACACGAGCGGCGTCGCATCCTGGTACGCGCAGTGTGCGGCAATGAAGAAGTTGGAGGCACCCGGGCCGCGCGTCACCATCGCGATTCCCGGAATACCGGTGAGGCGGCCCTCCGCGAGCGCCATGAACCCAACGCCACCCTCCTGGCGGCACACGACGTTGTTGATGCTGGAGTCGTAGAGCCCATCCAGCACGTCGAGGAAGCTTTCGCCGGGTACCGAGTACACGCGCTCAACTCCGTGGTTCGCGAGCGTCTCGACGATGAGATTGCCGACCGAACGTGAATTGGTCATTGGGGTGGTCCTCTCCGCAGCTTCGATGCCGCACCCGGAATCATGCTCCGGAGCGCACGCTGGCGTCGATGCCAGCACCCATCCACCTTGCCAGTCCCACGAACGCGAGGCACCGGGCATTCAACGCGGAAGTCGCGGCCCGATTGGTCATATGCCCTCTCCAGTAGGCGTATCGGCCCCGCTGGACCTCAGTTCTGGGCGTCCGCCCACTCGTCGCGCAGTTTTCGATACGCCGCTTTGCGGCTACTCAAACACCGTGGCGATCAAGCAACCGATAGCTCGAGCGCGCCCGCGATCTCGGTCAGGGTATGGATGCGCGTAGCCACGTCAAAGCCATTCGGCTGCAGCATGATCTCATCGGCCCCAGTCTGGTCGCGCAAGTGGCGGATGCTGCTCGCGACGAGCTGCGTCGGCCCCACGAACTGGCTGCCGGTCGCGCGGTGCCAAAGATCGCTGTTGATGAGCCGCTCCGAGAACGCCTTCGCGTCTTCCGGCGTCATCGTCCGCCCCAGCTTCCCCGCCATCAGCTGGTAGCGGTTCACGCGTGAGGGCAGGTCGAGGTAGCGCGCCTCCTCGATCGTGTCGGCGATCAGTACCGTCGCCGAGACCATCGCAAGGGGTCGCTCGAGCACCTGCGACGGCTCAAAATGCTCGCGATAGTGCCGCACAGCGCCCACCGCGTCGTTGCCCATCGCGAAGTGATTCGCGTACGAGAACGGCAGCCCGAGCACGCCCGCGAGCTCGGCCGAGTACAAGCTCGAACCGAGTAGCCACACCTGCGGCCGGTGCTCGAGGTCGGCCGCGGCCTTGAGCTTCGTGAATGTCTCCGCGTCGACCTGCGGCCGCACATCCCCGAGATACCCCGCGAGCTCCAGCACATCCGCCGGATAGCGATTAACCGCATCCCGCGACATGTCGCGCCGCAGTGCGCGCGCCGTGATCGGGTCGGTGCCGGGCGCCCGACCGAGACCAACGTCGACGCGATCCGGGTACATCCCCTCGAGCAGCGCGAACTGCTCCGCGATCACGAGCGGCGAGTGATTCGGCAGCATCACCCCACCAGAACCGAGGCGGATGCGCTCCGTCGCGCTCCCGAGGTACGCGAGCGCCACTGCGGGCGACGTCGACGCAATCGACTCGGTGTTGTGGTGCTCGGCCACCCAGTACCGGTGGTATCCGAGACGATCCGAGGTCTCCACCAGTTCCTTCGACGACTGCAACGCATCCGCCACGCGCTGTGCCGAATTGACGGGAATAAGGTCGAGCACCGAGAAATTCGTCATACCCGCGGTCAACGCCCCGTTACGACGAATCATTCCCTGCGCGTGCATTCGATTCCACCCAATGAACGACGCGGACGGTACCGTTATTGGCAAGACTAAGTGGTATTCCCACGAATGGAGCCCCATGCCCAACCCCCGTAACGGCATCCGCCGCACCGGTGCGATCCTCGCTACGGTCGCGGCTTTCCTCCTGAGCGGATGCGCGGTCACGGATGTGCAGGGCGAGGCTTCCGCTGGCGGTTACGAACCGTATCTGCCCGAGGTCGTGAGTGATGACGCGGGCCTGCGCGAAGACTTCGAGAGCACCCCGCAGGAGTCGCACGACTTCTGGTCCGACCCATCAAAGATGGAAGACGCCGAGGGCATGGAGTTTCAGTCGCCAGACAACAGCCTCCCACCGGGACCTGGCGACCCCGCGACCGGTGCCTACCTGCCCGCGACCGAGACGATGCCCTCGAAGCCAAACGGCTACGGCACCGTGGCGGACGCCGAGGTCTTTGACCGCGCTGGCCTTGGCGCCTCGACCTTCGGCCGCCTGTACTTCACGTTCGACGGCCAAATGCTCAATGTCTGCTCGGCGACGGTCGTGAACTCTAAGTCCGGCAGCATCGTCGTCACCGCGGCGCACTGCGTCGTGTCGACCGATGGCACCGGCACCCTCGCCGAGTCGATGATCTTCGTGCCGGGCGACCGCAACGATGCGCAAGAGCAGCCGCACGGGATGTGGGCCGCGGTCTCCGTGGCCGTGCCGCAGCAGTTCGTCGACGGCGCGATCACCGATGAAGAGGGCTACCTCCTCAGCCAGGAGGGCTGGAACTACGACTACGCCTTCCTCAAGATGGAAGAAAAGGACGGCCAGACCATCCAGGAGGCGGCTGGCGCGCAGGGCATCGCATTCGGCATCCCTGTCGAAACGCTGACGCAGATTGGCTATCCGAGCGCCGCCCCCTACGACGGCCGCGAAGAGTACATGTGCGCATCCACCTCGTTCACCTCGAACTGGCAGGGCGGATACACCCACGACTGCACGATGACACAGGGGGCCTCCGGCGGCGGCTGGCTCGCAAACTATGACAGCGCATCCGGCACCGGATACGTCGTGGGCGTGACCTCGAGCATCGCGATGGGCTCGAGGGACACGAACTCCCCCGTGCTCGGGCAGACCGCGCTCAATATCTACAACGAACTCGACGGGTCGTGAGCGCTGTGAAACGTCGACTCCGGCCTCGCTTCGATACGCCTCCGGCTACTCACCGACCGAACCGCTCACCGAGTAGCGCGGCACGCGCGTATCGAGGTGCGTTATGCATTCTGACGGCCGGTCTTCTCGCGATGGGGATGGCAGGATGCGCGCCGCTCGTGGGTGCGGGACAGGACCTCGGCCTCGGATTCCAGGTCGAGCCGTGGGTCGTCGCCCACCACGACGAAAAAACGACCTTCCACGAGGGTGCGGGAGACGAGCTCCTGAACCTCGACGTCACCGCGGGCCTCGCATCCCTCGACGAGTTTCAAGCCGTCGGCTACCACCACTTCGAGACCACCGACCTGACGCTGCACATGGAGTACGAGACCTCGGTGAGCGGCGAGAGCTACGTGTCGCGCCTGTTCACCGACATGGACGGCTACTCGTTCGATCAATCGCACGAGGAAGGGTCGGGCGAGACCTTCTACTTGCTCGGCGACAAGATCAAGGAAGAGATCGCGGACGGCAAGACCTGGGTGAGCATGCCCGTGCCCGACCTCGGCCTCAAGATCGATCCCGCCGCATCCTGCCAGCTCTTTGCCGTCGCCTACACCTGCGCGCTCGTGGATGCATGGAATCTGACCCGAGACAACCTCGAGTCGGTGCCGGTGCAGCTTTCGCGCTCCGAGTCGGGCGACCAGCACTTCGCGACCGCCGTCACCTACGGCTCGCTCTCCGACACCGGCCTGATTACCGGCGAGGGTAACGTGCAGGGCTTCGACGGCAAGGCGATGCGCGACACCCTCATCCCGATGCACCTCTGGGTCAACCCGGACGGGATTGTCACGAAGATCGAGGTCAACGGTGTGCTCAAGGATGAATCCGGCCGCGAGTTGTCGCTGCAGATCGGCTTCGAGCTCACGAGCACGTCCGCATCCGCGGACATGGTGCCGGTCGCGGCTGGCGACATTCCCCAGGACGACCTGTACCGCATCACGACGACGGCGCAGCTCGAAGAGTTTTTGCAAAAGATCGGTTCGGTCTAGCCGAGCAGCGAGGAACTGACCATGACGCACACCCCCACAGACGGCGCATCCGACGACTCGCGCGAACCGCAGCAGGACATGCCGAAGCTGCCCGACCTCGATGCCTCGGCCTCGCCCTCGGCGGCGTTTCAGGCATCCGCGGGCGTTGATTCGCAGGGTGCGAGCGGCACGGGAACGAGCGCGAGCTCAAGCTCCGGCTGGAACGGCCCTGGCACGAATCGCCCCGCGTACCGCGCGGGCTCGACGGGCCAGGATGCGGGCGGCGCCGGCACGTTTCGCCCCACCTCATATTCTGGCCAATCCGGCTCGGGCCAATCTGGCTCTGGCCACCAGTCGGGAGGCTACGCGGGTCAATCCCACGCGCAGTACGGCCAGCCGAACCGGCCGCAGCCGCAATATGGCCAGCCCCAGCCCTATCCGAGTTACGGCACTACTCACACCGGTAGCCACACGAGCGCTCACCCCGGGACGAGTCAGGTACCCGTGCTTCCGGGCCCAGCGAATGCGAAACGAGACCGCAAGCGCGGCCGAGGCGCGCGGGCGACCGTCGTGGTCCTGTCGCTCCTCCTCCCGATCGGCATCGCGGCGGGCGCAATCGCGGGCTACACGTATGCCGACCAGATGGGGAGCTACAGCACGCAAGCCGTCGAGCGGGAGGTCGTCGCCGTCCTCCGCGACGACTACGGGCTCAGCGACCTCAGCGAGGTGCAGTGCCCGGCCTGGATCAAGGTCGAGCAGGGCGAGTCATTCCAGTGTGAGTTCGAGTACGCCGGCGCGACCCAGACGGTCACCGTGACTCAGGGCTCGCAGTCGGGCCAGCTCGTCGTCGGCGCGCCGGAGTAACCAGGCGCCGACGACGGTCGCTCGCAGCTTCGCAGCGGCTACGCGGCCGCGACGAACTTGCCCGCGGCGACGCGGCGCAGCACCTCGGTGAGGAGCTCGACACCCGCGAGCATGTCCTCATCCTTGGTGAGTTCCTTCTCGTTGTGGGTGATGCCGTCCACGCTCGGGACGAAGAGCATGATGGTGGGCACCATGTCCTTGAGGTTCGTCGAGTCGTGGCCGGCGAGCGTGCGCACCTGGCTGTGCGAGAGCCCGAGCGAATCCGCCGCCGCGGCGGCGAGCTCCTGCCCGCGTTTGTCGTACTCGTTGGCGCCCCAGATGTGCTCCTTGCCGCGCTCGAGCACGACGTCGGCGCGCTTCGCAGCCTCCTCGAAGCGGCGGATGAGCTCGGCATCGGCCTCGGCGAGGCGATCGACGCTCGTACTGCGAATGTCGATGAGCAGCTCGACGTCGCTCGCCACGACGACGGGCGAGTTCGGGAACACCTTGATCTCACCGCACGAGGTGACGACCATCTCGTCAGCGTCCGTGAACTGATCCGCGACGTCGCGAGCCGCGACGATCATCCCCGCCGCGCCGAGCAGCGCATCCTTACGGTCCGCGATCACGGTCGCGCCCGTGTGGCTCTGGTCGCCGATCACACGATACTCGTACTTGTTCGCCGCCCAGGTCGACTCGACCACGCCGATCTGCACGCCGGTGTCGTCGAGCGAGCGGCCCTGCTCGATGTGAATCTCGACGTAGGCAGCGACGTCGAGCGTGAAGTCGCCGATCGTGCCGATCGCCTCGAGCGCCTCGCGCACCGTCACGCCCTTCGGGTCGGTCGTCTCGAGCACCTGCTCGGCCGCGAGCTTGCCGGTGAACACCGAGCTGCCCATCATCGAGGGCTTGAACCGGCAGCCCTCTTCGTTAAACCAGTTCACCACCGCGATGTTGAACTTCGCCTCGCCCGTGCCGTCGATGCCGAGCGCCGCGAGCGCCTTCGCCGCGTGGGCGCCGGCGAGCACGCCGTAGGCGCCGTCGAAACGGCCGCCGAGGGGCTGCGAGTCGAGGTGCGAGCCGACCGCGATGTACGGGGCCCCAGGAACAAGCTCGAGCAGCGCGAACTGGTTGCCGACCTGGTCGTAGCGAACGTCAAAGCCGTAGCCCTCGACGAGGCCGCGGAACCAGTTGCGGGTCTGGCCGTCAGCCACGGTCGCGGCCTGGCGGTCGACACCGCCACCGGCGGTCGCGCCGATCGTGCTCATCGAGCGGAAGTCGTGGAGAAATTCTGGGGTCTGAGCCATTTGAGTGTCCTTAGTTGTTCTTAGCGTGCATTGGCGCGTGAGTCGTAGGTTGCGGCGCCGCCAACGAACGTCGCGATGACGTCGAGCTTGGCGATGCTGTCGCACGTGAGCGGCGAATCCGAGAGCACGACGAAGTCGGCGAGCTTGCCGCGCTCGAGCGTGCCCTTGTCGGCGATCTGTCCGGTGCCGATCGCGCCCCACTCGGTGTACGAGCGCAGCGCCTGTTCGGGGGTGAGGCCCTCCTCGGGTCCAAGCACGAGCCCGTTCTCGGTGAGCCGGTCGACCGCGGTCTGCATGCCGCGGCGGATGTTGTTGTCCGCCACCGGCAGGTCGCTCGACCCGGCGAGAATTGCACCGGCTTCGACGACGGAGCGCCCGCGGTATAGCCAGCCCTCGCGCTCGGGTCCGACGTTCTTCGCGAACTGGTCCCCGAGCGGACCGATGAACCCGGCCTGCGGCGTCACCGTAATCCGCAGCCGCCCGGCCCGCTCGACCTGATCCGGTCGAGCGATGCCGAAGTGCTCGACTCGGTTCGGCACGTCGTTCACGCCGTAAGTGTCCTGGCACTCCTCGATCAAATCCAGGGCCATGTCGATCCCCGCATCCCCGATCGCGTGCAGCGCGACCGGCCAGCCCGCGCGGTAGGTGGCCAGCACATCCTCGCGATACTGCTCGGGAGTGTTGAGCAGGTAGCCGCGATTGTGGTCGTGCCCGCAGTAGTCCTCGGTCACGGCGGCAGTCTTGCCAAGCAGCGAACCGTCCATGAACGCCTTGACGTGGCCGAGCCTGATCCAGTCGGTGCCGAAACCGGGGCCGACGCCGAGCGCGGCAGTCAGGCCGTGGCCGGCCCCGCGGAAGTCGCCCGCATTGCCCTCGAGCATCGTGAGCGAGTCGATCGCGGGCATGAGCTGCGCTCGCGCGTGCAGCCGATCCGATGCCTTCGCGAGCTGATATCCCGCGACCTCGATCGGGCTGTGGCCGATCCAGCCGCCGCCGACTCCAGCCTCGGTGAAACTCGTGATGCCCTCGGCCGCGTATCGCCGCGTCGCCGCATCCAGGGCCCGCGCGATTTCCTCGGCGGAGTACGGCAGCAGCATCGACTGGATGAGGCTCTGCGCCGCCTCGTCGAGGAGCCCCGTCGGGTGGCCATTCGCATCCCGCACGACCTCGCCGCCGACCGGGTTCTCGAAGCCCTCGTCGAGTGCGCCGATCAGCTTCAGCGTCGCGGTATTGGTGATGGATGCGTGCCCCGACGTGTGCCGCAGGTACAGCGGGTGCTCTCCCGTGATCTCGTCGAGGCGCGCGATGTCCGGGTACTCGCCCCCGTGATGCTTCTGGTTGAAGCCCGTGCCGTGAATCCACGCGGTCGGGTCGTCTGCGAGCCGCCTAACCTCATCCTCGATCATCGAATAGAGGTGTTCGAGGCCGCGCGCCTGGTCGAGCTGCACCGCGGTGAGGCCAAGCCCCCACCACGTGGTGTGGCAGTGGGCGTCGATGAAGCCGGGCACGAGCACCTGCCCCGGGAAGGAGTCCCGACGGGTGGCAGTCACGCCATCGAGCTCTTCGTCGAAGCCGACGATCCGCCCGCCAAGCACGCCCACCCGTGTTGCGGTGGGCCGCTTGGCGTCGAGCGTGATGATCGTGTCGGCTTCGACAATGAGATCGATTTCCATCGGGAGACTCCTTCGTCCGGGCGGTGGTGCTAATGCGTGGCGCTAGTGCTTGAACCCGGGCAGGTTCACGCTCATGCGCGGCGTGATGAGGCCCGAGAACGCCGTGAACAGCGAAAGGAACACGAGCATCGCTGCCGCGGGCCACCAGTGGTTCGCCGCCGATGCGACGAGCGCGGTCGCGGCGAGCGGGATGAAGCCCGAGATCATGCCGGCGATGTTCTGCGCCATGCCGACGCCGGTGTAGCGAGTCTTCGCGGGGAAGAGGCCGGTGAGGACGGTACCGGATGCGGCGTACGGGAACGAGAGCGCCCCAACCGCGATGGTCATGCTGAGCACGACGAGGACCGGGTTGCCCGATTCCAGCATCAGGAAGCTCGGCACCGCGATGATCGCCGAGAAGATGCCGCCCCACAGGATGACCCGGCTCGCGCCAAACTTCGCGCCGAGTCGGCCACCGGCGATGAGCACGGGGATCTCGACGATCGCCGCGACCATGCTGCCGAGCAGCATCAACTCCGAGGAGTAGCCGAGGATATTCACGCCGTACCAGACGATGAACGCGGTGACGAGGTAGAAGCCACCGATACCGAGTAGGCCTGCGGCCATACCCATGAAGATGTGCTTCCAGTAGTGCTTGAACGTCTCGGCGACTGGGCTCTTGACGGTCTCACCCTGCTCCATGAGCTCGGTGAACACGGGCGACTCTTCGAGCTGACGACGGATGTAGACCGCTATAAGCAGCATCGGAATCGCCGCGAGGAACGGGATGCGCCAGCCCCACGAGTCGAAGCTCTCCTGCGAGAGCAGCAGGGTCATTACGTAGAAGCCACCGGAGGAGAGGATCGTGCCGATCGGCGAGCCGATCTGCGGGATCGCGGCGTACATCGCGCGCTTCTCGAGCGGCGCATTCTCGACCACGATCGTCATCGCGCCCGACCACTCGCCACCGACGAACAGGCCCTGGAAGATGCGCAGCAGCACGAGCAGAATCGGGGCCGCGATGCCGATCGCCTGATAGGTCGGCAGCATGCCGATGAGCGCGGTGACGACGCCGATCCCGACGATCGTGATCAGGAGCACTTTACGGCGGCCGATCTTGTCACCCATCGTGCCGAAGATCAGGCCACCGATGGGGCGGGCGACAAGACCCACACCGAAGGTCGCGAACGAGGCCATCGCGGCAGCGGTCGCGTTCTCCGAGTGGAAGTACTGGACATTGAACACGAGCGCCGCGGCGGCGCTGAAGAGGAAGAAGTCGTACCACTCCATCGCGGTGCCGATGAGCGCACCAATCGCGACTTTGTTCGCTTCCTTCGTGGAAATCTGTTTCGTCGCGCCGTATTCAATCGACGCGGTTGCTGAGGTTTCGTTACTCAAGACCACTCCTTTGTTGGTCGTATCGCCGTGAGCGATACCGTGACTACTACCGTGCCAGTGGTAATGCCCGGATGCTCGGGGCAAAGTTCGCCGATTTCCTCGCCAGATTGTGCAAACGCCCTTACCGTGGATGTTATGGCGAATCACCTTCTCGATCCAACGGATGCGGACCAGTCACGCTGGGTGGCGGTCCTCGAACGCGTGAGCCCGGAGGAGCTCGTCGAGCGCTTCGTCGACCAGGTGCGCCAAATCGACGACTATGCCAACCCGACGGTCACGTGGGCCGAGATCCGCTCGACCGCCCTCGCATCCTTTGTGGCACTGCTCGACGCACTCAAGCGCGACGATCACGCGCTGACTGAGGACATTTCGACGCACGTGGGCGTGACGCGTGCCAGGGCCGAGGTGCCAATGTCCTCGCTCATGACCGCGATTCGGGTCGACTTTCAGGTGTTGTGGAACTCCATCATCGAAGTCGCCGAGGACTCGGATGCGGAGCTGCTCATTCGGCACGCCAACTCCGTCTGGACCACCGTCGACAACTACGTCCGGCAAACGCAGCTCGCCTATATGGCGGAAGAGAAGCGGATGGAGGAAGAGGCCGGTTCGACGAGGCGGAAACTCCTCGCAGAGCTGCTCCGGCGCGAGGAACTTTCCCCGCAGCGGCTCGAGGTGATCGGGGATGCGCTCGGTCTAGCCGCCGACGGGACGTTCGCCGTCGCGGCCGCCAACGAGGACGAGGCGGCGATCACCGCTCTGCGCACCAAGATCACGCGCCTCGAGCGCGCGGGCCTCAGCCCATTCGCGCAATACCTCGACACCGCGCTCGTCTTGTTTGTTGCGGTGCCACCCGCGCCGAGCATCGCCCAGCAGCTCGGGCTGGACGCGCTACAGCAGCTGCCGATCGGGCTCATCCCGCGGGCCGAAACGCTTGCGGGTCTGCGGCACGCCGTGCCGCTCGCGATTCAGCTCGCGCAGCTCGTGTCCAAGGACGCCGTGACCCCCGAGCTCGGCTGGACCAGGCTCATCCATGACCGAGTCACCGAGCTGAACCTCGGCACTTTCCTGGATGTGCATCCACAGCTCGCCGTCTGCGGAGCGGCCGAGCGCAAGAACCTGCTGGCGGCGGTGCGCGCGTATCTGCAGACCGGCAGCGTCTCGGAGGCCGCCGAGGCGACGTTCTGCCACCGCAACACGCTCACGAACCGGCTGCAGCGGTTCCGGGAGCTGACCGGGTTGGACGTCACGGTGCCGCAGCAGGCCGCGCTGCTCGTCGTGCTGTGGGCCTGAGCTGGCTAGCCCCGGCAACCTGGCCTGGCTAGCCCGAGACGACTCCGCCGAACGCAAGGCCGAGCAGGTACGTAATCGCCGCCGCCCCGTATCCGATGATGAGCTGCCGGAGCGCGCGTTTCCACGGTGTGGCTCCCGAGAGCACGCCGACGATGCCACCGGTGAGCAGCAGCGCAATGCCCACGATCGCCGCGGAGACGATCACCGCGGTCATGCCTTCGAGGCCGAAGATCCACGGCAGCACGGGAATGAGCGCACCGACCGCGAAGAACATGAAGCTCGAAGTCGCGGCACCCATCGGGGTGCCGAGCTCCTCGTGATCCGCCGGCTGTCCGCCGTGGTGGTCAACCGGCACGGGCTGCGTGTTGCGCTGCGCCAACCGGAGCGTCTCTTCGGCGCGAGCCTTCGCTTCATCCTCACCCATCCCACGAGCGCGGTACACCAGCGCGAGCTCGTTCGCGTTCACGTCGAGCGCGGGCAGCTTCTCGCTCGTGTCGGGGTTCGGGGTGGATGCGTTGAGCAGCTCACGCTGCGAGCTGACCGACACGTACTCACCGGCCGCCATCGAGAGCGCACCCGCGAGGAGGCCGGAGATACCGGTCGCGAGGATGACCCCTGAAGAGACGCCCGTCGCGCCGACGCCGAGCACCAGCGCTAGGTTCGAGACGAGACCGTCATTCGCACCGAATACCGCGGCGCGGAACGTGCCACTCATGCGCGCACGCGAACGCGTCGCGAGCGAGCGCACGACTTCCTCGTGGACCCGCTCGTCGGCTTCCATCTGATCGGTCGCATCCGGGTCCTCGGCATACGGCGTACGGGCCTCGAAGTTCTGCATCAGCGCGAGCGCGAATACCGACCCGAACCGCTTTGCAAAGAGGCCAAACAGGCGGGTGTTGAAGTCGGGGCGCACCGTCTTCTCAGCGAGCGGGCCAAGCTTGTCGATCCAGTGCTGTTCGTGACGCTTCTCGGCCTCGGCCAGGCCAAGCAAGATTTCGCGTTCTTCGCCGGTGCGCTTCTTTGCCAGCTGGCGATAGGTCTCGCCCTCCGCGCGCTCGTTCGCGAGGTACCGCCGCCAGCGTCGAACATCCTGCGGGGAGGGGTCTGGTCGGTGCTCGATTCGGTTCGGCAAGTGGGGGCTCCGTTCGTGTGGACAATCGACTAGTTTATGTCGCCCACTGCCGTGAGCACCAGGTCTTGCATGCGCATCAGCGTGAGTCGATTGAGCGGAAACGGTTCGATGATGCCGGAGAGATACACAAACGTCAGATCCCGTGTCGGATCGGCCCACGCGATCGAGACATTCGAGCCGTTATGTCCGAACGTCTCGTCCGACGAGCGAGTCCCGAGGGCAGATGCGCGAAACGGGTTCGGGTCGGCATGCCCGAGCTGCAGCCCGTTACTCCACCAGACTCTGCCGCCCGCGAAGCGGTCGAATTCGCCATGATTGCTCGGTTCGAGCATCGCGGCGGTGGATTGATTGCCCAGCCCGATTTCGCTTCCGCCGAGTCGAATCGCTTCGAGGAGGTTCGCGAGATCGTAAACCGTGGTCGACACCCCACCGGCCGGGATGACCGCATCCCGCACCGACTCCCGGTTCAGTACTCCCGCGACGACGCCCGACGCCGGATCCCGCGCCGTGAAGGGCACCGCACGCCACGACTGCGTCGGCGGCATCCCCAGGAACGTGCCCCGCGCATCCACCCGCTCGAGGATGCGCTCACGCAAGACGGTTTGGAGGTCGAAGCCGGTCGTGCGCTGCGCCACCTCGCCGAGGATGAATCCCCACGCAAGCCACTCGTAGGCGGGTACCTCGTCGGCGTTCGGCTGCCTGGATGCGCGGGCCAGCCGGTCGGTCGCCTCGCGCCAGTCCGTCATCGCCGCGACCTCGGCGAGCGTGCCGCCGACGCGCGGCAGGCCCGAGCGATGCTGCAGCACCTGGCGGATTGTGACCGCTTCCTTGCCGTGTTGGGCGAACTCGGGCCAGTATTTCGCGACGGGGTGATCGACGCTGAGCAGCCCGTCTTCGTGGAGCGCCCAGGTCAGTGCCGCGATGTAGATCTTCGAGACCGAGAACGGCCAGAACGCGGCATGCGCGCCCACGCCGAATCGTTCATCCACCACCGGGGTGCCCTCGTGCAGTACGAGCAGGTGCGCGGGTCCGCCACGGCGCCGCGCAACGTCGATCGCCCTCGAAAAGTCAGTCACGCGCTCCCCTTAGCTAGTCGCCGCGCGAACCCGCGTCGGTGCTCGAAACGTCTACAACCGAGAAGTTCATCCATGAGCGCGACGCCGTCGGGCCGCGCTGGCCGTGATAGCGCGACTGATATTGCGCGGAACCGTACGGATGCTCGGCAGGCGAAGACAGGTTGAAGAAGCACAGCTGACCGATCTTCATGCCGGGCCATAACTTGATCGGCAGCGTCGCGACGTTCGAGAGTTCGAGCGTGACGTGGCCCTGGAAGCCGGGGTCGATGAAGCCGGCGGTCGAGTGGGTAAGCAGGCCGAGGCGTCCGAGCGAGGACTTCCCCTCGAGGCGGGCCGCGACGTCGTCAGCGAGCGTGACCTGCTCGAAGGTGGAGGCGAGCACGAACTCACCGGGATGCAGGATGAACGCGTGATCCGGTTCGGCCTCGACGAGGTGCGTGAGCTCCGACTGCTCCTCGCGCGGATCGATCGACGGGTACCGATGGTTGTCGAAGAGGCGGAAGTAGCGATCGAGTCGCACATCCACGCTCGAGGGCTGCACCATCGCGGGATCCCACGGGTCGAGACCAATGCGTCCCGAGTCGATTCCGGCGCGAATATCTCGATCACTGAGCAGCATGCATCCACCTTTTTTCGCTGCGGCCAAACCTGTTGCTACACTAGCGGTCGGCGCTTTATTGCGCGGAGTGGGGCTGTAGTTCAATGGTAGAACTTCTGCTTCCCAAGCAGACAGCGCGGGTTCGATTCCCGTCAGCCCCTCCACTTGAGCCTTCGGAGGCCTGTTCTCGCCCATTTGTCGGTGGCACCCATTGCCAGTAGCGCTCACGGTGGCCTGTGCACGGGGCGGACTGAGCGATAACCGCAATGGATGCACCCGGTCGGTTATCCACCCATTGCCCGTAGCGCTCAACCTGGCCGGTATACGGGGCGGGCTGTGCGCTAGCGGCAATGGCTGCGGCAATGGCTGCGGCAGCGGCAGCAAGACACGGCCTGGCTCGGCACACCGGAAAAGAGATCCGGCCTCGAGCCGTGCCGTGTGGCGGTTCGAGGCCGGACGATTGTGTGGCCGGGCGAGGTTGGCTCGGCGAAAAGCTGGCTACTCCGCGGATGCGTCCCGCTGGCCGAGCTGACGGTCAAGCGTCAAGAGACCCGAACCATCCCCGTTCAGGAGCTCGATGCGGCCGATGATCTCGCTCACCGTGGACTCCTCCTCGACCTGCTCGTCGAGGAACCAGTAGAGCAGCGGTCGAGAATCAATGTCGCCGACCTCATCAGCGATGCGGTAGAGATTACGGATCGCCTCGGACACCTTCTCCTCGTGGGCGAGGGATGCCTTGAACGCGTCGAGCGCGTTGTCGACGGTGTTGCCGCTGAGCTCGATCGTGCCGAGCACCGGGTGGTAGTCGCGATCGTGGAGATACTGCGTGAACTTCGCAGCGTGGACAAGTTCCTCGTCGGCTTGCGCCGAGAACCAGGATGCGATGCCGCTGAGGTCGATCGCCTCCATGTCGGCCGCGAGCTGGCGGTAGACCAGGGATGCCTGGTGCTCGAGAGTGACCTGATCGTTGATGGCGTCCGCGTATTTCTGGTCGATCTTCATGGCAAGCGACCCTAGGCACGCAAGCTGCGAGTTCGTCGACATCCGGCAAAATATGACGCAACATTGCACCGCCCAAAAGGTGTACTTTGAGCCCATGTCTAACGGAATTGCGGCAACTGCCGCACACCTGCCAAGGAAATCCAGCATCGGGCTCATCTTGGGCGCGCTCGGCGTCGTATTCGGTGACATCGGTACGAGTGCGATTTACACCGTGACCGCCCTCGCCAAGGAACAGCACGCATCTGGGCCAGGCGACGTGACCACCGTCTACGGCATGGTCTCGACGCTGATCTGGTCGCTCATCCTGATCGTGACGATCTTGTACGTCACCATTTTTCTCCGCGCGGATAACAACGGTGAAGGCGGCTTACTCGCGCTGCTCGGACTCATCCGCCAGGTGCCGCGTAAGGCCGCGCGCCGCGGAATCTGGATTGCGCTCGCCGGCGTCGGTGCGGCGATGTTCCTCGGCGACAGCATCATCACCCCCGCAATCTCGGTGCTCTCCGCGGTCGAGGGCCTCGAACTGCTGCATGGCGGCCTCGGCGCATCGGTCGTTCCCATTACGATCGTGATTCTCGTGCTGCTTTTCCTCCTACAACCGCTCGGCATCAACCGCGTCGCGAAGGCCTTCGGACCTGTCATGCTGCTGTGGTTCGGCGCGATCACGGTGTTCGGCCTACTCGCGGTGATCGGGCATCCCCAGGTGCTTTGGGCGCTGTCGCCGCACTGGATCATCCCGTTCTTCGCCGCGCATCCACTTACCGCATTTCTGTCGCTCGGCTCGGTCGTGCTTGCCGTCACCGGTGCCGAGGCGCTCTATGCCGACATGGGGCAGTTCGGTCGGAAAGCCATCCGTCGCGCCTGGCTCTTCGTCGTCTTGCCCGCGCTAACCGTCGCCTATTTGGGTCAGGCCGCGACGCTCGTTCAAGGCAAGTCGGGGCCTGGCGGTGTGTTCTTCGCGATGGTGCCCGAACCCCTGCTCGTACCAATGATCCTCATCGCGACCGCGGCGACAGTCATCGCCTCGCAGGCCGTCATCTCCGGCGCGTTCACCGTGATTCACCAGGCCTCGCGGCTTGACCTCATGGTGCCGATGCGGGTGGTTCACACCTCCGAGGAAGAGCAGCACCAGGTCTACCTGCCGACCGCGAACTGGACGCTTGCCGCCGCAGTCATCCTCATCGTTGTGCTCTTCCAGAGCTCGCAAAACCTCACCTCGGCGTACGGCCTCGCGGTCACCATTACGATCACCATCACGACGTCCCTCTTCATCGGCCTGATGATCCTGCGCCGCGACTACTCGTGGCCGCTGTGGGTCGCCGGCGCTATTTGGTTGATCATCCTGGTGTTCCTCGCCGCCAACGTGCCGAAGATTGAAAGCGGCGGCTGGCTGCCGCTACTCATCGGTGGGGTCCTCTGCTTCCTCATGTTCTGCTGGCGATCCGGGCGGAAGCAGATGCGCCGCTGGCGTCGCCACGAAGAGGTCAAGCCTGCCGAGTTCCTCGAGCTGCTGGATGAGGGCAACGTCTCGCGAGTCGCTGGCACCGGGGTCTTCTTCACGCCGTCTCGCGACCGCATCCCCGTGGCGCTCCACGTCATGGCCAAGCACCAACATGCGATACCCGAGCGCATCATCCTCTTCACCTGGCAGAACGTCCACGTCCCGGCCGTCCCCGCCGAAGAGCGCATCCACCCCGAGGACATCAGGAGTCCCGAGCCCGGCATCCTTTCAATGACCGCAACATACGGCTACCGCGAGCGCATCAAGCCGCTCGGCGCGCTGCGCGAGGTAATCAAGCTTCGGCCAGATCTCTTCGGCGATCTCAACGTCAGCCACGTCGTGTTTTACCTATCGCTGCCAATCGTCGAGGTGGTCTCGCGGCCCCCGGTGAAGTTCGTTCGCGAAATCTACGCGCTCATGGTGCGGATGCGGACCGACCCGGTCAATCAGCTCTCGCTTCCCCGCGAGCGCACGATCATCATCGGTCGCGAGGTCAAGCTGTAGGTCGGATGCGCGAGAGATTCCTCGGGGCAGTTCGCCTCGCGTTAGCAATCGACACGTACGGTGGTTTCGTCCGTGGGGCCTCGCTCGAGGGGCCAGGAATTTCCGCGAAAGGGTGCAGTGATGTCAACACCGAAACTGCTTTTTGTCTGCGTCAAAAACGGCGGCAAGTCCCAGATGGCAGCTGCGCTCATGCGGCAGCGAGTGGGGGATGCTGCCGAGATCCGGTCGGCAGGAACGGAGCCGGGCGCAGCGCTCAACGCACAGTCGGTCGAGTCGCTCGTCGCGGTCGGCGCGTCAACCGAGGGCGAATATCCGAAACCGATCACCGAGGCAGACCTGCGCGACTCCGACTTGGTCATCGTGCTCGGCGAGGAGGCGCAGCTTCCCGAAGGTGCAGCAAACGTCGAGCGCTGGATCACGGACGAGCCCTCGCTCCGCGGGATTGAAGGCGCACAGCGGATGGACCTCGTCCGAGACGACATCGCAAAACGCGTCGACGAGCTCGCCACGCGACTCGGCCTATAGCTTTTGGCCCAGTAGCTACTGGTTCGCAGTAACTACTGGACCTCAGCGATCCGCGCGCGTAACGCGTCGGCGATTTGGTCAGCCGATGGCGCGCCAGCCATTCCTGTCTCGCTCACATACACGCGGCACGCGAGGTCGCGCGACGTGGCGCCCGTCGGGAACAGATCTTCGTCGTCGACGAGGATGGTCGGTGAACCTGCGAAGGTCACGGCAGCGACTTGCTCTGGTGTTTCAACCAGCACCGTTTCGACCGGGGTCTCCCCCATCCCCACAGCCTCGAGCGCGGACCGCATGCGCTCAGTCGCGACCTGCGTGTTCGGGCAATCGCGAATGTGGACGACTTGGACTCGATGTAAATTCGCGCGCATGATTCCTTCTGGATGGTCTGATGGCCGCGATATTCCCGCGACCGTGGTCTTTGCATTGTCATGTAACGCGAAACCACGGGTATGTGTTCCACGGGGCCGCAAACACACCGACACTCGTCACACTGTGACTCCCAAGTTGTGTTCTTCGCGCAACGGGCGTGAACTTGGCACATGAGCACTGCAGACAGCATCCGCCCCGGCCGCCTTTCCGGCAAGGTGGCATTTATCACCGGCGCGGGCGCAGGTATCGGCGCGGCCACGGCGGCGCGATTTATCGAGGAGGGCGCCGAGGTCGCGGCCGTCGACCTCAATCCCCCGGCCCCGACAGACCACCTCCTACCGCTGCAGGCCGACATGCGCGATCAGGCCAGCCTGGATGCCGCGGTCGAGGCCACGATCGAGCATTACGGCCGCATCGACATCCTGTTCGCGAACGCCGGGGTGCTGCTCCCCGAGACCCAGGCCGAGGACCTCGACGAGGCGACCTGGAACACCGTCATCGACATCGACCTCTCCGGCGTCTGGCGAACCGCGAAGGCAGTGTTCCCCGCGCTGAAGCAGAACCCGAACGGCTCAAGCGTCATCCTCGCATCCTCGACCGCGGGCATCCGCGGCGGGGCAAACTCGAGCGCCTACACCGCGGCGAAGACCGCCCTCGTTGGTCTCGCGAAGGTCTGGGCGACCGAGCTCGGTGCATTCGGCGGACGCGTGAACACGACGCATCCGACGGCGGTCGGCACGGACCTCGTCTTGAACGACGACAACCTGCGCCGCTACCGACCCGACCTCGAGCATCCAACCCCCGAGGACGTCATCGAACCCTTCAAGCGCGGCAAGCTGCTCGACACCCCGTGGATCGACCCCATCGACGTCGCGAACGCCGTCCTCTTCCTCGCCTCCGACGAGGCCCGCTACATCACCGGCACGAACCTCGTCATCGACGCGGGCTCCACCACCAAGTGGGGCTAGGCAGCTCGCCCGCTAGTCCGCCACCCGCTGCCCCCGCCCGCCACCGATACGTTCACGAGACAAGGACTCACATGCCACTCACCACGCAAGACCTCATCGACCGCGCCGAGATCCTCGACGCCATCAACGCCTACTCACACGCGCTCGACCAGCGCGAGTGGTCGATCCTCGACGACGCCTTCACGCCCGACGCCGACATTGTGCTGCTCGAACGAGACACGCACTACACGCCCGCCTCGCTGCAGGATGCGCTGAGCGGCCAGAACGACGACACCCGACTCTCGGGTCAGCACGTCAACGGCAACACCCGGTTCGAGATCGACGGCGACACCGCGCACACCGTTACCGAGGTGCTATGGGTGACGCTGCAGACGACCGACGACCCGGAGAAGTTCAAACACATCCGGGCCGGCGGCATCTACGTCGACGATCTCGTGCGCACCGAGAACGGCTGGCGCATCGCCCGCCGCGAGCTCGCGCTGAAGAACCGCGTCATCGAGTACCTTCCCTATGACGCGGCCGACATCGAAAAGATCCGCTACACCCTCGGCTCGAGCTGGTACAAGAACGCCTAGCCGAGCGCGGTGCGCAACTCCTTCGAGATTGCCTCGAGCATCCGCGCGTTGAAGTCGACGCCGAGGGCGTTTGGCACGGTCACGAGTAGTGTGTCCGCGGCCTGCACCGCGGCGTCTTCCTTGAGTTCCTCGATGAGCGTGTCGATCTCGCCAATGTAGCTGCGGCCGAAGCGCGCGAGCTCGCCCGGCTCAATCTGCCCGACCTGGTCCTTCGCCTCGGCCTGGGCGCGCACACCGAAATAGCGGCGCGACTCGTCATCGACGAGTGGGATGATGCTGCGCGAGACGCTGACGCGCGGGGTCCAGTGGTGACCGGCGACATCCCACGCGTCGCGGAACTGCTGGATCTGCTCGGCCTGCAGCTCCGAGAACGGCACACCGGTGTCCTCGGTCAGCAGCGTCGAGGACATCAGGTTCATGCCCTGCTCGGCCGCCCACACCGCCGTCTTGCGTGAGCCCGCGCCCCACCAGATGCGCTGGTGGAGGTCGGGCGACTGCGGCTCGAGCGCGAGCGGCTCGGGGGATGCGGACTGTCGCGGATCGGGGTTCGCGACGCCCGCGCCCTGGATCGCGCGCAGGAAGATGAGGGTCTTGTGCCGCGCCATCTCGGCGTGGTCACCGTCCTCAGGCACGTAGCCGAACGCCTGGTATCCCGCGAGTGCAGGCTCGGGTGAGCCGCGGCTCACGCCTAGCTGCAATCGGCCGGAGGAGATGAGGTCGGTGACCGCGGCCTCCTCCGCCATGTACATCGGGTTCTCGTACCGCATGTCGATCACGCCCGTGCCGAGTTCGATCCGCTTCGTCCGCGCGGCAATTGCGGCGAGCAGCGGGAACGGCGCGGAGTGCTGCTTCGCGTAGTGGTGGACGCGGAAATACGCGCCGTCGATGCCGACCTCTTCGGCCGCGACCGAGAGATCGATCGCTTGGAGCAGCGCATCCTGCCCCGTCACGACGCGGGAGCCGGGCGCATCCATCCAGTGCCCGAATGAGAGAAAGCCAATCTTGGTTGCCATGTCAGAAATAACCCCGCTCATCCCGCGAATATTCCTTGTATTTGCAAGTAAATTCACGTTCGGTTCGATGCCAGAAATCTAACCAGCCGCACGGTGTTAGCTGGCTGCATGACTGAAATCCACGCCACTGGCACCGCCGAGACACACCACCTTGCCGAGCGGGCAACCGTCCAAGCTCACACCTCTGTCGCGTCCCGCGACCGAAGCCAGAGCATCCAGACCGCATCCGCCCTGCACAATCGGATCGTCGAGCGAGCACAGCAACTGCGAGGCGCGGGCGACGCCACGTGGCACGCGGCAAGCCCGATCAGCACCTGGACGCGGAAGACCTACGCTGAGGGCAGTCGCACTCGGGTCATCCTCGAGCACGTCACGACCAGCAACGTCAGTGTCAAGCTCGCCAATCTTGACCTCGTCAGTCAGCTGGTGAACGAACTCACGGAGGCCGGTGCGAGCACGAACGTAACGTGGACGCTCACCGAACAATCCCGGCGCACCCACGAACGCGCGGCCCGCAAAGCGGCAGTCGCCTCCGCGCGCGAGATCGCGGACGATTACGCGGATGCGCTGGGCGAGCGAGTCGTGCAGGTCGCGAGTATCTCGGACGTCGAGGGCAGGCCGGTCGCTCCCATGGGCATGATGCGAGCCTCGGCCGAGGCGACAGAAACGGCCGAAGTGACGATTCAGGAAATCACGGTACGCGCATCCGTCACCGGGGTCTTTGTGAGCGAGTAGCGGGAAGCAGCCCGTACCTAGCGATACCTCCGCGCCAACTCCGCCATCCCAGCCTCAAAGCTCACGGCCGGTTTCCACTGCAACACCTCGCGCGTGCGGCGCTGGTCGAACCAGTGCGCGGTGCTCATTTGCTCCGCGAGGAATCGGGTCAGCGGCGGCTCGTCTTCGTGATCGTCGCGCAGGTTCCAGATCGCGTCCACCGCGCTGCCAGCCGCGAGGGCCGGACCGACGGGGATGCGCAGCTTCGGCCTGGGTGCGCCGCCCGCGAGGGCGAGCCGCTCGATGAACTCGCCGATCGGGCGAGGCTGCCCATTGGTGACGACGAGCGCCTCGCCGTGCACCGACGTCACGGCCTCGAGCGCCGCGACGATCGCGTCGACCGCGTTGGTGACGTAGAGCGTGTCCACGAGCGCCGCGCCCGAGCCGAGAATCGGCATCCGGCCCTGCCGCGAGCGCTCGATGATGCGCTCCGTCAGCTGGGTGTCGCCCGGGCCCCACATCAGGTGCGGGCGCAGCACGAGCACGGGAAAGTCTTCGGAGTCGGCGCCCAGCGCCAGCAGCTCGCCGTGGCCCTTGGTTCGCGCATACTCGCCGCGCGCGGCTTCCGGGTTGGCAGGCCCCGCGGGCACGCCGACCAGCGAGTCGCCCGCGTTCGCAACGGACGGCGAAGAAATGTGCACGAATCGCGAGACTCCCGCATCCTGGGCCGCCGCGAGCACGTTTCGCGTGCCGCCGATATTGACCCGCTCGAAGCCGCTCGCGTCCCCTGCCATCGAGACCTGCGCCGCGAGGTGAATCACCCCGGTCTGCCCGGCCATCGCCTCGGCGACCGCCGCGGCGTCGGTGACGCTACCCCGAACATCCCGGACGCCCGCCACTCCCGACGCCCGGCGCTGCAGCGTCGTGACGCGGTGCCCCTCATCCCGAAGGGCACGCGCGACCGACGAGCCGAGCAGTCCGGATGCGCCGGTGACCAGAATGTTCAAGAAATCTCCTTCGCGAAGCGGTGATTCGACCGGCGTCAGGGCGTGCCGACTCGCTCGCCGCACAGCACCGAGTCCGCCCAGCGCGCGAGTCGCGTGCGGTCAATTTTCGAGTTGTGGCGGATGTCGGTGGGGAACGTCGTCGTGACGAGGACGGCCGCGACGTCCTGCGGGAAGTACTCGGCGACCGCGGCGCGAACGGCATCGGCCACCTCGAGCGGCGCGAGTCCGGCCTTGAGGCCCGACCCCGCTTCCGGTTCGATGACGACCACGACCGCCTGTACGCCTTCGGGGCCGACCCCGACCACGGCGGAGCGGTGCACGCTCGGCACCTTGTCCACGACGGCTTCGAGGCCGCCCGGCCCAACCGGACCATCCGGAGTGCTGATTACGTGCTGCACGCGGCCCTCGAGCCACATCCTGCCCTCAGGGTCGAAGTGTCCGATGTCGTTGGTTCGGTGCCAGAGCAGGCCGTCGAGCGTGTCGCGCTTCGACGCGGAGTCGGTGCCCCAGAGCGCGTCGTAGCTTGCCTTGGAGTGCGGCGCCGAGATGACGAACTCGCCCAGGATGTCCGTCGCGGCGTCACCGGTCAGCAGTTCGTCGGTCGGGGTCCCGACCGCGTCGAGCGGTGCGAGTGCCACTCGCACTCGCGAGATCGGGGCGCCCACGCACACGCCGTGATCGCGCGATTGGGCCTCCGCCGCGGCGATCCCGTCGCGATCGATGTCGGTGAGCATGAGGCCCTCGGTCATGCCGTAGGGCGTGCGGATCACCGCGTTCGGGAACAGTTCGGCCAGCTCATCCAGGAGTTGCAGCGGCACGGGCGCTCCCGCCGAGAGCACGAGCTCGATGTCGGCGAAGGATGCGCGTTGCTCGGGGGTGAGGTCGCTCGCGGTAGCGCTGACGTTGCGATAGGCCGCCGGGGATGCGAACACCATGGTGGATTTCCCGGCGATGACGGCATCCGCGAGCGCGGCGGCCGTCAGCGTCCGGGGCTTGGCCACGTCCATCTTCGGCGTCACGCTGCTGATGCCGAGACCCGGCCCGAGCAGCGCGAACGGCGCGAAACCGGCCGCCCAGCCGGTGCTCGAGTGCACCTTGAATTCTTCGCGCAGCGTTTCCGCGAGCGCGCCGATGCGCGCGTGCGTGTATCGAACGCCCTTCGCCGGACCGTCGATCCCGACGTAAACAGGATGACCGCGTCATCGCTCGGCCCGGGGAGTCGAATCGGCTCGCTCCCGGCGCTCCGCACGAGGTCGTTGACCGTCCTCTCGACCCGAAGGGCGGCCCGCTCGAGCCGGTCGAAGCGACCGACCCCGATGCGCCGACCCGGACAGTTCTTGGCTCGGGCGAGGGTGAGCCCCGGTTTCAACCCCATGATCCATTTCGGATCGGCGGCCCGGATCGCCCGCGACATGCCCTCGATGCCGAGCCCGCTATCGGCGACGACGGCGACGCCGCCCGCCTTGAGCACGCCGTAGAGCACCGCCGTGAGGTTATTGCCCGGCGTGACGAGAATCGAGACGCGATCCCCCTTCTCGAGGCCGAGCCGCTGCAATCCCCGCGCGATCCCGTCGATCACGCGCGAAAGCTGCACCCACGACACCTGCTGCGGCGGATCCTGCGTCATGTCGACACTCGCGATCGAGCGTTCCGCTCGGCGCTTGTCGAGCGCGTCGAAGAGCATCGGCGCCGCGGCGTCATCCCCGGGTGCAGGCTCTTCCGCAAGCCCAGCCTCGTCCGCAAGCCCAGCCTCGTCCGCAGCCACCGGGAACTGGTCCCGCAGCCAGCGAAAGACAATGCCGACCACATCCGCATCCTCACTCACGAGATGCGAGGCCGTCTCGACCCGGTGCAAATCCGCCTGCGGCAGCCGCCCGCGGAGGTCGCGCAGGAAGTACTCGACGAACACCGGATCCTTCGGGCCCCACACGAGCAGCGCCGGGGTTCGGATCGTGGCGACATCTTCGGCGAGCTGCTGCAGCTCGCCGAACGACGGATGCGCCTCGTCGGCCGGAATATCGGCCACGAATGCGCCGATTCCGCTGCGGTCTTCCGCCTTCCGATAGGGCGAGCGGAAAGCGTCGCGAATCTCTGGCGCGATTGGCCCCTGCCCAAGCGACAGCGTGACGCGCAGGAATGCATCCGTGAGCACCGTGGATGCGGGCAAGACGGGTCCGCTCAGCGCCGCACGCAGCGGTGCTGGCAGCGGCTTGCCCTCGGGCTGGTGCACGCCGGTGTTCAGGCTGATGACCGCATCCACCGTGTCTTGGTGCCGCGCAGCCCACGTGAGCGAAATGATGCCGCCCCAGTCATGCCCGATCGTGACGACCGGATGCGCCTGCTCGCCAGCCGCATCCGCCGTCTCGGCGAGGAGCGACTGGACCACCGCGTCGAAGTCGCTCACCCGCTCGGCGATGCGACGGTAGCCAGGCCCATCGGTGGTCGGCAGCGCGTCGTGCGGAAGTCGCTCGGAATGGCCCATCTCGAGCTGATCCGGCGCGATGACCCGCCACACGCGGCCCGACGCATCCGTCAGCGCACCATCCGCAAGTGAAGCCGTCGCGAGCCCTCGCCAGAGATACGACCACGTGGGGTTCCCGTGCAGCGCGAGAATCGTGCCGCTCGGCTCCCGGCCCTGCGCGCGGAGCGCCTCGAGGGTGTCCAGCACGTGGAACGTGCGGGCACCGTCCACCGTGTCGACGGTGACGAGCCGAGACCACTGCTCGTCCCACTCGGGGAGGTTGCCGGGTGTACTGGCCGGCTTTGCGGGAAGCCTCACCAGGTGATTTCCAGCATCGCCGTGTTGAGCCCTGAACCGACGCCCATGCAGAGGATGCGGTCCCCGCGCTGCATCTCGCGCGCCTCACGCGCGAGCGTGATGGGCAGGGATGCGGGCCCGACGTTCCCGAGCTCCTCTCGCGATACCGAACTGTTGATGAGCAGGCCGATCTGCTCTCCCGTCACGCCAGCCTGCGCCATTGCTTTTCGGCCAGCTTCCGCCGCGCCCGCGATGTAGTCCTTTGGGTTCTCCCAGTTGCGCCTCGTCTCAACGCCAGCGACACGCTCCAACAACCTTCGAGGTAGACCGAGTTCCTTGAGCACACCGCGCAGCTGCTCATCGAAGTGCGACGAGGCAACTTCGACAGGTGCAATCGCTTCGGCGATCCCCAGTAGCGAGACATTCGCGTGCCTGAGTGTGGCGTTTCCAACGGGAGCCGTAGCCACGCGCGGAGGACTGGACAGGGAAATTTCGGTTGTCATCGTCCGCTCACTTTATCGACGTTCGTTGTGATGCAACCACAAGTTGTTCGGCCACCAGCGAACGAGTATTTGCGGTGCCTGGTCCGCAACCCGCAAAATCTTGGCCGATTGCGGACCTGCCACGGCGGGGTTTCACCCCTACGCCGGCACCTTCTCGCGGGCCTCCTCGGCGGATGCGCGCACCCGCTGCCGCAGACCAGTCGCCATATTTTGCCAGGTGCGGTCGGTCACGAAGATCGAGTCGATCGCGATCATCGCGAGCGAGAACCACGGCAGCCCCATGAGCACCGCAATCGCAATGTGGAAGGTAAGGATGCTCGCCAGCCCGATGACGCGAGTGGGTCGCGTGAGGAGCATGAACGGGAATGCGAGCTGCATGATGATCGAGCCCCACGTCGCAATCGTTACGAGCGGGCCCCACGCGGTGGCGATCTCGCTGAGCCACGGCCACGTGCCAAACCGGTCGGTCATGAGCGGGTTGTACACGGCGTAGCCGCCCGACCAGGGGTCGCCACCCGCCTTATACAGCGCTCCCGAGATGTACACGAACGACACCTGTGCGGTCAGGATCACGAGCACGAGGTTGTGCGCGATGTTCTGAACCTGCCCCCACTGCGTCGTTGGGCTCTCGTTCGTTGTCGGCCCAAACTTCTTCTCGCGCCGCCGCGCATCCAGCGACCAGCGCATCCCGCAGTTCGCGAACAGCATGAAGAACAGCGCGATGCGATACATGTTGTCGCCCTGATCGCCGAGCATGTCGTTCGCTTCGATGAAGCTGATCCACAGCACGAGGAAAATCGGATGCACGATCCGCGTGCGCCAGCCGAGCGTGAAGGCTATTGCGAGCGCGAGCAGCAGCAGGTACAACGCGGTGTAGGCGAGGTCGTTCGGCATCGCGCGGTGGAACGCGCTGAAGAGCCAAATCTGGGGGAAGTCGCTCTTCGCCTCGAGCCCCTCGCCGTTCCAGAGCGAACCGCTGCCGAACGAGTACAGGCGCGTGCGCCAGTTCGACACGAGCAGTCCCACGGCCGAGAGGCCGAGCAGGATGCGCGTGATGGCGAGCCCGTACGTCGCCTTCTTCGTGTCGATCAGCCAGTTTTCGGCGATCGTGTAGCCGGTGCTGATGAGCCGGCCGGCGCCGCGGAATAGCGAGGCGATCCCGCCGCCGAGCAAGGAACCAAGGGCGACGAAGAAGCGCTTGACGTGCGTGCCGAAGTTAGTCTGCGTAGCCATTACTGCATCCCCTCATAGACGCGAAGGAAGACGTCGGCGAATGCCTCGTCGGACTGCCCGGGATTGACGATCAACCCGCGCCAGCCCGTGGCGATGATCTGCACCGGAGGCTGCTGCGCCTCGGGGTCGTGGTGATCGGCGAACGGAATCACGTTCTGCCGACTGATCTCGTATTGCACGCGCTGGACGTCCTCGCCCCACACCGCCCGAGCGACCTGCGTCGCGTATGCGGTGGCCATGTGTTCCGTGACCATGTACTCCTCGACGAGCGCCGCATCCCCGTAGCTGCTCATCTTCTCCTCGAGGCGCGCCTCCCAGTCACCCTCGAAGTAGTTGAGCCCCGCGATGACCTGGTGGTCCGCAGTGAGCCCGTCAAACTCGGCCTTGTGTTGGCTCGCAACCTCACCAGCCTGGATGCCGGCACGCGGCGGGAAAAGATTGTTCTGAATCATCGAATACTCGACCGCGGTCGCATCCACCCACTCGGTCTCGACCGGGCCGCTGCCGTCGTCGACGACGGCGCGCACCTTCAGCGTGTAGCTCCCGTTGATGGGTTCCGGGGCGAACACGCTCCAGGACTGCCCGAAGAACGGGATCATGTAGCTCGACAGCACCTTTTGCGTCGGGATCTCGCGCAGCGGGGAGCTCGGCGCGATCCAGAGGAACGACGCGAAGATGTGCCATGCCGTCACGAGGCTCAGTGCGACGAGGACTCCTCGCACGAGGTGTGAGCGCTTCTTTTTCTCTTTGTCCATGGGATGCTTTCAAAGTCCCGACGGGAGTCGGGGATGGGTTGATACAAGAACGGAGCGGGCAGCACACCTTCGTGTGCTGCCCGCTCTGTCTAGCAGACGTGATTAGCCATTCCGGCGCGTCACTCCGCCTCGCTTCGTCATCAGCACGGCGGCCGTGCCGATGAGCATGAGCATGCCCGCGATCGTCATCGCGACGATCGGCAGGTCAGCACCGGTCTGCGCGAGGCCGTCATCGCTCGAGCCGGTCGCGTTCGTCGAACCATTCTGGTTCGCGCTCGCGCTCGCTTCGTTCGATCCGGCTGCGGATGCCGTGGCCGAGCTGGCTGCGCTGGATGCGCTGGCTGCACTGGATGCGCTGGCCGCGTCGGCCGAGTCGGCTGCGTCCGTTGCCTGGGCGTCAGCATCAGCCGCTTCGGCTGCCGCGTCTGCGTCCGCTGCTTGGCCTGCTGCGTCTGCGTCCGTTGCTTGACCTGCTGCATCGCTGTCGGCAGCCGAATGCTCTTCGCCTGACGCATTCACGTCAGCCGTCGCGCTCGCCGCTGCGTCAGCCGCTGCGGTTGCCGATGCATCGTCCGATGCGTCAGCGCTCGCCGCGGCCGAGGCCGCAGCCGCCGCTGTCCCATCTGCAGCTGCGGACGCATCCGCAGCCGACGTCGAGTCGGCATCTGCCGTTGCCGCAGACTGCGCTTCGGCAACCGCCGACGCATTTGCGTCGGAAGAAACGTCAGCGGTGGCGTCGCTCGAGGAATCAGCCATCGCTGCCGACGATGCTGCCGCGGTCGCGTCCGCGTCCGCGACGGCCGAAGCCGTCGACGTTGCATCCGCCAGGGCTGCAGCCTGCGCAGCGGCCTGTGCCGATGCATTGCTGCTGTCGTCTGCATTCGCCGAGGCCGATGCGGAAGCCGACGCGTTGACGTTTGCGTCAGCCGTGGCCGCGGCGTCTACCGCAGCCGCTGCGTCAACCGAGGCATCCGCGATTGCGGTCGACGTTGCGTCAGCCGTAGCCGCAGCCGCTGCGTCAGCAGTCGCGGTTGCATCGGTAGCAGCGGCTGCATCAGCAGTCGCGGTTGCATCCGCAGAAACGGTGAACGAAACCGAGTCAGTCGTCACACCGTCCGTCGCGGTGATCGTGAAATCACCCGCGGCGACATCCGCGAACTCAACCGACCAGTTGCCTGCAGCATCCGTCGTCGCGGTTTCCACAACACCGTCGGCAAGCGTCACCGTGATAACAGCACCAGGCTCAGCCGTACCCGAAATCGGAACAACACCCGCGGGCACTGTTTCGCCATCAGCTGGCGACACAATGACAACCGCAGCGGTCACCGCATCAGCCGCGGCAGTGGCGTCGGCATCGACCGCAGCGTCTGCGGTCGCAGTTGCTGTGGCCGTAGCGTCAGCGGTTGCCGACGCGTCTGCGTCTGCTGCCGCCGTCACAGAGGCGTCATTCGAGGAGTCGGCGTTCGCCGCGACCGAAGCCGCCGCCGCAGCGTTACCTTCGGCAGCCGCGGTAGCGTCTGCCGCCGACGTCGACGTTGCATCCGCCATCGCAGCAGCCTGAGCCGCCGCAACCGAGGAAGCATTCGCATCCGTGGTTACATCCGCCGTCGCAGTGCTCGAGGAATCAGCCGTCGCAGCCGACGAAGCAGCAGCAGTCGCATCCGCGGTCGCCGCAGCCGAGGCCGTCGACGTCGCATCCGCGAGCGCAGCAGCCTGCGCTGCCACCTGCGCCGAGGCATTGCTGTTGTCATCCGCGTTTGCCGACGCTGAGGCCGAAGCCGAAGCGTTTACATTCACATCCGCATCCACCGAGGTAGCAGCGTCCACCGAAGCGTCGGCAGTTGCTGTTGCGTCGGCAGCCGCGGTCGCGGTCGCATCAGCAGTCGCCGTAGCGGTCGCATCAGCAGCAACCGTTATCGTCACCGAGTCAGTCGTTACGCCGTCAGTTGCGGTGATCGTGTAGTCACCGGCAGCAGCATTGGCGAATTCAACTGCCCAGTTGCCCTCTGCATCCGCCGTCGTGGTCTGCGCGACACCTTCGGCCAGGGTCACGGTGACCGAAGCGCCAGGCTCAGCAGTTCCTGAAACCGGCAGGACACCCTCTGGTACCGAAGCACCCTCAGTCGGCGACACAATGACTACTGACGCCGCTACCGGGTCGGCCGACGCGCTCGCGTTGGCGTCCGCCGCGGCAGTTGCCGAAGCGTCGTTCGAGGAGTCGGCGTTCGCGGCGACCGAAGCCGCCGCCGCAGCGTTACCTTCGGCAGCCGCGGTAGCGTCTGCCGCCGACGTCGACGTTGCATCCGCCATCGCAGCAGCCTGAGCCGCCGCAACCGAGGAAGCATTCGCATCCGTGGTTACATCCGCCGTCGCAGTGCTCGAGGAATCAGCCGTCGCAGCCGACGAAGCAGCAGCAGTCGCATCCGCGGTCGCCGCAGCCGAGGCCGTCGACGTCGCATCCGCGAGCGCAGCAGCCTGCGCTGCCACCTGCGCCGAGGCATTGCTGTTGTCATCCGCGTTCGCCGACGCCGAGGCCGAAGCCGAAGCATTCACGTTTGCATCCGCATCCACTGATGCCGTAGCCGAGGCGTCCGCAGTCGCAGTGGCGGTCGCATCCGCAGTAACTGTAATCGTGACGGAGTCAGTCGTTACGCCATCGGTTGCGGTAATCGTGTAGTCACCGGCAGCAGCATTGGCGAATTCAACTGACCAGTTGCCCTCGGCATCCGCGGTCGTCGCCTGCGTCACACCAGCCGCCAGGGTCACAGTGACCGAGGCACCAGGCTCCGCAGTACCCGAAACGGGGAGCGCACCTTCCGGTACCGAAGCACCCTCAGTCGGCGACACAATCACAACGGCCGCAGCAGGCGCCGCAACCGAGATCGAAACCGTGTCCGTCGTCGCACCGTCGGTCGCCGAGATCGTGTAGTCACCCACGGCAACATCCGCGAACTCAACCGACCAGTTACCCGACGCATCCGCAGTGGTCGTCTCTACGACGCCATCGACCAGGGTCACGGTCACCGCAGCACCAGGCTCCGCCGTACCCGAGACCGGCAGTGCGCCTTCGGGCAGCTCTTCACCCGCGGTCGGCGAGTCAATCACGACCGGCGCGGCCTCTTGGGCAAGTGCGCGAATACTTGAGGTCGCGAGGTCGACTGAGGCGAGGTCGCCACGAAGCACGTCAACGCTGAGCGCGCTGACAGTGAAGAACTCACCCTCGGCAACATCCGCGGGGAGCGTCGGCTGCGAGTTGATGCGGATGTTCGCGATACCGCCAACGACCTCGGTGAGGACCGGGTTGAGGACCGTAAGCACGTCAGCAACGGTGCCAGTGGCAGCCGAAACCACGCCGTCGACCGCGCCATCGATGACGTCGCCGAGGAGCGCACCTGTGGTCCCGGCGATCGCCGAAACGAGGAAGTCGGTGACGGGGTTGAGGAGGTCGCCGATGTTGATCAAACCGAGCAGGTCCAGCGTCGTCGCCACCGTGAAATTCTGCCCGCTAACGCCCAAGAGCGCTCCGAGCGTGCCCGTCGCCGTGACACCGCCGGTTGCGAGCGGCGGAGTGATCGCACTACCACCGAGCGCGACCTGCGCGTCAATGACCACCTCGAGGCTGTTCAGCGCGTCAACGATGACAGTCCCAAGTTGGGTGGTCAGTTCGTCAAACAGAACGTCGACTTCGGCGAGGACCGAGTTCAGCACGTCGGCGGTGAGGAGGTCCGTGTTCGCGGGCAACTCGTTGACTGGCAGTCCGAGTTCGTCCGCGACGAAGCCGAGCAGGTCTACGCTGATCGTGCCGGTGCCGAGGTTGACCTCGATCGTCCCGGTGGCGTTCGACAGCACCGGGTTGTCGATCAGGTACTGCGTCACCTGGTCACCGACCGTGTCGATGCCGTTGATCGCGATGGTCGGTCCCGAGGTAACGGAGATCAGCGGAATGGCGTCCAGCGTGTCGCCGACGCCCGACAGCAGCGTGTTCACTGCCCCGCTCGAGGACACCGTGTCGTCAAGCGTCTGCGTCGCAGTCGTGATCGTGTCGCCGAGCGTGCTCGCGAGCCCCGCAACCAGGTCGCTGTGCAGGTTCAGTTCCACTCCGGCAATCCCGTACGACGAATCGATCGTCCCGTTGCTCGCCGTGGCCGTCGATCCAAGGGCACCGATCTCGACTCGTGCTTCGTCGAGGACGGCGTCGGTCAAACCTGCGACGCCCAACTGGTCGGCGAGCGAGACGAGGTCGATGTGCGCGGGGTCCGTGCCGACGCCCGAACCGGGCGTCACGGCAAGTGCGCCGCCGTCGGACAGCACGCCGGCGCTCGCCGTGCTCTGCGTTGAGCTCGACGCCTGGCTAAAGCTCGTCATCGTGCCGAGTTCACCGAGGTAGAGCAGCCCGCCGTTGGCGGTATCGCTGATGAGTGGTACCGAGATGCCACCCAGGTTCAACTGAATGCTGTCGTTGAGCACCCCAAGATCGAGTGCCCCCTGCGCGGACGGAGTCGCCGAGTCTGTCGGATACCCGTGTTCGCTATAGCCGAGGTCGGCGAGCTGCAGCGCGGACAGCAGCGAGCTCGTCAGAACCTGCGCGTTTGCTTCGGCATAGTCGGTATCTTCTGCAGCAAGCGCCCCCGATAGCGGCGCGGCGATTAGCGCGGAAGCGGCGACGGCTGCGACGCCTGGCCCTGCCCACTTCCGGAATCGCTTCCGGGATCTCACCGGACGTTCCATATATTCCCCCTAGGTTTTGGCCAAAACCAGCGTGTGCGGACTTCGTCCACGCACGTGGGGGCGTTGGCCGACGCGTCCACGTAGCGTGAACGCTTGCCTCAACCAGGAGTAAGGAAGCAGGTACGGGATCTCTCCCTCACTGCTTCCTGACAATTAAGTAAAAAACCCCTGATAAGTGACGCGTCCGAGACAAAGTCTTTATGAGATCGAGACCTCTAACCAGCGGCCGCGGCGGAAATTGCCCCAATTTTGGGAGTTGGTAAACTTTTGGATCCCAGCCAGAATCCCGTTGTGTTTCTTGTTTGCGACAAACCAGTCAATCGTTTGTGCCAACTCCGCAGCTCAACACCGGTTGTGACTCATTCTGGGGACACCGAAAGGTCAGGTAACGATTTGCTAAATTCTTTCGACAGAACCAGTCGTGCCGCGTGCCATCCGGCGAGTCCGTGTACCCCCGGTCCGGGAGGCGTCGAAGAGGACGCGAGATAGATCCCTCGGCCCGGAGTCTGCCAGGGATGCGCAGACAGCGACGGCCGCGCGATCAGCTGCCGCAGCTGCACGCCGCCCGCGCTGATGTCGCCGCCGAAGTAATTCGGGTTGTACTCCCCCAGTTCAGCCGCGGTCGTCACTCGGCAGTCCAGGATGCGGTCCCTCACGCCGGGTGCGAAACGCTCGATCTGCGCGATCACGCGTTCGGATACGTCAAATGTCGAGCCATTCGGCACGTGCGTGTAGCTCCAGACCGCGTTGAGCCCCGCCGGGTTCCGCGCCGGATCAAACTCGGTCGGCTGCGCGAGCAAGACGTAGGGACGATCGGGATGCCGGCCGCGGTTCACCTCGCCCTCGGCGAAAGCGATCTCGGACCGCGTACCGCCAAGGTGAACCGTCGGGGTCTGGGCGATGCGCGCATCCGCCCACGGAATCGGGCCGTCCAGCACGAGATCGACTTTTGCCGCCGAGTTGCCGGGTCGGAACCTTCGCAGCTCTCGAAGGTACGCATCGGGCAGCTCGCGCGCGGCAATGCGACCGAGATCGCGCGCAGAGGTATCGAACACCTTGACGCTGAAGCTATCGAGCTCGCCGATATCGCGGATGCGCGTGCCCGTCTCGATCCGCCCGCCGTGCGCGAGGAGGTCATCCGCGAGCGCCCGCGAAATCGCCTGCGACCCGCCAACTGGCACCGGCCATCCGCCCGCGTGCCCCGTGACCGAGAGCACGAGCCCGACCGCGGCCGTCGACAGCGCCGGCATCGTGCCGATACTGTGCGCCGCGACCCCGGAAATCAACGCGGGCGCCGCATCCTCGCGAAACCGGGCGTTCCACAGCGGCGAACCCTGCTCGAGGGTGCGCAGCCCCATCGCGATTGCCGCGGGTAACGACTTCGGCCACCGCAGCATGCTGCCGCCGAGCCCGAAGTCGAGCACGCCCTCGAGTCGCGCGAGCATCGGCGCGAACAGGCGGCGATACGCCTCGCCGTCGCGGCCGAGTTCCCCGATCGTGCGATCCAGGTCGCGGTAGGCGACGGCGGCGGGTCCCCCATCGAGTGGATGCGCGTACGAGGCCTCGGGGACGACGAACTCGACGCGCTTGGTCAGCTCAAAACGCTGGAAGAACTCGGAGGCGAGCGCCATCGGATGGATCGCGGAGCAGATGTCGTGCACGACCCCGGGCATCACGACCTCACCGGTGCGTGTGCCCCCGCCAATGGTCTCGGCGGCCTCGAAAACCGTGACGGGGATGCCGGCGCGAGCGAGGGTGACCGCGGCCGCGAGGCCGTTGGGGCCGGAGCCGACGACGGCGGCCCCTTCTTTCCGCATGCGCGCCGCCATGACCTAGCTGTCCTGAACGCCCGGCCGCGAGAGGATCGCGGGCCACGTCACGAAGCGGTGCAGCAGGCGCACGACGTAGCCGACGAGCCACGCGGCGAGGATCGTGCCCTCGCGGACACCGCGAAGTTCCATGAAGAAGATGAGCGACAGGATGACCGCGATGACCACGAGCGACGAATCAAACAGGATCTTGACCGAGCTGAACGGCCGCTTCGTGACGCGTGCAATCGCTACCGCGGTGCCGTCGCCAGCGAGGGTGAGCACCCGCGGCGTGACCTGCAGCCAAACCCCGACGCCGAGCACGACCGATCCCGCGACTGAGAGCGCGACTTGAATCAGATAGTTGCCCTCGGCCACACCATCCAGGCCGCGAAGCAGCCACACCGAGAGGTCACACAGCGCACCGAACGCGAACGCGGCCGGGATCTGCAAGATCTGGATGAGCTCGAACTTTCGCCGCAAGATGAGGATCTGCACGAAAAACAGCACGACGTTGATCGCGACGGTATAAAAGCCGAGGCTCAGGGGCGTCGCGTAACTCATCACGAGCGGAATCGCGCTGATCGGAGTGGTCCCGATCAGCGCGTACACCGAGAGCGCAATGCCGATCGACATCACGAAGAGGCCGACGAGGAAAGTGAGGTAGCGCAGCGTCAGCGACAAACCCCGCGGGGCTTCTTTGGCATCAGACATAGGCCACTCCTCGAATCACGCCGTCGTATACGATTTCGGCAACCCGCTGATTCTATGGGAAGCGCGAGAGGTCCCGCAGGATTCTTGCGAATCTTACGGGACCTCTCGGGTCTGGCGCGGTGGCCGGGGTGCACCGGTGAGGATGCGGCGGGTCAGGATGCGTAGGTCAGGATGCGCAGGTCAGGATGCGCGGGCCGTCTCACTCTTCCACGGGCGTCAGGTCGCTGCCCAAGAAGAACTCCGCCCCGCGATAGATGAGCGCGGGCGTCTCCCCCGCCTCGGCCGCGACGACCTCACCGATGAAGATCGTGTGCGTGTACGCGGGCATCTTGTATTTGATCGCAAGCTCGAAGTGGCCGGTCACGCCCGCCAGGATCGGGCTGCCGGTTACCCCCTCTTGCCAGTCGAGCCCCGCGAACTTGTCGCCGCCCTTCTTCGCGAACGCCCGCACGATCGGCATCTGATCCTCCGCGATGACGTTAATCGCGAGATGGTCGGCGCTGAACAGCCACGGGTACGTGGACGAGGTGGCGTTGATCGCGACCATGATGAGCGGTGGATCGTACGAGATCGACGCGAACGCGTTCACCGCGAGCCCGCGCGGTTGACCGTCCGACCCCAGCACCGTCACGATCGTGACGCCGGTCGGGTAGCGCTTGTGGACAGCGCGCAGCCGCTGGCCGAGGGTGGGTTCCTCGACCGCTGCTCCTGGGCCAGCTACCGTGGGGCCCGCTACCGTGGGGTTCGCTACCTCGGGGTTCGCTACCTTCGGAGTCTGGAGTGCTGTGGAGATTTCGGACAGTGAGCCCCGTAGCATTTCGGGGGAACACTGAAATGAGGAATCCGCAGAATGTCTGCAACACGACGACGATTCAGTCAGGAATTCAAGGACGAGTTATGCCGCGAGGTGATCACCACCTCGAAGGCCGTCAAGACGGTAGCCGAGGAATACGGTGTCGGCGCCGAAACCCTCCGCGGCTGGCTCAAGAAGTACCGGGCCGAGCACGCCACCGGAGAACCGGAGGGCGATTTGACTCTCGATGAACGAGCCCGGTTACGAGAACTCGAACGCGAGAACCGGGAACTGCGCACCGAGGCCGCGTTCCTAAAAAAAGCAGCAGCGTACTTCGCGAGGGAGCCACGATAGTGGCGAAGTATGAGTTTATTGACTCCTATGCCCGCGAGCCAGGCGCGCCATCGATCGCGCGGATGTGCGTGTGGCTGGCAGTTTCTCGTTCCGGGTTCTATCACTGGCGCGGCCGCCCGTTATCGGCGACCGCGACCCGCAGGGCGGCGCTGACCTCCCGGATCCGGTACTTCTTCGACGCATCGGACCAGACCTACGGGTACCGGCGGATTCACGCTGATCTGACCGCGGAGGGGACGGAGTGCTCGCCAGAGCTGGTGCGACAGATCATGCGTGACGAGGGCCTGGTGGCCTGTCAACCGCGCCCGTTCCGAACGACGACGCTGGCGGATCGAGAGGCCGCCGAGGGCATGCCAGACCTCGTGCAGCGGGCGTTCACCGCTGACCGGCCTGGCCGCAAATTCGTGGGCGATATTACTTACATTCCCTCGTGGCAGGGGTTCATCTATTTGGCGACCGTGATTGACTGCTATTCGAAGAAAGTTGTGGGCTGGTCGATCGCTGATCACATGCGTACCGAGTTGGTCGAGGACGCGCTCCGGAATGCGGTAGCGACCACCCAGATTGAGCCAGGCGCGATTTTTCATTCGGACCGCGGAAGTGTTTATACCTCCGCGGACTATCGGGCGCTGGTGGCCCGGCTGGGGATGCGGTCTTCGATGGGACGAACTGGCGTGTGTTGGGACAACGCCATGGCGGAATCGTTCTTTTCGGCGTTGAAGAACGAGCGCGTGTACCGCACCGTGTACGCGACGAAACAGCAGGCGCGACGTGATGTGATCAACTACATCGAGGGGTTCTACAACAGTCGCCGTCGCCACTCCGCGTTGGGTTACCAGTACCCCAACGATGTCCATTACAGTTACCGACAGCTGGCACTAGCAGCGTAAGAAAATCCATCAAAACGCTGTCCGAAATCTACGCAGCAGCCCAGTCTCATCCTGAGTCATGTCGTTCTTTCCTTCAGCCGCGATCGATCGGCAGGATGCCGAGATCATGCAGCACGGTCACTTCGTTCCAGGACGACCAGTCCTCCGCGATCTTGTCGCCCTCGAACCGCGTGATGATGATGCCCTCGGCCCGGATGCGCCGCCCGGTTGGCAGCGCGCCAAGGAAGGTCCCGAGGTGGGTGCCTTCCGTGACCCACCGATAGGCGACGCGATCGCCCTCTTCGATGAGATCAAGCATCCCGGTTTCAAGGTCGGGAAAGCCCTCCTGAAACTCCCGGAGGAGGCCGATGAATCCCTCGAGATCGACCGTGCCGCTGCCGCCGTGGCTGACGTAATCTTCGGTGAAGTGCTCGGAGAGGATCGACTGGTATCGATCCCGCTCCATCGCATTCCACACCTCCGACAGAATCTGCTTGAGGTTCGGGCTAGCCGACGACATTGACGACCTTCTCCACCGTCTCCGCGAGGAGGCCGGAGGTGCCGAGCTCCTCACCGATGCCCGAGGTCTTCACCCCGAGCCACGGCGTCGCCGGGTGGGGCGGGCCCCACGCGTTGACCCAGACCGACCCTGCCTTCAGGCCCTTGGTAAAGCGGTTGATCGCACTGCTGTCGTTGGTCCAGAGCACGCTCGTGAGGCCGTACTCGGTGTCGTTTGCGAGGCGCAGCGCCTCCTCGTCGGTGTCGAACGGGATGACGGTGCCGACCGGGCCGAAGATCTCCTGGCGCGCGACGGGGCTGTCGTTGTCCGAAACGAGAACCGTCGGCTTGAAGAAGTAGCCGCGGTCGCCGAGTCGCTCGCCGCCGGTAACGACGTCGACGCCATACTCGCGCCCCTGCTCGACGAGCGCCGAGACGCTCTTGAGCTGGCGCTCGTTGATGAGCGTGCCCATCTGCGTCGCCTCGTCGAAGGGGTCACCCACTCGAATCGAGTCGGCGTGGGCCGCGAGCCGATCGACGAGCGCGTCGAGCACATCCCGCTGCACGAAGATGCGGCTGCCGGATGCGCAGGTCTGGCCCTGGTTCGCAAAGACTCCCGTGCCGACGGTCGAGATGATCTCGTCGAGATCCGCATCCGCCCGAATAATCTGCGGCGACTTGCCGCCGAGCTCCAGCACGATCTTCTTGAGCGCCCCCGAGGCTTTCGCGGCGATGCCGCGGCCGACCTCTGGGCTGCCCGTGAACGAAATCTTGTCAACGCCAGGCGCGGTGACAAGTGCCTCGCCGGCGACCGAGCCGCGCCCCGTGACGAGGTTGACGGTGCCCGCTGGGAATCCCGCCTCCTCGATGAGCTGCACGAGGCGCACCGTGCTGAGCGACGCCTCCTGTGCCGACTTCAGCACGATGGTGTTGCCTGCCGCGAGCGCCGGCGCGAGCTTCCACGCGGTGATCATGGTCGGCGCATTCCACGGGGTGATCGCGCCGACGACGCCGAGCGGTTGGCGGAGCGTGTACGTGCGCCGCGACTTGCCGCCGAGATCAGGCAGGTCGAACGTCGTGCCGTGAATCTTGTCGGCGTAGCCCGCGAAATAGCGGAAGACCTCGGATGCGAGCGGAATCTCACCGAAGAATGGCTCGCCAATCGGGCGGCCGATGTCGACCGACTCGAGGGCCGCGAGCTCCTCGCGGTGCTCCTCGATCAGGTCGGCGAGGCGCCAGAGCATCCGACCGCGGTCCGCGCCCGAAACGCGCGACCAGGCGCCCTCATCCACCTCGCGCCGAGCCGCTGCGACGGCGCGGGCGACGTCCTCGGGGCCCGCGAGCGCGATCGAGGAGATCTGGCTCTCGCGGGATGGGTCGATCACCGGGGTGCGCTCGCCCGAGACCGCTTCGACCCACTCGCCGTCGATAAACAGCTTCGCGTCGGTGACGCCATCGGGCCGAGTCGGGAGCCTAGTTTCGGTGGTGGTTGTCATGCGGATGTTTCCTCTGAATGTTCGTTGATGACGGGATTGCGGAGCGTGCCGATGCCTTCGACGGTGATCTCGACGACATCGCCGTCGCGGAGGTACTCGGGCGGGTTGCGCTTGAACCCCACGCCCGCGGGGGTCCCGGTCGGAATGATGTCGCCCGGCTCGAGCTGGATGAACTCCGAAATGTGCTCGATCAGCGCCGGGATGTCGAAGATGAACTCGTTCGTCGATGCATCCTGCTTCACTACACCGTTGATGACCGTTGTGATGCGCAGGTTGTGTGGGTCGAGTCCCTCGTCGGCGAGCGCGATGTGTGGACCGACCGGGCCGGATGCGTGAAAGTTCTTGCCGCCGGTGTACTGGGTGACGCGGAACTGGTAGTCGCGAACCGACACGTCGTTGAACACCGTGTAGCCCGCGACGTGCTCGAACGCATCCTCACGGGTGATGTGCCTGCCGCCCTTGCCGATCACGACGGCGAGTTCGCCCTCCCAATCCACCTCGTGCGAGACCTTCGGCACGACGATTGGCTCACCATGCGCGATCTGCGTCGCCGCGAAGCGCGGGAACAGGATGGGAATCTCCGAGATCTGTAGGCCCGCTTCCTCCGCGTGCTTTCCGTAGTTTCGGGCCACGCACACGATCTTGGGCGGGTTCGGAATGGGCACGAGCGTGTCAGTCGAGCTTTGCGAGACGCGGATGCCCGCCTCCCGCGCATCCGCGTCCGGGAGCGATTCGGCGTGCGCGACCGCATCCTGCAACGCCGAGAGCGTGCGATCACCACCGCGGAAGAACGCGAGCGAGTCCGGAGAAAGCTCGCCCTGCGCGATGGCAGCCGCGTTCAGCTCCCCCTCGCTGGCGAGCAGCGCGGCGTATGCCTTGGTGACGTCAATATAATCGTCGCCACTGACGACGCCGAGTCGCGCGTCGCCGAGATGCTGGAATCGGGCGATCTTGGTCATGGGTGAGTGCTCCTTTGCTAGCTGCTCGGCTGGGTCTGCAGGCGACGGGCACGCTCGGCCTCGGCCTGCTTCTCTCGTTGTTCGTCGTACGCCTCGAAGTCGAAGTCCTCGAGCTCGATTTCCTGGATCGCCGGGTACGGGCGCGGGATGCCGTCCCAACCGACGTGATCGATCTTGTAGTAGAACTCGAGAAGGTTCCCGTCGGGGTCGAGCCCGTAGAACCGCGGCTGATTACCCGGGCCACCGATACGCGCGTTGACGATCGGCACCTCGCGCTCCTTGAACCGGCGGTAGAGCGTGAGCAGGTCGTCGCTCGAGTCCATTTCGAACGCAATGTGGTGCAGGCCGAGGGAGCGAGCACTCGGCTTTTCGGGGTTCGCATCCCGGAGCGTGAAGATCGAAAGCCGGTGATGGATAGTGTCCTCCCAGCCGCGCACGAACGCGCCCGCGAGTACGGCCGAGCCGTGTCCTACCGTGCTCTCGTCGTAACGGAACATTTCGGTGAGGCGCATCCCGAGCACCTCGGTATAAAACGCCACTGAGCGGTCGATGTCTTCGACCGCGATTCCCACATGGCCCAGGCGGGCAACTTTTCCACTCATTTGACACTCCATTGAGTCGCTGCTGTGATTTCCGTTTATCGTGCTTTCAAACCCGATATTTGGAGACTATCGAACTCTCGTGCGCGAAGCAATGGTTTTTTGAGCAAGCGCTCATAATGATTGCAAGCTTTCAGGCTCCGCCGCAAGACCCGTACGGATCGCAGTCGAATTAGAGTGGAGAGTCCGATAATCGGGCGCTGCACCCAACGTTGGGACACTAGTGACAAGTAGGGACACCCATGGAGATCTCGCAAACCGCGGACTACGCACTCCAGGTGCTGTTTGCGCTGGAGACGAAGGACGCACAGACTGCGAGCGACCTCGCCACCACCGTCGGCGTCGCTCGCAGCGTCATGCAGCGCATCCTCAACACACTGCACGGTCGAGCGCTCGTTACCCGCGACCCGGCAGGCAACTTTCGACTGAGCCCGCTCCTCGTTCGCCTCGCGGGGCACATTCCTAATGAGCTCGCCACGGTAGGGCAGCCGATTATCGACCAACTCGCTGCGAGCATCGGCGAGACCGTGATCCTGACCGTGCCCGAGGACCACGAGGCCGTCGTCGTCGCGCGGGCGCACGCGGCACAGTCGACCTTGCGGATCGAATATGAAGTCGGTTTCCGACAGCCCATCACGCGAGGTGCGTCAAGCCTCGCGATGCTCGCCCATCTCGACGCGGGCACCCTTGGACTCACGCTCCACGACGACACGTCACTGCAGCTCAAGGCGATTCGACAGCGCGGAGTGTCCCGCTCGCGCGGCCACGTCCGCCCCGAAATGTCGGGAATCGGCGCGCCGGTGCTCGACACGACAAGCGGTTTGCGCGGCGCAGTCGCCATCGTGGTGCCGACCTCGCGCGCCGAACGACTCGAGCATTTTGAGGATGCGCTGCTCGCCACCGCCGGCACAATCGCGACCGCGCTTGAGGCAGGCGAGCGTGTCTGAGATCTCCAAGACCGCCGACAAGGCGCTCAACCTCCTCCTCGCCCTCGAGGGCCGGTCACTGACCGCGCCCGAACTCACGGCGATCACTGGGATGAATCGGACGGTGGTCCGCCGCCTGCTCCAAACTCTGCTTTCGCGTGACCTCATCCGCCGCGAGGGAAGCCGCTTCCAGCTCAGCGGCAGGATGCGCAGGCTCGCGAGCGCCGTCTACCCCGAGCTACGTCGCGCCGCCCGGCCGGCAGCCGAGGCGCTCATGCGCGAGCTCGGCGAGACCGTGGTGTTTCAGATCGTCGACGGCTCGGCGATGGTTGTCCTGCTCGAGCTCCTGCACGGCCGGGGTACCGGGATGCTCGTGCGCCACGAGGTCGGCTCGCGCAGCGGGATGAGCGAGAGCGCATCCGGCCTCGCGGTGCTCGCGGCGACGGATGCGCGTGCTCGCGACAGGCTCCTCGGTCGCGATCCGGATCCCGAACTCCTCGAGCGGATTGCCGAGGCGCAGGAACAGGGCATTGCCTTCACGTCCGACCTCCTGCGGTCGGGAGTCGCCGGACTCGCGGTGGCGGTGCGCGATGGCTCCGACACGGTAATCGGGAGCCTCGCCGCACTCGTACCCTCCGCGCGGGTCGACAAGCTCCGCGCTAGCGAGTCTGCGCTTCGACGCGCGGCGGCGCAGATCGAATCTCAGCTCTCCGCTTGACCGACCGAGCAACTTAACCGACCGAGCAACCTTGCAGGCCAAGCCGCCAGCCGAACACGAACGCCCCGATCTGCATGTGCAGATCGGGGCGCCTGAAATATTCGCAGTTGAGCGACTTGCGACTACGCGGCGAGCATCGCCTGACCGTCAATGTGGAGCTTGACGTCGTCACCGAGCGTGAGGCCACCGGCCTCAGTCGGTGCGTTCCAGTTCACGCCGAAGTCCTTGCGGTTGATCGTGGTCGAGGCCTCGAAACCGGCCTTGGTGTTGCCGTAACCGTCGACAGTCACGCCGCCGAACTCGACCTGCAGCTCAATCTCCTTCGTCACGCCACGCATCGTGAAGTCACCGAGCACGTAGATGTCCGAACCGTCAACGCGCACCGACTTCGATGCGAAGGTGATCGTCGGGTGCTCGTCAGCGAGGAAGAAGTCCGACGTGCGAAGGTGCTCGTCGCGCTGCTCCTGGTTGGTGTTCACCGACTTGACCTCGACGGTCGCGTTCACCGAGCTGTCCTCGATCTGGTCGCCGACGACGATCGCACCCTCGAACCGTTCGAACTTACCGCGGACCTTCGAGATCGCCATGTGGCGAACGACAAAGCCGACCTCGGTGTGGGTGGGGTCAATGTTCCAGGTGCCTGCGGTGAGGCCTTGAATTGCGGTCATGTGAACTCCTTCAAAAGTTTGGTTGTAGGTACAACTTATTTCGATTGGACTCTGAGCGCAACCCCTTATTCCCTGAATTTGCATGAACAATTCTGGGACGAGCGGTCGCACTGTCCCCATCTTCCGCTACCGGAATGAAGCGCCACTCAGCGTGCGTTCACATCGTGTCAACTCGAGCCTGGATAATGACAACATGTTTGGTGGGCGGAGTCGGAAGCAAAGGCGGAAGCAGCGAACCCCCAATCCAAGACTCCGCTTCTTCCGCCCACAGGGCCAGAATCCGCAGCCCGCGGGCGATCCGCCCCGCGGCATCGACGCCAGCCCCCACCCCCTCGTGCCCAACTGGTGGGGCATCGTCGGCGGCCAGATTGCGTCTTGGATCGCGCTCAGCCCCAGCTTCCTGCCACGGAAATGGTGGATGACCGCGGCCAGCGTCAGCCTGTCCCAGCTGTATGGCTACGGGGTTGGCGTCGGGGCCCGCTCGGCGCGCATCGGCATCGGCGACGCGGTTCGCCGATTCGTCCCGGAGAAGTTTCTCCCCATCCGACTCGGACACCAGCTGGCCAAGTTCACTTCAGTCTGGCAGATCCTCCTGTTGAGCGGACTCGTCCTCGGCACCGGCGCCTCGCTCATCACCTCGATGCACCGGCAGCGGGAAATTGCGGAACTCGTGGATCAAGAGCCGCCGACCCCACGAATCCAGCTGCTCGGTCTGAGCGCCGGCACCCTCGCCTCGATGGGTGTCCTGCTCGGGGTGCGGCTGTTCCGTCTGCAGTCCTGGGGCACCCGGCAGCTGCTGAAGCGTTACGTGCCGGCGATCGCCGTTCCCTTCTCCGGCACCATCATCTCCCTCGGCCTGCTCTATTTCTTTAACCGTTCGGTGCTTTGGAAGCGCCTCCTGGAGGGCATCGAGGACTCGGCCACCGCGAAGAATCTCAAGCCGCTGCCGGGTCGCACCCCACCGTTGCAGCCCGAGCGATCCGGATCCAGCGCATCCTACGAACCCTTTGGGACGCTTGGCCGGCACGGGAAGGCCGTCGTCTCCGATGGCCCGCGAGGCGCCGACATCGCGCGATTCACGGGCGAGGATGCGATGGAGCCGATCCGCGCGTACGTCGGCCTGCGCGCGAGCGTCTCGATCGACGCCGCGGCGAAGCGAGCCGTGCGCGAGCTGAAGCGCGCCGGGGGCTTCAAGCGCAGCCACATCTGCATCTACATCGGCACCGGCACCGGTTGGCTCAACGACTGGTCGATGGCCGCAATGGAGTACCTCACCCGCGGTGACTGCGCGATGGTGTCGCTGCAGTACACCGTGCTGCCGAGCGCCTTCGCACTCCTGCTCGACCGAGACTCGCCCCAGAAAACCGGTCAGGCGCTCTACCGCGAGGTTGTCGCCGAGCTCGAGAAGATGCCTAAGGCGTCGCGCCCGAAGCTATATATTTCCGGCGAATCGCTCGGTGCCTTCGGCGGTCTGTCGGTGTTCGACGACGCCCGGGACATGACCGAGCGGCTCGACGGCGCAATCTGGGCGGGTACCCCGCAGTTCACGCCGATCTGGTCGGAGCTCGTGGACCGTCGGGGCGAGGGTTCCCGCGTCGTGCGGCCCTATATCGGCGACGGCTCGCTCGTTCGTTTCTCGAATCGGCTGGGAGATCTTCGCGAACCAAACGACGGCGTCGACTACGTACCTTGGGGACCGCGGCGGTTCGTCTTCATGCAGCACCCGAGCGACCCAATCGTCTGGTGGAACGTGCCGCTGATCTGGCAGGAGCCGGAGTGGATGACCGAGCCGCGCGGCTACGACGTCACCGAGCACATGCGCTGGTGGCCGTGGGTGACCTTCTGGCAGACCGCCGCCGACATGGCGGCTTCGATCCAGTCGAAGGGCGGACACGCGCACCGCTACTACGAGGAGTACGTGGGTGCGTGGGCCGAGGTGCTCGGCGTCGAGGTCGACGTGGATGCGCTGATCGAGGAGGTCCGCCCGTTCATCCACCCGCACTGACCGCGCCTTACGGCGCTAGTCAGCGACCGATCTCACCGCGAGCTTCGCGACGCGCTGTGCCTCCGCGACCTCGTTCATGAAGCGCATCACATCCGGGTCGACGAAGATATCCCGCGGCTGCAGCGGCCGCGTCAGGTATAGGCCCTCGAGCGAGCGGATGCGCGACAGCGCCACGTACGTCTGCCCCGGCGAGAACGCGCGGGCGCCGAGGTCGACCACGGCGCGGTCATAGGTCTTGCCCTGCGACTTGTGAATCGTCACCGCCCACGCGAGCCGCAGCGGGAACTGGTGGAACTCCCCCACGACCTCGCGCGAGAGCTCCCTCGACTCGGCGTCGTAGGAATACTTCAACTTCTCCCACACGATCGGCTCGACCTCGTGCTCCTCGTCGTCGATCTCGACGTGCACGGTCTTGTCAATGCGGGTGACGACGCCCACCGAACCATTCACCCACCGGCTGTCGGTGTCGTTGCGCAGGAACATCACCTGGGCCCCGATCTTCAGCTCGAGCTCCTCCTCCGCCGGAAACGTGCGGGCGTTGCCAAAGTCGCCGTTGATCTCGGCCGCGGCCGACATCGATTGCCCCGGCAACCGGTCGAGCTCGCGTTTGTTGATACGCGAAACCGTCGCGTTCTTTGAGGCGAGGGTGATGATGCCGTCGGTCGGGGGCGTGCGCGATCCCACCTCGTTGAGCCTGGTCGCCATCGCCTCGGTCACGTTCCCGTAGCGCACCGCGGTGAGCAGGTTCCGGAACTCGTCGTCGTGCTGCCGGTGAATCTCCCGCAGGGTGTGGATGTGCATCTCGGTCTCGCGCCACACGTGCGCGTCGAAGAACCAGGTCGACTTGTAGTTGTCGCGCATCCACGCCCGCTCGTCGGGATCGCTCGGCGGCACCGGCGCGAGCTGGAACGGGTCGCCGAACATCACGACCTGCACGCCGCCAAATGGCTCCGCCTTGCGCTGGCGAGCCTGTCGTAGGGAACGATCCATCGCATCCAGCAGATCGGCCGAGACCATCGAGATCTCGTCGATTACGAGCGTGTCGATCGTGTTGAGCAGCTTCTTGACCTCGCGGTTCTGCTCGATCGGCTGGTTGCCGATGATGCCGATCGGCAGTTTGAACAGCGAATGGATGGTCTGGCCGCCGACGTTCAGCGCCGCGACGCCCGTAGGCGCACAGATCACGAGCTGCTTCGTCGTGTGCCACGAAAGGTGGTTGAGGAGCGTCGACTTTCCGGTGCCGGCGCGGCCGGTCACGAAGAGATGCTCGCGGGTGCCCTCGATCGCGTCGAAGACTCCCTGCTGTTCTGGCGTCAGGTGCACGGTCACTACTGCGCGTCCCTTTCTGCCAGGGTCTTGAGCTGCTCGTTGTAGGCCTTGAGCTCGGCATCGTCGTTCTTCTGTGCCCGGCGGTCCTCGCGCTTCGCGCGCTTGTCGTCGCTCTTGGACCACTGCAGGCCAACGATAACCGCCAGGATGACCGTCGGGAACTCGCCGATGCCCCAAGCCACCGCGCCACCCATCTGCTGGTCGAGCAGGGCGGTCTCGGGCCCCCAGGTGCGTCCGGTCGCGCCGTACCACTCGGCGACGAGCAGGCCGGTGCCGGTCATGATCGACAGGCCGAAGAAGGCGTGGAAGGTCATCACCAGGATGAGCGAGATCAGTCGTGCGGGATACGGCGCGCGGGTGCGCGACGGGTCATCGCCGATGAGCGACTCGACGAACAGGTACCCGACGATGAGGAAGTGGGCGATCATCCACATGTGGCCGACGTGGTCGTACGTGGCCCAGCGGAAGAGTGGCGTGTAGTAGAACACGAGCAGCGCGAGCGCGAAGTTGATGCCCGCAACGATCGGATGCGAGAAGAACGTGGCCCACTTCGAGTGCACGAGGTGCAGCACCCATTCGCGGCCGCCCATCGAGCCGTCGTGGCGCGGCTTGACCGTGCGCAGCAGCAGCGTCATCGGGGCGCCGAGGACGATGAAGATCGGGATGATCATCGAGAGGATCATGTGATCGGTCATGTGGAAGCTGAACTGGAACTTGCCGTAGACGATCATCGCGCCGTTGACGTTGTAGAGCAGCACGAGAAGGCCGAACACGAACGAGGCGACGCGCCACCACGGCCACTTGTCGCCTCGCCCCCGGAGCCGGCCCACGCCCATGAAGTAAAAGGCGAGCGCGAGGAGCGACAAGAGCGTCCAGATCGGGTCAAGCTGCCATTCGGTAAACAACCGGGAGAACTCGAAGGGCGGCGGGAGCGGCTCGCCCGAGAGCAACTGCGCGGGCGTGGGGGCGGCGAGCTCCTCGGCCGTGACCTGGGGCTGCGGGCTCGGGGTGCGGCCGAGCGCCGCGGCGGCGCCCGAGACGGCGCCCATGATGAGCATTTCGATTCCGAGTAGCCATGCGAGCGGTGTGAGCGTCGACTTGCGCTCCTCGACGTTCTTCGCCATCCGGTTAATGAAGTACCGGCGCTGCAGGAACCCGAACCAGCCGAGGACGATCAGCAGCGCAACCTTGAAGAGCGTGATCTGCCCATAGGGAGTCGTAAAGAGTCGATCCCAGGCGCCAATGTTCATCCACGACGCGACGACGCCGCTCGCACCCGTCGTGATGAAGGCGACGAGCGCCAGCTGCGAGTACCGCTCGACGAGCGGCAGACGGCGTCGGGCGGGCGCGCCGAGGGCGATGATCGCCGTGACCACGAGGCCGCCAAGCCATACTGCCGCGCCGGTGTAGTGCAGCGTGATGCCGCCCACGGCGGTGCTATGGGACTCGGCGCCAGCGGCGTGGCCGAGGGATGCGATGGGCCAGAGGGTGAGGAACGCGAAGCCGGTCGTGAGGAAGGTGCCCCAACGAGAGCGGGATGCGAACACGAACGTGCTGAGGATCGCCGACATGACGATCCCAATGAGCCACAGCTGGCCGACCTCGAGTGACACGAGGTAGAACCACAGGCCCTCGCCGAACTTCGCGTCGAACGAGAACGGCACGCCGGAGACGTCAAGGTAGGCGAAGAGCGCCGCCGCGATGGTCGAGACCATCCACGCCGCGGCGCCACCCTGCGCGAGGCTCATCGCCCGCTCGAATTCGGGCTCCTTCCGGCTGCAACTCCAGATCGCGACCGCGAGCGCGCCCAGCGTCATCGCGGCCGTCAGGTTGTAGGCAAGGCGCGACGCGGGCAGACCCCAGCGCACGATCGGTCCCGGGTCAGCGACGACGAGCGGCGCCGCTCCTCCGCCGTACGCGAGCGCGCCCAGCATGACCAGCAGTGCGACCACGAGGAGGCCCGCGGGTCCCCAGGCGATCAGCGTACGGGTGCGCGCATCCCAACCGCTTTGGCCAATGCGGTCGAGTTCGGCGTCACTGAGGACATTCTTGCGGCGCTTAACGGCTGTGGTGCCGAGACGCTCGGTGGGGGATGCGGGGCCCGAGTCGGACGAAATCATGGTCCCTCCAGGGTACCCGCGGGGAAGGGTGGTCGGAAAAGCAGAGGGCCGCCCCAACTGGGACGGCCCTCGACTTAGTTCGCGAGAAACTACTTGACGGCGTTCTTGAGCTTCGAACCTGCCGAGATCTTGACGCCCTTCGATGCGGGGATCTGGATCTCGTCACCGGTGCGGGGGTTGCGGCCAACGCGGGCTGCGCGCTCGGTCTGCTCAACCGAGAACCAGCCCGGGATGGTGACCTTGTTGCCGGCAGCAGCGTTCGTTGCGAGCTGCTGGAACAGTGCGTCGAGAACGCTGTTAACGGTCGTCTGGCTCTGGCCAGTCTCAGCAGCGATCGCTGCGACGAGTTCGGTCTTGTTCACGGTGGTCTTCTCTGCCATACGTGCCCTCCTCAGGACGCTGCGCCCGCTCTCACGAACGCAGATTTACAGTTTGGGTCGCCGCGTTCCGCCTGTTTCTGCGGTGGGCAACGTCGCCAAACTAGCACCGACAGGCTGCGATCGTTGCAAATACGCGGGTTTTGCGCGAAAAAAGTGCTGCGAATCCGTCGAAAGTGGGGATTTTGGGGTGCTTGAAGGGCCCGACGGGCGATGGCACAGCCTTACACGGAGGTTCACCACACGGCGCTGCAATTTGCGGCACGCATGGGCTGTCACGAGGCGAATGCTCCGTCCTGATGTGCCACGCGTGCCGCAGATCGCAGCCACCCCGGCAAGCTACGCCGGATACGCAAGTGGGGCGGACATCCGTTGAAGGATGTCCGCCCCACTTGATGCGATCGCTTCGATATGCGGGCTGCGCCCGCTACTCAGCGACCGTGCACGAGCTTTACCAGCTCGACTTGGTGATGCCGGGGAGCTCGCCGCGGTGTGCCATCTCACGGAAGCGCACACGCGAGACGCCGTACTTGCTCAGGAAGCCGCGGGGGCGACCGTCGATGCTGTCGCGGCCGCGAACGCGAACCGGCGAAGCGTTACGGGGAAGCTTCTGGAGGGCGACGCGAGCCTCTTCACGCGACTCGTCGGTGCCGTTCGGGTCGACCAGCTGCTTCTTCAGCTGCAGGCGACGCTCGGCGTAGCGCGCAACGATTTCCTTGCGCTGCTCGTTCTTTGCAATCTTGCTCTTCTTAGCCATGTCTTAGCGCTCCTCACGGAATTCGACGTGCTTGCGGATTACCGGGTCGTACTTCTTCAGCACGAGACGGTCCGGGGTGTTGCGTCGGTTCTTCTTGGTGACGTAGGTGAAGCCCGTGCCCGCGGTCGAGCGGAGCTTGATGATCGGACGAACGTCCTGGCTCTTCTTTGCCATTAGAGCTTCACACCCTTCTTCTGCAGGTCAGCAACAACCGCGTCAATGCCGCGAGCGTCGATTACCTTGATGCCCTTAGCCGAGACGGTGAGCGTCACGGTGCGCTTGAGCGAGGGAACGTAGAACTTCTTCTTCTGGATGTTCGGGTCAAAACGACGCTTGGTACGTCGGTTTGAGTGCGAAACATTGTGACCGAACTGCGGAGTAGTTCCGGTCACCTGGCATACTGCTGCCACGGTGTCTCCTTCAATACCGCAATGCCCATGAAGGCATTGCCCAAGATCTCTTGTCTGCGTCTGGAAATGCGGGATTGCAGATCCTTCGCGGTGTCGTCGGAGGAGTGACCCCAAACGCACCAGCTAGCAACTTTACTCGACGTCGAGTGGAGTACGCAATAGGTCGACAAGACTCACTTCAAGTGCCCGCGAAACACCCTCGATGCCTCACATAAAAAGGCCCGTGAAACGGTGACGCTCAAGGCATGGGAAGTGAGTTGTCAATGGCCGCCCGAATAGAGATCACCCGGAAGTATGCCCGGCAGTACGCCAACGCCTCGAAAAAGGACCGTGGCCGGCTGTTGGACGAGGTCGTCGCGGTCACGGGCTGGTCCCGCGATAACGCCCGACGCCGACTCGCGAAAGCCTCCAAACCAGGACCACGGGCCGTTACGACCGAACGCAAACCACGGCCACGGAAGTATTCCTACGACGCGACCAAGGTACTGCAGCGGGTGTGGGCCGCGACCGGCGGCCAGTGCGGCAAATACCTCGCCGTCTCCATGCCACTACAGCTCGATGCCCTCGAACGCCACCACGAACTCGTTCACGGCCAGCAGCGGTACTCGCCCGACGTACGCGAAGAGTTGCTCGCGATGAGCGCGGCCACGATCGACCGGTACCTCGCCCCGGCCCGCGCCAGCGACCCGCTGCGCGGGATCAGCACCACAAAACCCTCACCCTTGCTGCGTTCCTCGATCCAGATCCGCAAAGCCGGTGACGAAGTCGAGGACGAGCCCGGGTTCTTCGAGGGCGACACCGTCGCGCACTGCGGCCCCACGCTGAAGGGCGAGTTCGCACGGACATTGAACCTGACCGACATGCGCACGGGGTGGGGGTTCACCCGCTCGATCCGGAACAACGCGACTATCCACATCCTCGCCGCGCTCGACGCAGGTGTCACCAGCATCCCGTTCGAAGTCACCGGCTTAGACTTCGATAACGGCAGCGAGTTCATCAACCACGAAGTGATCGGTTGGGCCGCGGACCGGAAGATTTTCTTCACCCGCTCACGCCCGTATAAGAAAAACGATCAGGCCACGATCGAGTCGAAGAACAACCATCTCGTGCGGCACTACGGCTTCTACTGGCGGTATGACACCCCCGAAGCGCTGACGCTACTGAACCAGCTGTGGCCGCTGGTCAATGACCGGTTGAACTATTTCACACCCACGATCAAACCCACCGGCTACAGCACCGACCGCGTCGGCCGCCGCAAACGGGTGTACGACGACCCGCGAACCCCGTTCGATCGGCTCCTGGACGCGGAAGTGCTCGCTCCCGCGCAGATCGCGGAATTGACCGCGTACCGCGACAGCCTGAACCCCGCCGAACTCGCCCGCCGGATCGTGTCCCTCCAACGCCGGTTGACCGGCCTCGCGCAGCGCCCGACGCTGGAGTTGGAAGCCGCGACCGTGAAGCCACTGCCTGACACCAGTCGTGGGGTGCGTCGCAAAGCGAGCTAACCCGTGCCCGCGAAACCCTGGCCCGGGTTGGGCACGATTTCGCGGGCATTCACAAGTGAGGCATGGAGATCATTTCGCGGGCATATTGACATGAGGCATCTCGTAGGTTTCTTAGGTTCGATGCGTCGCTACGCAACTAGTCACCGTCCGTCGCTCCCCGAGTAGGCCGAAGGCCGTATCGAGGGGCGGTTCGATACGTCGCTACGCGACACTCACCGACCGGTTGCGCTGCAGTTCTCACACAGGCCGAACACGTCGAGCGTGTGCGTCACCTCGGTGTAGCCGTACTGCTCAGCCACGGCCGCGGCCCACTGCTCGACCGTCGGATCGCTGATTTCCACGGTTGCCCCGCAGTTGCGGCACACCAGGTGGTGATGGTGGTGTTCGGTTTCACAGAAACGGTACTGCTCGCCGTCGGTGTTGAGCATCGAGTCGGCATCGCCCGCCTCAACGAGCGACGCCAGCGCGCGGTACACGGTGGCGAGGCCGATGCGCTGGCCCGACTCCTCGATATCCCTGTGGAGCTCCTGCGCGGTGACGAAGCCGTCGCGCTGGCGCAGGTGGTCGCGGACCGCCTCGCGCTGCCACGTGTGGCGGCGCTGCGGTGTTGCCTTTCGACCCTCTGTCATGACGCCACCTTAGCGGGCACCGCCTCTCGAGAGCCAGCCGCCTGCGCACTCACCGCCTCAGCCGAGCGCGAACGCCGGAACCACTTGCGCATCCCCGACCACGCCATCGCGAGCAGGAAGATCGCCGTCGCGGTCAGCGCCATCGACCCGCCCGCGGCGATGTCGAACCACCGTGAGATGAACAGTCCCAGCACCGCCGACACGACGCCGAGCCCCATAGCGAGCGGCACCATCACCTGGATGCGCTGGGTCACCAGGCGAGCGGCGGCAGCGGGTGCCGCGATCATCGCGATCGCAAGGATGGAACCGATCGCAGGCATCGTCGCGACGACCGTGCCCGCGATAAGGACGAGCGTGAGCACCTCCATCCGCGACTCCCGGTATCCGGCGGCCTCGAACCCAACGCGGTCGAAGGTGGAGAAGAGGATTTCTTTCCAGAACATCCCGACCGTGACGATGGCGATCACGAGCATCCCCGCGATGATGCCCACGTTCTCGGGCGAGATCCCGAGGATCTGGCCCGTCAGGAACGAGTCGACCCGAGTCTGCAGCTGCGGGTTCATCGAGTGCAGGAACGTCCCGAGCGCGTACCCGAAGGAGAGCACGATGCCGGCCGCGACCTGGCGTCCCTGGCGACGAATCCGGCCGAGGGCGAGCATCAGCGCGACGAGCCCAAGGCCAAAGACGGCGGCTCCGAACACGATGTTGACTCCGAGCAGTGCCGCGGCGACGCCACCCGGGAAGGTGGCGTGCGTGAGGGCGACGGTGAAGAACGCACGCTGGCGCAGCACGACGATGGTGCCGACGAGGCCCGCGAGCGCGCCCACCAGGATGCCCGTGATGAGTGCGGTGGTGAAGACGGTCATGCGCGCCCCTCCCCCGTAGCCACAGCCCCGACCGATCCCGTCGTCACCGTTTCGATCGGCGAGGTCACCACGGGTCGGCGGCCGGCACGGATGCGCGAGATCACCTCGGACATGGCCGCCACCAGGAGATAGATCGCGACGAGGGTCAGCACGAGCACGGCCGAGGGCGAGACCGGGAGTCGCGCATCCACTGACAGCCAGTAGCCGCCGACGAGCCCGACGAAGCTCCCGACGAGCGCCGTAACGATCCCGATCACGACGATCTTCGACAGCCGCCGCGAGAGCAGTCGCCCGACCGCCGCGGGCACGATGAGCAGCGCAAGCACCAGCAGGTTTCCGACGGCTCTCGCCGCGGCCACCACGACCAGGGCGATCGCGAGATTGAGCGCGAGCTCGTAGGCGAACACGCGCATCCCCGTTGCCTCAGCCCCGCGGCGATCGAACGAGATGAAGACCTGTTCCTTCCAGGTCACGCCGGTGAGGATCAGCGCGAGCGCGCCGAGGACCGCGATGACAATCAGGTCGCTGGAGTCAATCATGAGCAGCTGCCCGAACAGCAGCGACTCGACACCCGACGTGTACGTCGTGGTCTTCGAGACGATGACGATACCGAGCGCAAAGGCGCCGGCGAGCAGCACGGCGGTACTCGCATCGGTGCTCACACCGCGGTTTGTCGCGATCGTGAGCAGTACCGTCGCAATGAGCGCCGCGATGATCGCGCCGATATAGAGCGCATCCGTGCCGCCGACGGCGAGGCCGATCACAACGCCGGGAAACACCGCGTGGACGAGACCGTCGCTCACGAACTCGAGGTCGCGCAGGTTCAGCGCGACCCCGACGATCGCGGCGACCACGGCAAGAATGACGAGGGCGATCGCGGCGTTCTGCATGAACGGTGCGCCAAACATGACATAGATGCTCGTCACAGGCCGGACTTTTCGGGCTTAGGGACGACGTGCGGGTGGGCCACGATGTCCTCGTGCGTGTCGAAGTGCTCGTGGGTCTCGCCGAACGTCTCCGAGACGTGCTCGGGGATGAGCGTCTCGTGGATCGGGCCAAACGCCACCTGGTGGCGGTTAATCAGCAGCACATGCGAGCAAACCTGGTGCGCGAGCTCGAGGTCGTGCGTGGACACGGCCATGCCGACGCCCTCGGCGCGCAGCTCGCGCAACGTCTGCATCAGCATCTGCCGGCTCGACGTGTCGAGACCGTTAAATGGCTCGTCGAGCAGGAGCAACTTGGGCTCCATCACGAGGGCGCGCGCGAGCAGGCCGCGCTGCTGCTGGCCACCCGACAAGTCGCCGAAGCGAGTGTCCGCGTGATCGGCGAGATTCACGCGCTCGAGTGCCGCGTCAACGGCGGCCCGGTCGGTGCGGCCTGGCCAGCGCATGATTCCGAGCCGCCGGAAGCGGCCCATTGTGACAACCTCGCGGAGGCTGATCGGAAACTCGGGGTCGATCTCATCGGTCTGCGGCATGTACCCGATGTCGCTCGCCGCCTGTCGCGGCGCCTTCCCGAGCACCTCAAGCTCGCCGGCGATCGGCTGCACAAGGCCGACCATACTCTTGAGCAGGGTCGACTTGCCGGATGCGTTTGGCCCGACAAGGGCGAGGGCCTCACGCCTGAAAATATCAAGGGTGAGGCCGGTCGCGGCCGGTTTGTGGCCGTCGTAGCTCAGCGTGACGTCGCGGTAGTGCGCGAGTGGTTTTTCTGCCTTGTCAGTGCGAGCCGATTTGGTGGATGCGGTGGTCAACTGTGCCTAAGATTCCTGAAGTTCGGCGGGGGGTTCGGATGCGGCGCCACCCCACGAGTCGAGCAGCTGCGTCGTGTTGTGGATCGTCGACTTGATGTAGGTGTCACCAGCGGTGCCCTCGGCGCCGAGCGAGTCGGTGTAGAGACCATCCTCACCCGAGTAAATCTTGATACCGGCCTCCGTGGCAATAGCTTCGGCGGTTCCCGGGCTCAGCTGCGTCTCGGTGAAGATCGCCTGGGCGCCAGATTCCTTGATCGCCGCGACGAGTGCGTCGATCTCGGCGGCCGACGGCTCGGCGTTGTCATCCCAGCTCGGCATGACCGAACCGACGAAGGTAATGCCGTAGTCGTGGTCGTAGTAGGTCAGCGCGTCGTGGTTGCTGACGAGGAGGCGGTCCGCGGCGGGCACGGTGTCGACGTTGGTCTTGACCCACTCGTCGAGCGCGGTGAGCTTGTCGTTGTAGGCCGTCGCGTTTGCGAGGTAGGTGTCGCCCTGGTCCGCGTCGAGGTTGGCCAGTTCGGAGGCGATCTCGTTCGTCATGTCCGCGGCCATGAGCGGAGCCGTCCAGATGTGCGGGTTGTCCCCGCCGTGGTCGTGGCCGTCGTGCGAGTCCTCGGCTGCAGCATCCGCGGCCGAAGCGGTCTCGTCGGCGTGGTCGTGACCGTCGTGCGAGTCCTCGGCGTGCGTTTCCTCAGCTGCAGCCTCTTCCGCGGCATGGTCGTGCTCATCTTCGTTCGCGGCGAGGATGCGGTCATCGCTGATGCCGTTGGAGGCGTCGATGAGCAGACCCTCGAAGCCGGCAGAGTCGATCGTCGACTGCGCCCACGGCTCGAGCCCCAGACCGTTGATGATGACGACGTCTGCGGTGCGGATGGTCTCGAGGTCCGCGGCGGTGGCCTCGAACGAGTGTGCGGATGCGTTCGGCTGGAGGAGACCGGTGATCTGCGCACCCGTTCCGTCGGTGATGTTCGTCGCGAAGTCGGTGAGTTGCGTCGTCGTGGTAACGATCTGCAGCCCGTCCGCGGCAGCGGGCGCGTCGCTCCCCGCGGCGCAACCAACCAGGCCAGTCGTGATCGCCACTGCGGCAAGGCCGCCGGTCAGGGTGCGTGTGAGAATCCGCCGGGTGTAGTGAGACACTGCAAGTCCAATCCAACCGAGAAAAGTCCAATGGCAGCGCGCGGTCTCGGTCCCGGGCATCACCAGGGACTAACGATAACCGTTATCAAGTTGCCGCGCAAAACTGCGCGACCACCTAGTCGAGCAGCAGCGCAGGCTCCTCCACGATCCGCGCAACGTCCGCGAGGAAGCGCGAGGCTACGTCGCCGTCCACGAGACGGTGGTCGAACGAGGCCGCCAGCGTCGTGACCTGACGCACCTGCACCTCGTCGTTCACGACCCACGGCTTCGGCCGCACGGTACCGAACGCAACGATGCCGACCTCATCCGGCATGAGCACGGGCGTGCCCGAGTCCATCCCGAACACACCGATATTGGTGATCGTGAACGTGCCGTTCTGCTGGTCCGCGGGCGAGGTCTTACCGTCGCGCGCGGTGATCGTGAGCTGCTCGAGCGCCCCCGCGAGCTCGCGCATGCTGAGCTCCTGCGCATCCTTGATGTTCGGCACGAGCAGCCCCCGTGGCGTCGCCGCCGCGATGCCGAGGTTCACGTAGTGCTTGATCGTGTACTCGGTGTCCGTCCACGTCGCGTTCACCGTCGGGTTGCGGCGGATCGCCCAGATCACGGCCTTCGCGACGAGCAGCAGCGGCGAAATCTTGACGCCGGCGAAGTTGGGCGAGGACTTGAGTCGCTTGACGTAGTCCATCGTGCGCGTCGCATCCACGTCGGTGAAGAGCGTGACGTGCGGCGCGGTGAACATCGACTTCACCATGTTCTGCGCGATGTGTTTGCGCACGCCCTTGACCGGGAAGGTCTCCTCGCGCACCGAGCTGCGGTCCGGCGTCTCGAGGTTGGTGAACAACTTCGCCTGCTCGGCGTGGCGGATGACGTCGTCCCGCGTGATCTCACCGGCAAGACCGGTGGCCTGCACCTCGCTTAGCTCGACCTCGAGGTCGCGCGCGAGCTTCCGAATCGGCGGCTTCGCGACGATCGGGTAGGCGGATGCGGCGGGCACAGATGCGGGTCGGGCTGGCTTCGTGCGTGCCGCGGCCTGCGCCGCCTCTCGCTCGTGGTCGGTCGCGGGCTTCGTGCGCGCCGCCACCTTGCGGCGCCGCCCATTGCGGCGCGACTGCGCCGACGGTGCTGTCCCGTAGCCGACGAGATTCGCGCCGCCCTCGGTGTCTACCGTGCTCGCGGTATCGCGCTCGGCCTCGGCGAACTCATCCGAGGTGACGCCCGGATGGCCGTCCCCGTCGGGGTCATTCGGGTCCGCGATCACCTCGGGACCGGGCGAGTCCGCGGTCTCGATCGCGAGAATCGCGCTGCCGACCTCAACCGTCTCCCCCTCACCGGCGAGGAGGCTCGACACGACGCCCTCGAGCGGGCTCGGCAGTTCGACGAGCGACTTGGCTGTCTCGATCTCGACGAGCACGTCATTGACCTTGACGGTGTCGCCAACCTTCACGCGCCATTCGACGATCTCGGCCTCGGTGAGGCCTTCGCCGACATCGGGGAGCTCAAACTCAATAGCCATCGGGGTCTCCTAGTAATCGAGCGTGCGGTCGATCGCGTCGAGCACACGATCCACATCGGGCAAGTATTGCTTTTCGAGACGTGCGGGCGGGAACGGCACGTCGTAGGCGCTCACACGCAACACTGGCGCCTCGAGGCTGTAGAAGCAGCGCTCCGCGATCGTCGCGGCGAGCTCGCTACCGACAGACACGTTACCCGGCGCCTCCTGCGCGATTACGGCGCGCCCCGTCCGCCGAACCGAATCGAAGATCGGGTCCCAGTCGATCGGTGAGACGCTGCGAAGATCGAGCACCTCGACGGACACGCCCTCGTCCTCGGCCAGCTGGGCCGCCTGCAGGTTCATCGTGGTCTGGGCACCGAAGCCGATGAGCGTGACGTGCTCACCCGCGCGTGCGATGCGCGTCTCGACCATCGGCGCGCTCGGCTCGTCGAGGTTCACCTCGCCCTTCGGCCAGTACCGGCTCTTCGGCTCGAGGAAGACCACCGGGTCGTCCGACTCGATCGCCTGCTGGATCATCCAGTACGCGTCATTGGGCGTCGAGGGGGAGACGACGCGGATACCTGGGGTGTGGGCGAAGTACGTCTCGGGGCTCTCCATGTGGTGCTCGATCGCACCGACGTGGCCGCCATACGGGATGCGGATCACGAGCGGCAGCGAGACGTCGCCCTGCGTGCGCGCATGGAACTTCGCGAGCTGCGAGGTGATCTGGTCGAAGCCCGGATACACGAAGCCATCGAATTGAATCTCGCACACGGGCCGGTAGCCGCGCATCGCGAGGCCGATCGCGGTTCCAATGATGCCGGATTCCGCGAGAGGCGTGTCGAAGACGCGATTCGGGCCGAAGTCCCGCTTCAGGTGCTCGGTGATGCGGAACACGCCACCGAGCGTGCCAATGTCCTCACCCATCATGAGGACCTTCTCGTCCCGCTCCATTGCCGCGCGCATCCCGGCATTGAGCGCCTTCGCCATCGGCAGGGTTTCGTGCTCGGTCATGCGTCCTCCTCGAGCGATGCCTCGAAGTCGAAGAAGGCCATCTGCTGCCGCTCAATCTCCTGATTCGGCTCGGCGTAGGCGTGGTTAAACATCTGCAGGGGTTCCGGATTGGGCAGCGCGAGGGTGCGGCGCCGAATATCGGATGCGTAGTCGGCCGCCTCGGTCTCGATGTCGCTGAAGAACGCATCCGTCGTGCCCTGGGCACGCAGGTACTTCTCGAGTCGATCGATCGGATCGCGCTCGCGCCAGTGCTGCTCTTCGTCGCGCGTACGGTACTTCGTGGGGTCATCGCTCGTGGTGTGCGCACCCATGCGATAGGTGAGGGCCTCGATGAACGACGGGCCCTTCCCCGCGCGCGCATCATCCATGAACTGGCCGGTCACGGCCCACGCGGCCATGACGTCGTTGCCGTCGATCTGCACGCTAGGGATGCCGAAGCCATCAGCGCGTCGGTACAGCGGCACGGGTGACTGCACGCTCACCGGTACCGAGATGGCCCAGTGATTGTTCTGCAGGAAGAACACCTCGGGGGTGTTGTAGCTCTTAGCGAAGACGAGCGCCTCGTTGAGGTCACCCTGGCTCGTGGAGCCGTCGCCAAAGTAGACGATCGTCGCCTCATCCTCGTCGGCGTTGCCCGTGCCCACCTTGCCGTCGAGGGTCTGGCCCATCGCGTATCCCGTCGCGTGCAGCGTCTGGGATGCGATCACGAGCGTGTAGTTGCGGAAGTTGTTCTCCTCTTCCGGGTTCCAGCCCGAATTCGTGACGCCGCGAAGCAGCGCGAGTATCTTCACGAGGTCGAGGCCACGCACGAGGCCGACACCGTGCTCGCGATAGGACGGGAATACTGTGTCTTGCGGACGCGTGGCGAGTCCCGAGCCAATCTGTGCGGCCTCTTGGCCCTCGAGCTGCACGTACAGCGCCAGCTGGCCCTGCCGCTGCAGGTTCGTGCCCTCGCGGTCGAACGCGCGCACCAGCTTCATCTGCCGGAACGCCGTCCCCCAGAGCTCATCGTTCGCCTGCTTCAGCCGATCGGCAAAGGGCTCGAACGCCTCGGTCGGCTCCAGTTTTCCCTCAGGGGAAAGTACTGAAGCGAATTCTCGGGCTACTGTCACGCGCTCGACACCTTCCAACAGATCGTTACAACTTCGCCAGTCTATGGCCTCACCGCCTGAGACTCTGAGTGAGTCAACAAGCGAATTCGGAGAATCTTTAGTGGAGTTCCACAATCACCCGGGGTGGCTAGGCCTCGTGACGCTCCTCCGCGCGCAGGTACGGGTATCGCTCGATCGCCTGCCAGCACGCGGCGAGGAGCGGCGTGACCGACTCTTCCTCGGCAATTGAGATGCGAATACCGTCGCCCGGGAACGCTCGCGCGATGATGCCGCCCTCGCGAAGGATGTCCGCGACGGCCTCCGTCTGCGCGCCGCACGGCAGCCACACGAAGTTGGCCTGCGCATCCGGAACCGGCCAGCCCTGGTCGAGCAACGCGCGACGCACCTCGTCGCGGCGAGCCGAGATCTCGTTCACGCGCTGGCGGATCGCCTCGGGCTCACGCATGACCGCGAGCGCCGCGGCCTGTGCCTGTGCCGAGATGAGGAAAGGGATCGCGGTGGTGTTAAACGCCCGCATGATCTCGGGGTGTCCGAGCATGTAGCCCACGCGCATGCCGGCGAGGCCGTATGCCTTCGAGAAGGTGCGCGCGACGACGAGGTTCGGGTAATCGGCGAGCAGGCGCGTGGCGTTGAGCGCGTTCGGGTCGGTCACGAACTCGATGTAGGCCTCGTCGGCGATCACGAGTAGGTCGCTCGGGACCTTTTCCATGAACTTTTCGAACTCGCGCTGGCCGAGGACGGGGCCGGTCGGGTTATTCGGGGTGCAGACGATGATGAGGCGCGTGCGGTCGGTGATGACCTCGAGAACCGCGTCGAGATCGGTCGTGCCGTCGCGGCGCAGTGCCACCGGCACCGACGTCGCTCCGGTGAGGGTGACCATCCCGGGGTATGCCTCGAAAGAGCGCCAGGGGTAGATAACCTCATCGCCGACAGATGCGGCGGCCTGCACCGCCTGGTACAGCAGCGAAACCGAGCCGGCGCCCACAATGACGTTCTCTGCGTTCACGCCGTAGTGCTCCGCGAGCGCTTCGCGAACAGCCGCGGCGGATGCATCCGGGTAGCGGTTCGTGATGACCGACTCGGTGACCGCCTTCTGCACGCTCTCGAGCGGCGGGAAATGCACCTCGTTCGAGGAGAGTTTGAACGAGTTGGCCGGGGCAGGCTTTCCCTGCTGGTAGGCCCGCTGGGCGAGGATTTCGGCTCGGAGCTTTACTGGCGCATCAGTCATGACCAAAGTCTACTGGCCCTACGCGGCCCTCCCCGCCGTTGTGCCGCCATTCATGCGCTTGCGACACACTGGATACATGAGACTCATTGCCTCCATCGTGCTCAACGCCATCGCACTCTGGCTCACGACGCTGATCCTCTCCGGCGGCATTACTGTGACCGCATACGAGAACACCACCGCCGCCCTCGTGGTCACCTATCTCCTCCTCGCGCTCGTGTGGGGCCTCGTCAACTCGATCATCGGCCGGGTCGTGCGCTTCGTCTCGATGCCGCTGTACTGCCTGACCCTCGGGCTGTTCGCCTTCGTCGTCAACGGATTCCTCTTCTGGCTCGTGGCCTGGCTTAGCGACCTTGCCGGCTTCGGCATCACGGTAGACAACTTTTGGTGGGCGATGGGCGGCGCGATCCTGATGGGCATTTTCTCGGCGATCCTGAACGGCCTCTTCAACGGCCGCGACCGTCGCGAGGAAGAGCGCGACTAGGTTCCGGATGCGCGCTAGGGCAGATAGGTCGGCCTAGGGCACATAGCTTGGCACGGTGACGCCAAAGGCATCCGGCATCGATGGTGGGCCTGCATCACTTCCGAGCGCCTCATCCACCCCAAGGAAGCCGATCGAGCCACTTGGCGACGTGAGCGGGCTCTCCGTGAGCGAGCCCAAGTCGGGCAAGAGCGACGGCACCGGCGATCGGTCGCCGGGTTTGCTCCCCGTCGGACCGTCCGCGGCGGCCTGTGGTTCGGGATACTCGCGCTGCAGGTGAAAGTCATGAGTGGCAACGGGCGTCGCGCCCGCGACCGGGCCGAGCACCGCGTCCCGGTTGGCCGCCGCGCTCGCATCTTCATGGGCGTCGTAGAGCGCGGCCGTGTCTTGATAGGTGTGGAGCATGTGTGGGCCGAGTATTCCCTTGTCCGGCGGCACGCCCTCGGGATACGGATCGCGCGTCACCACCGCGACCTCGCCCGTTGCCGGGGCCGTCAGGCCCTGCAGTCCGGTGATCAGGTCGCCGGAGTGCTCGAGCTGGACGACCGGAATATCACCACCGATCTCGTTGCCGTGGATGGGCGACCCCGCGAGCAGAACCGACTGCGTCTCCCACTCCCCCGAGGATGCGAGCTCCGCCGCGACGAGCGCCCCCTGCGAGTACCCGGTGAGCACGACCGAGTCTCCCGGCGAGATTCCCGCCTGCTCCATGGCCGAGATCGCCGCGCCGATCGTCTCGTCGTCCTGCCCAGCGTACGCCGCGAGGTTGGACAGGTTGTCCATCGGATTCTCGCCACCGAAACCGGTGGAACTCGTCCCCGCGATACTCACGACATACACGGTTTCACCTTCAGGGGTGAGGTATTCGCTAACCGTCACGTGCGTCCCCTCGGGCTCAGTTTGGGGGATGCTCTGCATGAGATCGGAAATCGACTCGGGCGCGGCGACCGGACCGCGCTCGGTGTGCTCGATGTCATAGCGGTAGTTGCCATTCTTGCGCTGCATGATGTCGGCAATCGTGCCGGCCGCGGCCTGCGGCGACGTTACCGCCTGACGCACGATCACGTTCGCGACGACCGCGCCAAGTGTGCCAAAGAGCACCCCGCCAGCGAAACCGGTCACCCCAGCCGCTGCCTCGGTAATGATCTCGTCGCCGCCCGAGGTAATCGCCCGCACGAGCGTCACCATCATCGGGTTAGCGAGCACGTGCTGATTCGAGGCGAGCCAGTCGCCGACGTCTTCGCCGCTCGGCGCGAGCCCCGCCTGCTCGAGCCCGTAATACGCGAGCCCGCCCGCGACCACGACGGCGATCCCGCCGGGGGTAGCCAGCGTCGCCACGAGCGCACCCGCGCCGGCGATCCCAATATTCACGAGGCCCATCACGAACGCGGTCGTCACGGTGTCGGAGATCTCAGTAAAGGCGGCCACGACCTCGGCGTCGACGCTCTCGTACCAGGCCTGTGCCTGCACGAGGTGATCCGCAACTCCGTAGGCGAGGCCAGCGATGGCGCCCACCGAAAGTTGCGCGAGGGAAGCCTCGCCCGAGGCCTGCAGCAGCTTGAAGACCGCGGCCGTGCGCCACGCATCCGCCGGATACCAGGTCTGGTTCGCGAGCGAGTCCTCAAGCGCCGAGATCCCGTCCCCCACCTCGATCAGCAGATCGCTCGCTGGCCCGAACGATGCGGTGTCGACCTGAATCTGCCCGTCGCTCACGGAAACTCGACCTTCGACTGCTGGTCGATGAGCCAGATTGCGTCGTCGTAGTGCGCGGCGACGCCGCGAAAGCCGTCCCGGACAATCCCAAGCGCGGTCGTCACCGCCGCGCGGCTGAGGTCGTAGGTGAGCCGCCCGGAGGACACCCAGTCGGTGATCGCCGCGTCGTCCACGAGCGGCAGGAGCTGGCTCTCCACCCGATCCGCCGCATTGCGCAACGCATCCCCCGCGGCCGTGCAGTCCTGCCGCACCTGATCGAGCGTCTCCCGCTCGATCCCAGTAATCAACCCGGTCACCTGGCCGTCACCCATGTGCATCCCCTTCGCCTCGATCGGTGAATGCCCACAGCTTGCCGCGCATCCGACGCCGCCGCTCGGCTGCAGCCAGTCGCTGTCGATAACCCACTCTCCACAGCGAAACCCTGCGCCGAGGCACCTCGCGTCTCGACCCTGGCGGAGAACTGGGGCAGGGCTACAAAATCTGTGCGAACGACCCCGCTTGTTGAACTCGATGCGCAACAATACGCCCATGGCGTCAAACGGACCGCAGCCGGTTTTCCGGATTTGCTTTGTGTGTACGGGCAATATCTGCCGATCTCCAATGGCGGAGGTCATCATGCGGGAATTCGTGGCGCGGCGCGGGTTAGATGACTTGATTTCGCTCAGCTCGGCCGGCACCGGGGAGTGGCACGTCGGTGAGAAGGCCGACCCGCGCACCCGCGAAGCCCTCAAGCGCGCCGGTTATTCGGGCGAGCATCACCGCGCGAAGCAGTTCGATACCGAAGATTTCTCGAAGTTCGACCTCATCCTCACCTTCGACCGCGGCCAGCAGCGCATCCTCAACACCTGGGCCGAAACCGCGAACGAGCGCGGCCTCATTCAGCCGCTATTGAGCTTCGATCCGGATCGGGCGCACAATCCCGAGGTTCCCGATCCCTACTATGGAACCGACGAATTATTTGACGAGGTGCGCGACACCATCGAACAGGCCTGCCGAGCGCTGCTCAATCAGATTGAGCCCGCGGTGCACGCCGCTCGAGGTGCCGCGCCCTCTCGATGAACGGAGCGCCATGAGCCCCCTGCCCCCGCAATCCCTGAGCCCACTCGACAACCGGTACTTCCCCGTCGTCGCACCGATCGGCGAGCACCTCAGCGAGGCAGCCCTCAACCGGGCACGCGTCGCGGTCGAGATCGAGTGGCTCATCTACCAAACCGACAATGGCTTCTTCGGTACCGAGCCGATCTCGGCTGGCGTGCAGGCCAAGCTCCGTGCCGTGGTGGATGCGTTTGGGCAGGACGACATCGACGAGCTCGGCAAGATCGAGGCCACGACCCGCCACGACGTAAAGGCGGTCGAATACTACGTGCGCGCTCGCCTCGGCGAGCTCGGCCTCTCGAACATCGAGGAGCTCACCCACTTCGGCTGCACCTCGGAGGACATCAATAACACCTCCTACGCGATCACGATCCGGGATGCGGTCACGAAGGTTTGGCTGCCCGCCGCGAGCGCGCTTGCCGACCAGATCGCCGAGCTCGCGGGCGCACAGCGTGACCAGCCGATGCTGTCGCTGACCCACGGTCAGCCCGCGACGCCGACCACCCTCGGCAAGGAGCTCGCGGTCGTCGCTCACCGCCTGCGCCGCGTCCTGCGCCGCATCGAGCAGCAGGAGTACCTCGGCAAGTGGGCTGGCGCGACCGGCAACTTTGCCGCGCACGTCGCGGTCGCTCCCGAGATCGACTGGGAGAAGGTTGCCGACGAGTTCACCGCACGCCTGGGCCTCGTGTGGAACCCGCTCACGACGCAGATCGAGTCGCACGACTGGCAGGCCGAGCTGTACTCCGACATCGCCCACTTCAACCGCATCCTGCACAACTTCGCGAGCGACATCTGGCTCTACATCTCGCGCGGCGTGTTCAAGCAGATCCCGCAGCCGGGCGCGACGGGATCGTCCACGATGCCGCACAAGATCAACCCGATCCGGTTCGAGAACGCCGAGTCGAACCTCGAGCTCTCGTGCGCGATGCTCGACTCGCTCGCACAGACGCTCGTCACCTCGCGCCTGCAGCGCGACCTCACCGACTCGTCCTCGCAGCGCAACATCGGCGTCGGCTTCGGCCACTCGCTCCTCGCGATCGACAACGTGCGTCGTGGCCTCGGCGAACTCGATGTGAACGCCGAGACGCTCGCCGCCGAGCTCGACGGCAACTGGGAAGTCCTCGCGGAGGCCATCCAGACGGTGATCCGCGCAGAGATCGTTGCGGGCCGCTCGAAGATCGAGGACCCGTATGCCGTGCTCAAGGAGCTCACCCGCGGACACTCGGTTGGTCGCGAAGAGCTCATCGAGTTCGTCGACGGCCTCGACATCGGTGAGGATGCGAAGGCCCACCTCCGCGAGCTGACCCCCGCGACCTACACGGGCCGCTCATCCGCCCTCGTCGACCGCCTGAGCTAACCCGTCGCTCGCCGAGTAGCGCGAAGCGCATATCGAGGTGCCTGCCGCATTGGCAAGGTGCTCCGATATGCGCTTCGTCGTGCTCCGGGAGGTCGCCCGCTTCGATACGCCGCTTCGCGGCTACTCACCGACCTGAGTGCTAGTTCTTCGCCTCGTCGTCGTGCTCTTCGCGGGGGAACTCGCCGTCGTAGTCTTCGACGGGACGCAGGGACGCCTCCTGGGCACCGGGTTCCTTCGACTCGTAGAGCTGCCGGTCGAGGTACACAGGAACGTCCGGGTTCGGCTTGTAGCTAAGCAGAAGCAGCGCCATGATGAGCAGCACGACGACCATCACGATGCCGCCGAGAACCAGGCCGAGGACCCAGTTCTGGAGCGTGAGAAGGACCACCCCGAGCACAAATACACCACACACGAACGCGATCGTGATGACCTGGAACGGCTTCATCAGCGCGCTGCGGGTTGAATTGTCCTTCTTCGACGATGATTTCGTCACTAACTAACTCTCTTTCGAAACGGTCGTGTCGGCGGTCTGCTGCTCGTCGCGGCGGCGCATCTCCGAACGGAGCGTGATCGCCTCGATAATGAGCAGCACACCGAGCACGGCAAAGTAGGCGCCAACGAATCCGACGGCCTGAACGTCGGCGGTGAGGGAGCCCTCGATGTTCTCGAGCCCACCATATTCTGCGTCAAGCTCGGGTGGCACGAAGGCCACAATGATGCCCAGCAGCATCGTAATCGCGCCCGAGAACACGATCTCACTGCGATAAATGGACTGCTTGCGGAAGACGAGCCCGGCAATTAGCTCGATGGCACCGGTCACGATCGCCCATGTCGCGACCGTCCAGATGAAGGCCTCGACCGTCGCCCAGTTGTGACCACCGGTGCCCATAAAGAGCGAGAAGCCACCGGCGATGGCACCGAGAATCGAGCGCGCGAACACGAAGCCGCGCAACGGGTGACCCTTGATGCCGACCGCCTCGAACCCCACGATGATGCCCGTCCACAGCGCTACGGCGCCAAAAACGATGAACCCGAATCGGGCCGTGTGCTCCTGCGTGAAGGTGATGACGATCGCGCCGATGATTGCCGGGACCGCCCGAAACAGCATCGACTTCCAGAGGGACTCGGGGAGGTACTGATCGACGTCAGCACTCGCGACACCTGTCTTAGTCGTGTTCATCGGAGAGTTCCCTTCCAAAACGATGACGGTCGCGATTCGGTGCCGCCAGCACGGCGAAGCCGATGGGCAAGACCAACGCGGAACACCCCCCAGTCTACCCGCGAGTACGACTACGGGCTGACCGACAGATTCGCCTCCACGCCGAGCAGGGTGTCCTGCATGATCTCCTGATCGAGTTCGCCGGTTTGCTCGCACTTCATCGAGAAGATGACGTTTTCGCCGGTGCCCACGAAGGTGCGTGCCGCAATCACGCCGTCGAGCCCGGTCGCGGTGTCCGCGTCAAGGTAGACGAGTTCGATCGAGCGGCCGGACTCGTTGACGAGCCGCACGGTGCCGTAGTTCGCGGTGTCGTGGCCCTGCTCCTCGAGCAGCTTGAGCGTCGCGGCTTCGTCGGTCTCGGCATCCAGAATTTCCGGATCCGAGACGTTACCCGTCGTCCAGCTAAAGACGCAAAGGGCGTCGATCGAATCGCTGATGTTGCCGTATTCGGGGCCGGTGCCTAGTTCGTCGTTCCCGGGACGCACAAGCGTCCAGCCCTGGGCATCCGCCTCGAAGGTGAAGATCGGCGGCTGGTCGAGGCTCGTCTTGTGGTCGAGCGAAAGGTCCGCCTGCATCCGTTGAAAGCCGAGCGAGAACGCGACCCAGACGAGGATCGCGAACACCATCACGCCAGCGGCGACGGTGAATCCGACGCCGACCTTGCGGCTCCCGCCGTCGCGTCGTTGCCCCGTCGCTGCATCACTCATGCGCCCAGCCTATCCAGTGCCTACCCATTGCCCACCCGTGCCCGCATCGACCGTGATGGCTGCGGTCGGTCGCGCCCTAAACCGACACGACTGCCGCGAGCGTGGCGGGCGTGCCTTCAAACCCGGTCTGCGCATCCAACCGGAACGTGCGGTCTTGCACGCCCGATACCACGCGGAAGAAGTCGACGGCGAGCGAGTCCGTCTGCACGCGGGTGACCGCATCCCGAGTCTCGAGCTCGATGAGCGTGGCCTGCGGCGCGCGTTCCTGCGTCCCGGTTCCGCGCACCGTCACGCTCGCAGGAAGCGGCGCATCCGAGCCATCGACAAACACCTCGACCTGCGTCTGCCCCGTCGTGATGGCCGCGACGAAGGCGGCCACGGCCACAGGATCCGCCGGCGCGTCGTAAACCCACCGATGCCCGAGCACCGAATGCTCGAGCTCGGTGACGAGAAATCGGCCCGCATCCTCCATCGGTGCGCCGCGATAGGTGAGCGGCACCTGGTAGACGGTGCCGGAGGCGCCGCGCACGATGTGCGTCTCGATGCCGACTTCTCCCGCGGGGTCGTCGAAGCGGAAGGCCCCGAGCACCTCGATCTCGCCGTCGCTGTCTTCGAACCACGGTTGGGTGGGTAGCCAGGCGGCGAGCAGATCGGGCTTGGACGGAACGAGCTTTGCGTCGTAGATGAGAGCCATGCGCACACGCTATCCCGCGGGGGTGCCGTCGACCTCAGAATCGCCTTCGTGCGTCAACTTAGGCTGTTCGACGTCGTCATCGAGCTTCGGGTCGGAGGAGATCAGGATGTTGATCCAGCGGGCGTCGGGGTTTGCATCCACGAGAACGGCCTTGACGAGGAGCGTCGCGGGGAGTGCGAGCAGGGCGCCGACCGGCCCGAGGGCGAACGCCCACACGAGCAGCGAGAGGAAGGAGACGGTCGGGGTAACGCCAACTGCCTCGCCCGCGAACTTCGGCTGGATGAGCGACTGGATCACGAAGTTGATGATCGACCACACCGCGAGCACGACGAGCGCGTTGACCCACCCGTTGGCGAGGAGCGCCATCAGCACGGGCGGGATCATGCCGATCACGAACCCGATGTTGGGGATGTAGTTGGTAAGGAACGAGAACACACCCCACACGAGTGCGAGCGGCACGCCGAGCATCTCAAGCGCGATCACGTCGATGACGGCAACGATGAGGCCGAACACCGTCGTGACGACCCAGTAGCGGCCGACGCCCTGCGAGAACGAGTCGAACGCCGCGCCGACGAGCGGGCGCTCTCGCCGGACGGCCTCCATGCGCGGCTCAAATGTGACCGCGTCGAAGAAGATGAAGAAGATCACGACGAGGAGCGTCGCGAAGAGCGACATCACGTTGCCGAAGTTGCCCATGAGCCCCTGCAGGAGACTCGCGATCTGCGCCGGATTGAACAGGCCCTGCAGCTGCGACAGCAGGGTGTCCTGCGTGATGCCGAAGCTCCCGAGCCAATCGAGCAGCGTGCGATACAGCTCGTTGAACTGCGTGCCATACTTCGGCAGCTCTTGAATGAGCAGCGCGACCGACCACACGAGCAGCAACACAAACAGAATCAGCAGCGCATACACCAAGAGTGCCGCGATTACCCCGGCGAGGATCTTCGGGACGCGACGCCGAATCATCCAGTGGAAGAAGGGCGAGATCGCGAGGACCAGGTTAAAGCCGAGGAAGACGGGAGTGACGAAGCTCGAAACCTGCTGCAGGGCAATGAGGCCGATGATCGAAAGCACGACGCCCACGATGATGACAAGCGGACGTGGGTAGCTCGCCGACTTCTTCGCGGCAGCGTCGACTGCACTTTCGGCAGCCGTCTCCTGGTCGTCGCGCTCGTCCTGCATTCGATCGTTCTCCTCAACACCGCGGATACGCCACTGCGCGGCAAAAACCCGCCAAGCAAATCACGTCGCCAAAAAATGCGACACCCTGCTAATTTAGGCGCTTTCGGTAACGGCGACCACACGGCGACGGGCCTTGGCTATTCCTCGGCCGCACGCTTTGCGCGGGAGGTCCGCAACCCCTGCGGCCGGACCAACAGGCCGCGTTCCTCTCGCACCCACCAGTCTCCGTTCATCCGTTTCTCTGCCGCAGTGCTGTAGCGGTACTCGAAGATCCGCACCCGGATGAGTCGTGGCGCTTCTCCATAGAACGGATCGATTCGGAGCAGCCGGCGAATACCCGGGTCGCCCTCGAGGATCCTGTCGAGGATGCGACTAAACCAGACCTCGCGATACGCGCCGAGTGCCGCAAACCACATGAGCCAGTCGAGCCGCAGGTGGTACGGAGCGAATTGGCGCGGCATTCGGGAGGGGTCCCCTGGCTTGCCGCGGAATTCGTATGCCCGCCAGTCCTCCGGTCGCGGTGCCGCGCTCATCGCGCCCTCGATCACAAACTCCCGTCGGTCCTTCGTCATCGACCCGAACGCGCCGTAGGCATTGACCAGGTGAAAGCGATTGAAGCTCGCGTTCATCTGCTGCCGCTGCGCCCAGAACAGGTTGTGCAGCGGCTGCCAGCTCAGCGACAGGAGGAAGAGGAATACAACGCCGGTGAGGATGAGCCACCAGGCCGGGCCATGCATCCCGGCCCCTGCATCCAGCCGGCCGATGGTTTCCCACTCCCACCCCGGCCACACAGCGCCGCCGGTGAAGAGCCCGCCGACCCAGCGTAGGAACGAGTCGCTGATGCCCGAGAACGCCAGGATGATGGTGAGCCAGTTCAGCCACGCGTAGTTGCCGGTGACAACAAGGATGCCCTGGCTCAGGATGATCGCGCAGGCGGCGAACGACGCGATCGGCTGCGGGAAGAAGAGGAGCCACGGCATCCCAAGCTGCACGATGTGGCTGCCCAGTGCCTCGCCGCGATGCCACCACTGCGGTTTCTGGTGCGCCCAGCGGCTGACCGGATTCGGCATCGGCTGCGTCTGATGGTGGTAGTACATCGCCGTCAGGTTTCGCCACGAAGCGTCGCCACGCATCTTGATCATCCCGGCACCGAACTCGAGGCGAAACATGAGCCAGCGCAGGAACAGCAGGATAAGCAGGGGCGGTGCGACCGCGGTGGAGCCGAGGAAGCCGACGATAAACCCCGCCTCGAGCAGCATGGTCTCCCAGCCGAAGCCATAGAAACGCTGGCCGAGGTTCACGATCGAGAGGTACATCAGCCACATTACGAGAAACACCGGGATCGTCGCCCACCCCGGCCCGAGCTGCGGCAGCCCCGCAACGACGCTCACCGCGAGCGCCATGCCGATCAGGCACAGGATGCGCAGCTTGCGATCGCTATAGGGGAACCACTTGAGGCGGAAGAGGCCCGGGTAGTCCTTCGCGCGGGTGCGGTCGATGAAGCGCGGCACCGGCAGAAGCCCTCGCGCGCCGGCGAGCACCGGGAACTGGTGGAAGGTCGAGAGGAACGCAAGGAAGTAGATCGCCGCGACGCCGCGGAGGATCACCTCGCGGGCGATCGTGTAGTCGCTCCCGCTCAAGAATGTCGCGGCCGCCGACCAGTCCATTCGCGCTCACCTCGCTGCGCTGCTGCGAACCCGTTTTCATCAAGTTTCGCCGATATCGAACACGGTGGGAATAGAACACGGCTGCTGTTACGTTACTTGAGTCATATCCACTCAACTTTCCTGTTGGAGGTCAACTAATGCCAACTTTCTTCGGACCCAATGGTTCGCAGGACGGCTCCTTCGACGAGTTCCTCTCCCGCTACCTGCAGGGGCGGGGCTCGGGCCGATCCGGGCGATCCGTGGACATGTCACGCCTGCTCAGCAAGCGCTCTCACGCGCTCGTGAACCAGGCCGTGAAATATGCTCTCGAGCACGGCCACACCGAGGTGGACGCGCTGCACCTGCTGCGCGTCATCATCCTCGATGAGTCGATCGCGCCGTACGTCAAGCAGCTCGGCGCCGACCCGCAGTCAATCGCGGATGCGGCCGACCAGCGACTGCCCGAGTCGAGCGACCGTCAGGTCGAGAACCCGTCCTTTACGGGCTCGGCCCAGCGCACGCTCCTCGACGGTTACCAGGCCGCTCGCGCCTTCGGCTCGACGTATGTCGACCCGGAGCACCTCTTCTTTGCACTCGTGATGAACCACGATTCCCCCGCCGGCCAAATTCTGGCCGCCGCGGGCATCACGCAGGACTCCCTACAGGCGGGCGCCCAGGCGCAGGCTCAGGCGGGTGCGGATGCGCAAGGCGAGTCCGGCGCACCCGCAGGCCAAGAGGGATCCGTGCTCGAGAAGTTCGGGCTCGACCTGACGGCCGAAGCTCGCGAAGGCAAGCTCGACCCGGTCATCGGCCGTGCTCGCGAGATCGAGCAGACGATCGAGATCCTCGCCCGCCGCACGAAGAACAACCCCGTGCTGATTGGTGAGGCCGGCGTCGGTAAGACGGCGATCGCGGAGGGCCTCGCGCAGGCCATCGCGGCCGACGAGGTCCCCGCCCAGCTCAAGGGCAAGCGGGTCATCTCGCTCGACCTCGCGGGCATGCTCGCGGGCACGCGCTACCGCGGTGACTTCGAGGAGCGCCTGACCGGCGCGATCGACGAGATCGCAGCGGACGGCGGCAACACCATCGTGTTCATCGACGAGCTCCACACCGTGGTCGGTGCCGGGGGCTCGGGCGAGTCGGGCGCGATGGATGCCGGCAACATCCTGAAGCCGCGCCTCGCGCGGGGTGAACTGCACCTCGTCGGTGCCACCACGCTGTCCGAGTTCCGCAAGATCGAGAAGGATGCTGCGCTCGCGCGCCGTTTCCAGCCCGTGATGATTGGCGAGCCCGGAATCGAGGATGCAGTTCGCATCCTCGAGGGCCTGCAAGGACAGTACGCGAAGCACCACGGCGTGACCTACACGCCCGAGGCGCTGCGTGCCGCCGTCGAGCTGTCCGACCGCTACATCAGCGACCGGTTCCTGCCCGACAAGGCCATCGACCTCATCGACCAGGCTGGCGCGCGGCTGTCGCTGCGCCGCGGCCCGGTCGTCGATGTTGAGGCGCTCCGTGCCCGGCTTGGCGAGCTCGAGGCGGACAAGCGTGCCGCGATCGAATCCGAGGATTTCGAGCGCGCGGGCAAGGTTCGCGATCAAATCGCCGAGGTTACGCACGAGCTTGACGTCGCTACGCAGCACGGTCAGGCTGCTGGCAAGGCGTCCGGCACCGACTCGCGCACCGTCGATGAGCAGCAGATCGCGGAGGTCGTCGCTCGCGCGACGGGCATCCCGGCCGCATCCCTCACCGAGTCCGAGAAGACCCGCCTCGCGCGTCTCGAGGAGCAGCTGCACGCCCGCGTTGTCGGCCAAGACGACGCGGTGACCGCGGTAGCCAAGGCCGTGCGACGCAATCGCACCGGCATGGGCGACCCGTCGCGACCGGTCGGCAGCTTCCTGGTCCTTGGCCCCACCGGCGTCGGTAAGACCGAGCTCGCGAAGGCCCTAGCGGAAGCGCTGTTCGACGACGAGTCGGCAATGGTCCGCTTCGACATGAGCGAGTTCGGCGAGCGGCACACCGTGTCGCGTCTGGTCGGCGCCCCTCCCGGATACGTCGGCTACGACGAGGCCGGTCAGCTCACCGAGCGTGTCCGCCGTCGCCCGTACTCGGTTGTCCTGCTCGACGAGATCGAGAAGGCGCACCCGGACGTGTTCAACCTGCTGCTGCAGGTGCTCGACGACGGTCGCCTGACCGACGGTCAGGGGCGCACGGTCGACTTCCGCAACACCGTCATCATCATGACCTCGAACCTCGGTTCCGAGTTCATCGCGGCCAAGGGCGCGCCCCTCGGCTTCGCCACCGGCCGCTCCGAGGATGCCGATCGCGACATGCGCCAGAAGGTGATGGGCAAGCTACGCGAGGCCATGCGCCCCGAGTTCCTGAACCGCATCGATGACACGGTGCTGTTCCGGAAGCTCGAGCCCGAGCAGCTCCAGGACATCGCGCGCCTGCAGCTGGGCAAGTCGATTGCGCGCCTCGCCTCGCAGGGCATCGCGCTCCACATCGACGATGCCGCAGTGGCATGGATCGCAGAGGAAGGCTACGAGCCCGAGTTCGGCGCCCGCCCGCTGCGTCGCGTCATCCAGCGAGAGCTCGATGACCGCGTGGCCGACCTGCTCGTGAACGAGGAGGTCGACGAGGGTGGTGCGATCGACGTCTCGGTGGATGCGGAGGGTCACCTTCGCGTCTCGGCCCGCCGGGAGATGATCGCGGCATAGCGGTCTTCGAGTAGCGAAGCGGTCCGATCAGTGAGTAGGTGACGCAGTCACCGTATCGAACTGATCGGACCGCTTCCTCGTTTCCACCCGCTTCGCGGACGCGCGAAGAAAGTTACCCGGCGTCTAGCCAGCCATGTTCACCGTTGCGGTAATTGATTACAATTAACTCCGTGGAAAGTGACGACTCCGGAGGGATGACTTCGGTGCCCGAGACGCGCTCGCCGTCTCGTCGCACCGCTGGTGGTCGACGCCACTCGCCGACTCGCGAACGCCTGCTGCGCGAGGTCGAAACCCGCGGCAATGCGACAACGGCCGAACTCGTCGCCGCGACCGGCCTCCATGAGAACACCGTTCGCGGACACCTCGAACGCCTGGTCGCTGACGGTCACATTCGCCGCGAGCAGTCTCCCCACGGACGGGGTCGCCCCGCGGTGCGCTGGTGCGCGCTAGACGCCCAGAACGCATCCCCGTACGCGGGGCTCGCGACCACGCTCGCCGAGACCCTGCTTCGCACCGCGTCGGAGCCCGTTCGTGAGGCCCGGAGATCGGGCGTGCAGTGGGGCGAACGACTCGCCGCCGATCGCTGTGACCCGGCGACGAAAGGTGCGGATCCCCGCGGCCTCGTGCTCGAGGTCATGCGCGAGCAGGGCTTCGCTCCGGTCGACGAAGGCGACACAGCACCGCCCGAGGCAGACACCGCATCCATCGCCCTGCGCGCCTGCCCGCTCCTCACCGCCGCGGCCCAGCACGCCGACGTCATCTGCGCGGTCCACGAGGGCATGATCGAGGGGATCGCGCGCACACGGGATGCGTCGGTCAGCGCCGAGCTCGAACCCTTCGCCGCCGACGGTGTATGCATACTGCGGCTGCGCGGCACCGGACGGCCAGCGGCATGAGTTCCCAACGGGGTGCCGAGTCGCTGGGTGCACCCAGCGCATCCTCGACCAGTGCATCCACCCGTGGCCCGTCGTGGCGACTCGCGTGGCTCGTGCCCGCCGCGGTCGCTCTCCTCCTCGGGCTCGACGCGGGGCTGCTCCTCCTCGGCGTGCCCGCCCCGCTCACGACCGAACGGCTGCCGAACGTGCACGGGATGCTGCTCGTGCTCGGATTCGTCGGCACGCTCATCGCGCTGGAGCGCGCCACCGCGCTTGGCCGCTGGTGGGGTTTCGTTGCGCCCGCACTGCTTGGGCTCGGCGGGATCCTGCTCGTCACCTCGGCCGTCCCGCTAACGGTCGGCAAGGCCGTGCTCGTCGCGGGTGCCGCGGCATTCATGCTGGTCTACGTTCCGCTCTGGCGCCGGCAATACGATGCTCCGCTGCTCGTGCAGCTGCTGGGCGCCGCGCTCGGACTTTGCGGGGCCATCATTTGGCTCGTCGAAGACGGTATGGCCCGCGTCGTACCGTGGCTCATCGGCTTCGTGGTGCTCACCATCGCCGCCGAGCGGGTGGAGCTCGCGCACATCACCATGGGCCCACGCGCGGGTGGAGTCCTGCTCGGTCACGCCTGGGGCGTCACCGGCTCGCTCGTCGTCGGCCTCGTGATGCCGGATGCGGGTGCGATTCTCCTCGGGATCTCGCTGCTCTCGCTGTGCGGGTGGCTTATTCGCCACGACATCGCGCGGCGCACGATCCGCTCGACGGGTGTCACGAGGTACATGGCCGCATGCATCCTCGCCGGCTACGCCTGGCTCACGGTCGCCGGCATCGTCCTGCTGTTAGGGGACCCGAGCGGCCACCAGCCCGCCTACGACGCGGTCACACACTCGATCTTCCTCGGTTACACGTTCTCGATGATCATGGCGCACGCCACGACCATCCTGCCCGCCGTGCTGCACATTTCCCTGCCGTACCGGCCGGCATTCTGGGGGCCGATCGCGCTGCTGCAACTCGCGCTGGTCGTCCGGCTCTGGCTCGGGGATGCGCTGGGGCTGACGCTCGGCTGGCAGATCGGCGGGGGCCTCGGGGTCGCGGCGCTCCTGCTGTTTGCGGCGACGGCGATCGTGAGCGCGCTGCTCGGGGCGCCGGGAGGAAAAGCAAGCCGCGCATCCAACACCGACCTAGGCATCGGCCCAGGCATCCGCACAGGCAGAGACACAGGCACCGGCGCCGGTACCGGCCGAAGCTCAAGCACAGCCCGCCAAGGCGACGCGGCCACAGACGGAGGCACCCCATGACGCTCTCGCCTTCCCGACCGGCCGAGACCGACGCGGCCCCGGGGCGCGGGTTCCGGTTCATGCGAGATATTCCGACCGCGCTGTGGCTCCTGCTCACGCTCGTCGCGATCTTCGCGCATCGAGATCTCCCGGAGCCGCGCTGGCTCATGATCCACCTGCTGCTGCTCGGCGCGATCACGCACGCGATCCTCACGTGGAGCGAGTACTTCTCGTTTGCGCTGCTGCGCACCCGCGCGACGCGGCGCGACCAACGGCTCCAGAACATCCGCCTCACCGCTTCGAACCTGGGCGCCGTGCTCGTGCTCATTGGCGTGCCGACAGGCGTCTGGGCGCTCACGGCGATCGGCGCGTCCGCGCTCGTGGCCGCGGTGTTGTGGCACGCTTTGGCGATCGTCCGCCGCGCCCGCGGGAGCCTGCCGGGGAAGTTTGGCAAGACCGTCCGCTACTACGTGGCCTCGGCAAGCCTGCTGGCGATCGGCAGCGTGCTCGGCGCCATCATCGCGCGAGGTGATGCCGCGCCTCAGCTCTCCCTCTCGCACGCCCTCATCAACGTCCTCGGCTGGGTGGGCATCACGGTTGCGGGCACCGTCGTGACGCTCTGGCCGACCATTCTCCGCACCCGAGCCGACGACGCCGCGCCAGTGTGGGCCTCGCGCGCCCTCCCCGCGCTGACGATCGGTGTGCTGGTCGCCGCGCTTGGGGCAGGCGTGGCCAACTTGCCGCTCCTCGCCCTCGGGCTCGCGGGATACCTCGCAGGGCTCGGGATGATCGGGATGTCGCTCGCCCGCGCCGCGCGCAACGCACCGCCTCGTAGCGTCGCATCACTGTCGGTGGGCCTCGCGTTATCGTGGTGGGCCGGATGCGTCGCCGTCCTGCTGGTTGGCACGATCGTCGCCTTCGCGACCGACGCCGGTTTTGCCACCGTCAGCGAGCTCGTCTATAGCCTCGTTCCCTACCTCGCTGCCGGGTTTGCGGCGCAGGTGCTCGTCGGCGCGCTGAGCTACCTCATTCCCGTCGTCCTCGGTGGCGGCCCGCGTCCCGTGCGCGTCGGCACCGAAGCATTCGATCGCCTCGGCCCGCTCCGGCTGACCGTCGCGAATGCCTCCCTCGTCGTCTACGCGCTGCCGGTATCCAGCCTGATGCGCGTCGTGGCGTCAATCCTGTACGTGCTTGCGATGGGCTCGTTCCTCGTGGTCATGTTCGCGGCCATGCGGGCCCAGCGAAAGGCGAAGCAGGAAAGCGCATCCACCGGCCGCGTCGTCCGGACGAAGGCCGACACGAAGGCCGACACGGGTATCGCGCCCGGTCGCCGTGCCGGTCAGGCCCTGACGGGGCTCATCACGGTCGTCCTCGCGATGGTCATCGCGGCGGCACTCGACCCGATCGGCGCGGGCTGGGGCTCTGGGGCGACTGGCGATGCGGATGCGCCGGTGACGACCGTTCAGGTCGATGCGGCCGACATGACCTTCACCCCGAATGTCCTCGAGGTGCCCGCGGGCAACCGCCTCGTCATCGAGCTGACGAACACGGATGCGACCCAGGTGCACGATCTCGTGCTCGCGAACGGCGTCAAGAGCGATCGTCTCGCGCCCGGCGAGACCGCCACAATCGATGCCGGGGTGATCACCGCAGACGTGGAGGGCTGGTGCTCAATCGTCGGGCACCGGCAAATGGGCATGACCCTGACCATCCAGGCGACCGGAGCGACGCAGGAATCAGCGAGCAGCGCATCCGGCAGCGACGGCTCCGGCATCGATCTCGCCGCCGACCCTGGCCCCGGCTTCGCGCCCTACGAGGCGAGCCTCCCGCCCCTGCCGGATCAGGATGGGCCGGCCACCCACGAGGTCACCCTCACTGTGATCGACCAGGAAATCGAGGTAGCGCCGGGAGTCACGCAGACGCTGTGGGTGTACAACGGCAGCGCGCCCGGTCCGACCCTGCACGGCCGCGTTGGTGACACCTTCATCATCACGCTCGTCAATGACGGGGCGATGGGCCACTCGATTGACTTCCATGCGGGTGCGTTCGCGCCCGACGAGCCGATGCGAACGATCCCGCCGGGCGAGCAGCTGACGTACACCTTCACCGCGACTCGCGCGGGTATCTGGATGTACCACTGCTCAACGGCGCCGATCTCGGCACACATCGCCAACGGGATGTACGGTGCGGTCGTGATTGAGCCCGACGTCCTGCCTGCGGTGGACCGCAGCTACGTGCTCGTGCAGGGCGAGTACTACCTCGGCGATCACGCCGGCGGTGAGGTCGACACGGCCAAGATCGAGGACCGCTCACCCGACCTCGTCGTGTTCAACGGCTACGCGAACCAATACGACCACGCGCCGCTCGAGGCCACCGTCGGCGAACGCGTGCGCATCTGGGTACTGGATGCGGGCGTCGAACGACCCTCGACCTTCCACGTCATCGGCGGCCAATTCGACACCGTGTGGAAGGAGGGCGCCTACTCGATCGACAACACCCCGGGGGTCGGTGCCCAGGCGATGGACCTGTTGCCCGGACAGGGCGGCTTCGTGGAACTCACCTTCCCGGAGTCCGGCAACTACCCGTTCGTCACACACCTCATGGTCGATGCCGAGCACGGCGCCCACGGCATCCTCGCGGTCGCGCCGAGCGACTAAATCAGGTGGCCCGCCTACGGCCCCATGTTCTGCGCGGGCGCCATGCCCGGCGCGTAGTCGACAAACTTCGAGAGGTGGCCCTGGAAGAGCACGGTGATCGTGTCCGTCGGGCCGTTACGGTGCTTGGCCACGATGATGTCCGCCTCGGATGCGCGCGGGTGGTCCTTCTCGTACGCACCCTCGCGGTGCAGCAGGATGACCATGTCGGCGTCCTGCTCGAGCGAACCTGATTCACGCAGGTCGCTCACCGCGGGCTTCTTGTCGGCGCGCTGCTCAGAGTTACGGTTCAGCTGCGACAGCGCGATCACGGGCACCTCGAGCTCCTTCGCGAGGAGCTTCAGGGCACGCGAGAACTCCGAAACCTCCTGCTGACGCGATTCGACGCGCTTACCCGAGGTCATGAGCTGCAGGTAGTCGATGACGATGAGCTTGAGACCGTACTTCTGCTTGAGCCGGCGGCACTTCGCGCGAATCTCGACGAGGGTCATATTCGGGGAATCGTCGATGTAGAGCGGCGAATCGTTGATGTCGCCCTGCGTGCGCACGATCCGCTGCATGTCGTCGTCCGACACCTTGCCGGTGCGCATGTGCTGCAGCTTAACGTTGGCCTCGGCCGAGATCAGACGCATCGCGATCTCCGCGCGACTCATTTCGAGTGAGAAGAAGATCGCGGGCTGCTTTTCGTGCACCGCCGCGCTGCGGCAAAGGTCAAGCGCGAACGTCGACTTACCGAGACCCGGACGCGCCGCAATGATGATGAGCTGGCCGGCGTGGAGACCGTTCGTGAGGGCGTCGAGGTCACGGAACCCGGTCGGCACGCCGGTCATCGTGCCGTCACGGTTCTGCGCCGCGTCGATCTCCCCGAGCGCGTCGAGCAGCGCATCGCTCAGCGGTACGTAGTCTTCCGTCTCGACGCCACCGGTGACGCCGTAGATCTCGGCCTGCGCCTGGTTGACGAGCTCGACGACCTCACCCTCGGCGCCGTAACCCATCTGCACGATGCGGGTGCCGGCCTCGACGAGGCGGCGAAGTACCGCCCGCTCGGCGACAATGCTGGCGTAGTACCCCGCGTTGGCCGCGGTGGGGACGATACCCGCGAGAGTGTGGAGATACTCGGCGCCACCGGCCCGCTGCAGATCACCCGACTTGGTGAGCTGGTCAGTGACCGCGATGACGTCGGTCGGTTCACCCGCCGCGTAGAGCGTGTGCATCGCGTCAAAGATGATCTCGTGCTTCGGAATGTAGAAGTCGGTGCCGCGCACCTCTTCGACGACGTCGGCCACCGCATCCTTCGAGAGCAGCATGCCGCCGAGCGCCGACTGCTCGGCGAGCAGATCGTGAGGAGGTGTGCGTGGGCCGTCCTGCGCCTCCCTGGAGCGGTCGCGTGCTTCTGCACCAAGGTGCGTAATCGTCATGGCCTTCCTTCCTCAAGCTCGCCGAATATCGACCCCGCCCACTCCCAACTGGAGCGGCGGGTCGTTCGCGAGTCCGTTCTATCCCGAGCCTCCGACATCGCAGCCTCTTCGACGCCGCGGGTTCGAAATCGAGCGCCCCGCAACCATAGCCGGGGTTGGGACCGCCCCTCGCACACCCTGTGGATAACTTCTGGATAACTCGTGGACGATTCTGTGGGGGAATGTGAGGCGAATGTGGATATCTGTGGATAACCCAATGTAGGCTGCCAAGAAAAACACTTGGGATCAGGGATTTCTAAATCCACAGCAGACTTTCTCAATCTGTGTAAACCTCTACTTGAAGCTTTCCATACCTGGGACTCTGCTGTGGATAACTGGCCCCGGAAACACAAAAGGGTTGGCGCAGCAATGCGTCATTGCTACGCCAACCCTGCCACCGTGTGGTGGGTGTCCTACCGCTTAGCGAGCGGCGATCACCTGAACCGTGAAGGTTGCGGTGACGTCCTCGTGGAGGCGGACGGTTGCTTCGTGGTTACCGGTCGACCGGATCGGGTTCGGGAACACGATCTTGCGCTGGTCGATCACGCCGATGCCCTGGCCCTGGACTGCCTCGGCAACAGCTGCCGGACGGACCGAACCGAACAGGCGGCCTTCCTTGCCGGCCTTGACGTTGACCTTGACGAGTCCGGCCTCAAGCGACTGCTTGAGCTTCTGCGCATCCTCGAGCGAGTGGAGCTCGCGGGCGGCGCGGGCAGCCTGAATCTGCTCAACCTGCTTCTCGCCACCGCGGGTCCAACCCACTGCCAGGCCCTGGGGAACGAGGTAGTTACGGGCATAGCCGTTACGGACCTCGACGACGTCGCCAGCCGAGCCGAGCCCGGTGACCTCGTTAGTAAGAATTACCTTTGCCATGATGTCGTGGACCTTTCTTCCTAGCGGCCTGAGCCGGCGTACGGAAGGAGAGCCATCTCACGGGCGTTCTTCACGGCGCGAGCGATGAGTCGCTGCTCCTGAACCGAAACACCGGTGATACGGCGGGCACGGATCTTGCCGCGCTCCGACACGAACTTACGGAGGGTGTTGACGTCCTTGTAGTCAATGACGCCGACCTTGATGCTTTTCGCGGGTGCGACGGGCTTGTCCTTGCCGCGACCCTGCGTGCGGCGCTTGCCGCTCGACTTACCAGCCATGCTGATCTGCTTCTTTCTTAGCTATTGGAATCTATTGAGATGCCTGCCGTTTAGAACGGCGGCTCGTCATCGAATCCACCCGAGTTGCCCGCGCCGGGTGCCGCCCAGCCGCCGGAACCGAAGTTGCCTCCGCCGGACTGCTGCTGACCACCCCAAGGCTCTTCGGCCGGGGGTCGCTGCTGCTGCTGGACCTGCTGCGGGCGCTGCTGCTGCGCGCCTCCGCCAAACTGACCGCCGCCGCCACCGCCGCCGGAGCCTCCGGCTGCACGGGTGACCTGTGCGGTCGAGTAGCGAAGTGCCGGGCCGATCTCGTCAATGTCGAGTTCGAACGCGGTGCGCTTCTCGCCCTCGCGGGATTCGTAGGAACGCTGCTTGAGCTTGCCCTGCGCGATCACGCGCTGACCCTTGGTCAGCGTTGCCGCGACGTTCTCGGCGTGCTCACGCCAGACTGACGCACGAAGGAACAACGGCTCCCCGTCCTTCCACTCGTTCGACTGACGGTCGAACGTGCGGGGGGTGGATGCAATGGTGAAGTTCGCTACCGCGAAGCCATTGGGGGTGTACCGGAGTTCGGGGTCGGCGGTGAGGTTTCCCACCACTGTGATGATCGTGTCGCCTGCCATGTCGCGCTCCCTACTTGGATGAAGTGTGGTTACTCAGTCTGCGATTATTCAGACTCAGACTTGGAAGATGCGGCAACCTTGGCTGCCTCAGCTGCGGACGACTTTACGGTCTCAGCCTTCTTAGCCTTTGCAGCTTCAACCTTCGCAACGCGAGCGATAGCTTCCTCGGCACGCAGCACCTTGGTGCGCATGATTGCCTCGGACAGACGAAGCTGACGGTCGAGCTCTGCGGCGGTTGCAGGCTCGGCGGTGAAGTTAACGACGGCGTAGATGCCCTCGGACTTCTTGTTGATCTCGTAGGCCAGCTTGCGGCGGCCCCAGATGTCGGTGTTCTCGATGGTTCCGCCATCCTTGGTGATGACAGCGAGGAACTTATCGAGGCTCGGGGCGACGGTGCGCTCGTCGATCTCTGGATCGATGATCACCATGAGCTCATACTGATGCACGATAAACCCACCTCCTTTGGTCTTGAACGGCTGCGGACGTTCCGCAGCAGGAGGGTTATTGCATCGCATCCCCACGGTTGATCGAGGGGATGCCGTTTCCCGAGACAGTCGTATCGGGACAACTGAATAAGCTTAGAGTGTTAATTGCCCACGCGCCAGTGCGAAAGCCGTCGAGGGTACGAGGGAAAGATCCCCCGTCTGCCTGATCGACACCCGTCGCGATCCCTGCTGAGATAGGTATAACGGCAGCGAAAGGGAACCGCGATGACGAATCAACCACCGCAATACGGCCAGCAACCGAACGAGTACCAGCCGCAGCATTCCGGACAGCCTTACCAGCAGTCACCGCAGCCCTCGGGCGGCCTCAACGGCATGGGCCTTGCGAGCGTCATCATCGGTGCCATCGGGCTCGCAGTTTGCTGGATTCCCTGGATTGGTTTCATCGGCATCCTGATCGGGATCGTGGGTCTCGTGTTCGGTATCCTCGGCCTCGCCCTCGAGAAGTATCGCGGCCGCCGGATGCTCGCAATCATCGGCACCGTAATCAGCGGCATCGCCTTCGTGCTGTCAACATTCGTTCCCGCGCTCACGGGTGTGTGGTGGACGATCGGCGTCCTCGACGACTCCGGCGCGTTCGACGAGCTCCAGACTCAAATTGAGCAGGACTTCGAGACGTATAACTACGACGACGAATCCGACCTCGACGAGCCAACCACCGATTTCGGCCCTAGCGAAGACTCGGCCACCCCTGATCCCGATTCGGCAACGCCCGAGCCGACCGGCCGCGACGAGCCCGAGGTCACGCTGCCTGAGGAAACCGTCGGCACGCCCTAACCGCAACCCTTCGATACCCCGGCCCACGGGGTCGATCGCACCGCGAATCCTCGAAAGCACACGAACATGACGCAATATCCAGGCCAGCCAGCTCCAGAGAACTCGCCTTACGGACCACAATCGACCCCGCCGCAGCCGCAGTACTTCGACCGGAATCAGCCAAGCGCTCAGCAATACGACCAGCAATCTGGCCAGCAGTACGGCCAGCCTGGCTACGCCGCACCGCAATATGCGATCACCAGTTACGGGGCGAACCAGTACGCGCCTAACCCATACCCGGTCCAGAGCGTCGGCAGCGGTACGAATCAGCCGGGTCTGTGGTCCCTGATTATCGGCATCGCAACACCGGTCGTGAGCATCATCCCGTTCATCCAAGTCCTCGCGGTGCTGATGCCCTTCGCCGGCATCGTGCTCGGCATCGTCGGGCTCGCGATGGAACAGTACCGCGGCAATCGCGTGCTGGCAGGCTGGGGACTCGGCGTCAACATCGGGATGCTCGTGATCATCCCGCTGATCTTCGTGCTGTTCTTCGCGATGCTCTTCCCGCTCGCCCTGATCGGTTCAACCCCGAGCTAGGCCAACACAAGAACCGGTACAGAGCCAATACAAGAAACGAGCCGCCGACAACAGATGAGTTGTCGGCGGCTCGCTCTCTACGGGGCGCGCCCAATGAGCTGCGGCAACTATGCCCGTGCGGTTGCCGATTCCACCTCTCGCCCGGCGGCTTTGGCATCTGCCTCGGCATGCAGGCTCTTCTCATGGTCAAGCCAGTTCTGGCCGTTGTTCTTGAGGAAGAAGATGTACACGAATAGCGATACCGCGATCACGCCGATGACGTACCAGATGAACGCGGGCACCTGCCCGGCCTCACCGGCGGCCTGGTAGAGCAACGGAGCAGTACCGCCGAATACCGAGTTGGCCATCGCATACCCGAACCCCACGCCGAGGGCACGGATGTGGGTCGGGAACAGTTCGGCCTTCACGACGGCGTTAATCGAGGTGTAGCCGGTCAGGATGATGAAGCCACCGACGAGGATCGAGAATGCCACGATCGGGTTGGTCTGCTGCGGGAGAGCCGTGAGGAAGAACCACGTGTAGCTCACGCCACCGATGCCGAAGAAGACAAGCAGCGTCTTACGGCCCACGATGTCGGAGAGCCAGCCACCGAGGGGCTGCAGCAGCATCAGGATGACGAGGGCGATGAGATTGATCACGGTGCCGGTGACGACGTCACCCTGCGAGAACGTGCTCTTGACGATGCCCGGGCCGGTGACGGAGTAGGTGTAGAAGGCGATGGTGCCGCCAGCGGTCACGAGGAAGCACAGCAGCAGCGGCTTCCACTGGTGCACGAGCAGTTCGCGCATCGAACCCGAGCTCTTGGCCTTGCCGTTCTTCGACGCTTCGATCGCGGAGGTCTCGAGCGTTTCATCCATGGTGCGGCGAAGCACGAGGACCGCGAGCGCGCCCACGCCACCGATCAGGAATGCCACACGCCAGCCCCAGGCAGTGATTGCCTCTTCCGGCAGGGTGACGACCATGATGAGGAGCGTCAGCTGGGCGAGCACGTGGCCGCCAACGAGCGTCACGTAGTGGAATGAGGAGAGGAAGCCACGACGTCCCGGGATCGCCGCCTCGGACATGTACGTCGCGCTCGTGCCGTACTCGCCGCCGGTCGCGAAGCCCTGAACCAGTCGGGCGAAGACCAGGATGACCACGGCACCGACGCCGATAGTCTCGGCGGTTGGGGTGAGCGCGATCAGCATCGAGCATCCCGCCATCACCGCGACCGACACGGTCAAGGACAGGCGTCGGCCATACCGGTCCGCAAAGCGGCCGAAGAACCAAGAGCCAATCGGGCGCATAATGAACGTGACGGCGAAGATCGCCCAGACGTACAGGGTTGAGTTCTCGTCGTCCTCACGAAAGAACTGAGACTCGAAGTAGGCCGCGAATACGGAGTAAACGTAGACGTCGTACCACTCCACGAGGTTGCCCGCGGAGCCCTTCAGCGTATTTGATATCGACCGACGCAATGACGGCGAGGTCGCAGTCTTCGTTGACATTGACAATCCATTCCTTCTCGAAACTAGGCCCAAGTACCTGGCTTCGGCACTGGTCAGGCAATGTTGTCGGAATGCTTCGACTCGCGGTTAAATCCCTTACACGACCTTTACATTGCGCGATGGTTGTCTGGTTGCCACAGCGGTACCGGAAAACTCGCTGATCCAGCCGAGAGGTAGGCCCGCCTTTGCGAGTGCTCATGATCGAGGATGACCCCTCGGTTTCCGCTGCGCTCTTCTCGGTGCTGACCCGCGCCGGACACAGCTGTATTCGCAGCACTCGCGGTGCAGATCTCTTGCCGCGCCACCGTGAGGCGGACGTCGTGTTGCTCGACCTCGGGCTTGAGGACATGGACGGTCTTGAGGCGCTCCGGCAGTTGCGCGAGGTGAGCGACATGCCCTTGATCGTGGTGACGGCACGCGGCGACGAACGGTCGACCGTGCGCGCGCTGCGACTCGGCGCGGATGACTACCTCGTCAAACCCGTTCGGCTGCACGAACTTCTCGCCCGCTTGGAGTCAGTCACCCGCCGCTACGGTGGACGTTCGGCACCGGAGTTCTTCGAACTCGGCGAGGTGACGGTCGACACATCCGCGATCCGTGTCCTCCACGGCGAATCGGAGATTGGCCTCACGCCCACGGAGTTTGCGCTCCTCACGGCGCTCGCCCGACACGCAGGAACGGCCGTGAGCCGCCAAACTCTGCTCGATGACGTCTGGCCGGAGGGTTATCCGGCAGACTCGCGAGCCTTTGACGTACACCTCGGCCAGCTACGGCAGAAACTGCCGATGCTCACGATCACGACGATCCGGGGCTACGGTTTTCGCCTCGAGCCGACCGCATGAGACGGCGCGTACTACTCCCAGTGATCGTGTTCGGTCTCCTTGCGATGACCGTCATCCTGATTGGAGTTGGCCAGCAAGTCGCGACCTCCCGAACCCAGCAGCTCACGCTGCAGCGCGCCAATTCTATGGATCAGCTCACCCAGCGTGCCCAGACTGCGATCACCCTCGGTGACGGCGAGACACTGCAGGAGTATCTCGATGAGTTTCACGAGACCTTCGGGGAGTCCGTGCTGATCATCGAAGGCACAGGCGCGCCTCTCGCCGCAGCGGGCGACATCACCCTGGACGACGAGGTTGCACAACTCGCGCTCGCGGCATCTCGCGCAGTTCCGCAGTGGTCCCTCGCGACGGCGTACCCGTGGAGCGTCGACACGGCGCTGGTCGCCGAACCGCTTATCAGCGACACCGGAACGGTGACCGGCGTCGTCGTGTTGGACATCAATCAGGCCGCAGCGAAGCGGGACATCACCGAACAGTGGATTCTCGTCGGGGCAATCGGTCTCGCCCTCTTCGCGGTCTTGCTCGCCGCAGCAATGGCCTGGATGCGTTGGATCCTCCGGCCGGTCAGCGCGCTCGACTCGGCCGCGCTCGCGATGGCGAATCACCAAAAACTCGATTTGGGGGATGCAACCGGCCCACCTGAACTGCGCCGGCTCGCCGAGTCGTTCCGGCAAATGTCCGACAGCGTCGAAGCGGCCCTCGAGCAGCAGCACGGGCTCGTTGCGGATGCGTCTCACCAGCTGCGCACGCCACTCGCCGCGATCCGACTCCGGATGGACTCGCTCTCTTACGATCTTGGCGAGGCCAACTCATCGAAGGATCCCGACGCCGCGCGACAGTTCGTTGCGGAGGACGTCACCGCGATCGACGCCGATCTCGACCGGCTCGAGCGCACCGTCGAACGAATGCTCACCCTCGCCAATGCCGAGCACCGTGCCGGCGAGACCATCAGCGGTCACGCATTCGAAGTCAGCGTCGACGGCCCGGAACGATCCACCGTTTCTGCCACATCGCTCGCCGAGGCGCACAGGGCCGGACTCCAGGCGGCGGGCATCCGACTCATTACCGAAGGCGAGACCTTCCGGGTCGTCTTTCGGCAGAGCGACCTCGACGAGATTATCGAAATCTTGTTGGACAACGCCCGAAAGTACGCAGGCGAAGGCGCAACCGTCTGGGTCAGCCTGAAACCCGACGGGGATGCGGTCATCCTCGAGGTTGCCGACTCCGGCCCCGGACTTGACGACGAGCAGTTGGCCCGCATCGGCACCCGGTTCTGGCGGGCAACCGGCCACAGCGCGCTACCGGGCACCGGTCTCGGCCACGCGATTCTGACCCAGCTCGCGCGGGCGAATCACGCGACCGTGCTCGTCGACCGGGCGAGGCAAGGCGGCCTCCGAACCCGGGTAAGGATGCGTGCGACATGACCTTGGTTTCGCGGCGGACTGTGCTGCTTACCCTCGGCGCGACCGTCAGTACGGCGCTCACCACGAGTCTGTTCGGCTGCGCGACCGGTACACAATCGAGCGCCATCCGTCTCGCGGCGGGTGAGGCCGGTGGGCAGTATTTCGAATTTGCCGGACTGCTCAGCGCGGCACTGCGTCGACGTCGGGCGCTCGAACTCGAGGCCGTCGCCACCAGCGGCAGTGTCGAGAACCTCGACCTGCTCAAGACGGGAACCGTCGACCTCGCCATGTCGCTCGCGGACACCGCGACCGGATCCGGGCATGTTTTCTCGACCGAGAATGGCTCCGCGGAATACGTCGCCATCGGTCGGGTGTACCAAAACTACTTACAGTGCATCGTCCGCCGGGACAGTGACGTCCAACGTTTCGAGGACCTCGTCGGCCGGCGCATCTCAATCGGTGCCACAGGCTCCGGCAGCGCGTTTACAACGCGGCGAATACTGGCAGTGACGGGCCTCGACGCCGGATCGAACGCCCCCGTGCTCACGGAGCAGCTGCTCGAGGGCGCCGGCGCGTCGCTCGCATCCGGTGAAATCGATGCGCTCTTCTGGTCCGGTGGCGTACCCACGGCCATCCTCGAGTCCGTCGGTGCGGTCACACCGCTGCGAATCCTCGATCTCGCCGAGCAGTTTGCGCAACTTAGTGACGCGTACCCGAATCTCTATCGCCTCGCGGAAATCCCCGCAGGCGTCTACGGCTCCACGACCCCGACGCAGACGATCGGCATCGCGAACTTCTTGCTCACCCGCCCGGACCTTGCCGACGCAACGATCGCGAGCATCGTTGATGTGCTGGTCCAGGATGCGGCGTCGCTCGTTCCTGAGGGCAGCGTCGGCGTGCAATACCTCACCCTTGCCGGGCTCATTGACACGAGTCCGATTGCCCTGCATCCCGCCGCGCTTCGCCGCTATCGCGAGCTATACGGCTAAGCCCGCCGCGCCGCCCACCACACGAGCAGGCGCTTCGTCGCCTCTTCCTCGCCGAGGGCACCCTCGTCGAGGCGCAGGTCGAGCAAGAACTTCCGAGCCTCGCCGACCTCGCGGCCCGGCTTCAGGTCGAGGATGCGCATGATCTGCTCGCCATCGAGGTCGGGACGCATCGCGTCGAGTTCCTCTTGCTCGCGGAGCGCTGCCAATCGCGCCTCGAGGTCGTTGATGCCGAACTGCAGGCGCTCGGACTTGCGGCGATTTCGCGTCGTGATGTCTGCCCGAATCAGGATGAGGAGCTGGTCGAGCCGCTCGCCCGCATCCCGCGCGAAGCGTCGCACGGCCGAATCAGTCCAGCCCGCGCTGCCGTAGTTATACATCCGCATGTGCAGCTCGACGAGCCGCGCGATCTGCTTCACCGAGTCATTGTCAAAGCGTAGGGTCGTCAGGCGCTTCTTCGCCATTTTCGCGCCCACCCAGTCGTGGCCGTGGAACGTCACCTGCCCGTTCGGGCCAAACTCGCGCGTGCGCGGCTTCCCGATGTCGTGCAACAGGGCGGCGATGCGCAGCACGACGTCGGCCTCGACGGCCGAATCACCCCGGGCCTTCGCCGCCTCCTTTTCGAGCGTGATCGCGTTCTCGAGCACCTGAATCGAGTGCTCGTAGACGTCCTTGTGCTGGTGCGCCGAGTCACGCTCGAGCTGCAGTGCGGGCAGCTCCGGCAGGATTATCTCGGCCAGCCCGGTCTCGACGAGCAGTTCGATGCCCGCGCGCGGCGAATCGGTCGACATGAGCTTGACGAACTCGTCCCGGATGCGCTCGGCCGAGATGTCCTTGATGCGCGGCGTCAGCTCGCGAATCGCCTCGAAGGATGCGCCGTCGAGGTGGAAGCCCAGCTGCGACGTGAAGCGGATACCGCGGAGCATTCGCAGCGGGTCGTCGCCGAACGATATCTCGGGCTCGATCGGGGTGCGCAGCACGCCGTCGACGAGATCCTGAAACCCGCCCGTCGGGTCCACCAGCTCGAGCTGGGGAAGGGCGAGCGCGAGCGCGTTCACCGTGAAGTCGCGGCGGTGAAGATCACCCTCGATCGTGTCGCCGAACGCCACCACAGGCTTGCGCGAATGGCCGTCGTATTCATCCGAGCGATACGTCGTGATCTCGACCTGTTCGCCGTCGATGCGCGCACCGATCGTGCCAAATTCGCGGCCGATGTCCCAGTGCGCCTGCGCGATCGGCTTGACAATTTCCAGGATGCGGTCGGGGCGCGCATCCGTGGCAAAGTCGAGGTCGTGGACGGGCCGGCCGAGGAAGGCATCGCGGACCGGACCGCCGACCAGAGCCAGCTGTGCGCCCGCATCGGCGAACGCGGTCGCAAGTTTCGCGACCGGTCCGGAGCGGGCGAGTTCGGTCAATCTCGCCATAGCTGTCTGCACGTGTTCCACCCATCCAGTGTACGAGCAGGGCCGGATGCGGCCTTCCTCCGTGCGGCCGAGGCGGGTGCAGGAATTCGGCTCGTAGACTGAAGTTCATGTCCGAGGAATCGCATTCGCGACCACCACGGCTGCCCTGGCGGCGTTTTCTCGCCGCTGCAGTCGTGGCCCTTGGAATCGGCGGTGCGATTCCCTTCCCGGCCCAGCAGGCCGGAGCCGCTACGAATGAGCCGGCGCCCGCAACGATTAGTGACCCCGTCGAGGGCGAGCTGAGTGTCGAGATTGTGCTGCACGGCGGCGGCGCCATCACGCAGGACGAGCCCGTCGCCGCGACGCTCATCCTGTCGAACCGCACCGCGGAGATCGCGAGCGCGGGCCAGGTCGCCATCCTGATCGACCAGGAAACGATCGACACGCGCTACGAGCTAAGCCTCTGGAACGGCGGTGGCGCTTCCGAAGATCTCGCTCCGGGCACGGAGGTGTTCCGCCTCGACGTGGACCAGGTGCATCCCGGCTCGACGGTTGAGCTTCCCGTCACCCTGCCCGCGACCGCGACCTCGGTGCTGACTGGCGCATCCTTCGGGGCCCGTGGCATCACCGCGCAGTGGCTGACCGGCGACCAGGTCGCCGAGGGGCGGTCATCCTTCGTCTGGAACGCGGAGTCGCTCGCGAACGCCGTCAGCGTCAGCCCGATCGTCCCGATCGTCACCGATGTGGGCGACGGTGCCCTGCTCACCATCACCGAGCTCTCGACGCTCACGGCGGCCGACGGCGACCTCACGCTGCTCTTGGATGCGGTGGAGGGCACCTCGGCGACGCTCGCGATCGACCCGCGCCTGCTCGTGTCGGTGCGGGCGCTCGGGGCGGATGCGCCGCAGAGCGCGGTCGACTGGCTCGACCGACTCGAGTCGCTCGAGAACGCGAGCTTCCCGCTCGAATACGCGGACGCGAGCCTCACGCTCCAGCAGCAGGCCGGGCTCGAGCAGCCGATCGAGCCGAGCGGCTTCTCGTACCGGACCGCCGATCGGGAGTTCTTTCAAGAGGTTGTCCCAACGGCCCCTACCGCGCCGACTGAATCGGCCACACCGGCGCCGACTGCCACGGATGCGACCGATCCGGATGCGGCCCCGGTCGAGTCCGACGATCCCCAGGCCGGGCTTCCTGACGCAGGCGAGCCGGGCACCACTGAACCCGCAAGTACAGATCCAGCCAGTACAGATCCGACAGGCACAGATCCGACAGGCACAGATCCCGCCGAGACCCAAGCGCCGCAGCTCGAGGCACGCCCCGCGCCGACCCTCGAAGAGCTCACCGCGTTCGACTACACGCGACCAAACGTCGTCTGGCCCGCGGCCGGCACCGTGCGTGACCCGGCGGGTCTTGCCGACTGGGGAGCCGAGACGGTCATCCTCTACGGCGATCAGGCCACCCTCGCCCCCGATCGCTCGTCGACTGAGAGCTCGCAACAGCAGATCGACGGCCTCGAGGTGCTCGTCACCGACTCGACCCTCGACGACGCGATCGCGAGCGCGGTGACCGCAACCAGCGAACTCACTTTCCAAGACGCGACGACCGATGTCGCGACCCTCCTCTCGGTGATCACGCGCGAGTTGCCCAACGAGTCCCGCGAGATCGTGACGACGGTGCCGCGCGAGGCGCTGCAGGATCCAAATCGGCTCGGCGAGCTGCTCGATCGGATGACCGGGAATCAGTGGACCGACGTCGCGCCGATCCCCGCGCACGCGGAGGACCCGAGCATCCTGCCCGACACCGACCTCATCGAGGGCGGCTACTCGAACCCGACCATCGTGCGGTTCCAGGAGCTCCTCGCGGCCCACGAACAGGGCATGTCGCTGACCTCTCTGTATGAAGAGCCGGCGGCCGTCGCCGAAGAGCTCGACGCCGGGCTACTCGGAGCAATCAGCAATTCGGTCGTACAGACCGACGACTGGCCGACCGTGACGGAGGCGTTCACCGAGTTCGCAACCGCCGCGGCAAGCCAGATCACGATCGTGCCCGGTAGCGAGATCCAGCTCATTGGCCACGAGTCCTCGCTCCCGCTCTTTATCGAGAACAACACCGATCGCGAGGTCACCGTTGAGGTGCGCCTGCGGCCAACGACCGGCCACATCCTCGTGGATCAGGCTGCGGTCATCAAGATTCCAGCGGGGGGAGTCACCCGCGCGACGCTCCCGGTGCAGGCCATCGCGAACGGCGTCAGCGGCGTCGAGGCGACGATCTGGACGACGACGGGCGTGCAGCTCAACAACACCGAGGAGTTCGTCGTCAACGTGAACGCGAGCCTCGAGACCGTGGCCGTGGGCCTCCTCATCGGCGCCGGCGTGCTCCTCTTTGTCGTCGGCATCTGGCGAACTATCCGCCGCCGAAAGCGTGAGCGGCTGGCCGAGGTGGAAGAATCGAGCGAAACCCCGACCGACAGCGAGCCGGAATCCCCAGGCGAGCCCCAAGAAAGCAGCAACCACGAGTAGCAATGGCTAAATCTTTCGGACGCACGAGTCTCGTTCTTGCATCGGGCACGCTGATATCGCGTGTGCTCGGCTTCATCAAGGCGATCGTGCTGGCGCAGACGATCGGTCTAGTCGGCTCCGCCTCGGCCGACGCGTTCGCCAACGCGAACTCGCTCCCGTCGAATATCTACTCGCTGATCGCGGGAGGCCTCCTCAACGCCGTGCTCGTTCCGCAGATCGTGCGTGCGACAAAGCGCGGGGATGGTGGGCGCGAGTACGTCAACCGGCTGATCACGCTGGCGATCGTCGTGCTCGGCACCCTCACGATCGTCGTGACGATCGGCGCCCCGGTGCTGTCGTGGATCTACGGTGTCACGCTTTCGGGCGAGCAGCTCGGCCTCGTGATCGCGTTCGCCTACTGGTGCCTGCCGCAGATCTTCTTCTACGGGCTCTATGCCGTCGTGTCCGAAATCCTCAACGCGCGCAGCATCTTCGCCCCGTTCGCGTGGGCGCCGGCACTCAACAACGTCATCGCAATCCTGATGCTCGTCCTCTTCTCGGTCATCTTCGGTGCGGACCCCTCCGGTGCGCGCGAGATCTCGGACTGGACGCCGACCATGATCGCGATGCTCGGTGGCGGCACCACCCTCGGTGTCGTGGCCCAGGCCGGCGTGCTCTTCCTTTTCCTCCGCAAGGCGGGCCTGCGCTACCGACCCGACTTCCACTTCCGGGGCACCGGGCTGGGCCGCATCGGCAAGCTCGCCGGCTGGTCGTTCGGTCTGCTCGTAGTCGTGCAGATCACCGGCTGGCTCGAGACCCTCGCCGCCAACGTCGCGTTCGGCCAGGCGGCCTCACTTGCGGCGCTGCAAAACGCGTGGATGATCTTCATGCTGCCGCACTCGATCGTCACGGTCTCGCTGACCACGACAATGTTCACGTCGCTGAGCGAAAAGGCCGCGGATAAGAACATCAAGTCGGTCATCAAGGATTTCTCCACCGGCGCCCGCGCGATCACCATGTTTATGATCTTCTCGGCCTTTGGCCTCATGGTGATCTCGCCCGCCTTCGCGCGCATCTTCGACGGCAGTGACGAGGGTCTCGAGGCCCTCGCGCTCGTGATGTGCGGCACCCTGCTGAGCCTCCTTTCCTACTCACTCCTCTATTACGTGCAGCGGGTGTTCTACGCGTTCGAAGACACCCGCAGCGTCTTCCTGCTTTACGCGCTCACGTCGCCGCTGCAGCTCGTCGGCATCTGGCTCGTCGCGGTGTTCGCGCCCGTCGAGATCCTCGTGCTGTGCCTAGTGCTCGTCCAGTCCGCCGTGACGTGGGTTCGCTTCCTCATCATGATCAACGTGCTGCGCAAGCGCCTCGGCAGCATCGAGGCCCCGACGCTCGTCCGCGCGTTCGTGCGGTTCATGGTGTATGCGATCCCCGCAGCAGTCGCCGGCCTCCTCGTGATGTGGGGGCTCGGGGGCTACACGGCCGGGGGCTGGGCGCGCGCAAGCATCTTCAACGCGCTAGTGACCTGCCTGATTGCCGGCGTCGTCATGGCGATCGTCTACTTCGGCATCGCCATGGCCGCGCGCAGCTCCGAGCTCGAGCCGTTTGTTGGCCCGATCATCCGCCGCATCGTTGGGCGACGCGGACGCCACTCGGTCGAGCTCGCGCGCCACTCGGCAGCCGCGGTCAACGCCGACCGCTTTGCGGACGAACACGATTCCCTGGTCCACCAATACACGCCAGACGTCAGCTCCGCCTTCGGCTCATCTTCACAGTCGCATCCCGACAGCGAAATGGCCATGGCCAGCCAGGTGACCCAGGAGATGCCCTCGCGGCGAGACCTGCGCGACTACGAGCGCAAGAAGCAGCGCGAGGCGTACGAGAAGCGCCACGCGATCGACGACGAGCCGCTCATCTAGCGCGGCGCGGCGCCGTGAACGCCCGGCTACCCCGGGCGTTCACTACCACCATTAACCCCGCCGATATCCCGGCTGAGTAGAATTCCGCCCGAGTGGAATACCACAGCCCTGATTTCGGTTGGCTTTCAATAGCAGTCGAACTCAAGCCCTGCATCCAGGAGTCGCCCCATGCGTAATGTCGCCATCATTGGTTCCGGTCCCGCCGGTTACACCGCCGCCATCTATGTTGCCCGCGCCGGGCTGCGTCCCGTGCTGTTCACCTCGGCAGTCGAGGTCGGCGGCGAGTTGATGAACACGACGGACGTCGAGAACTTCCCCGGGTTCCCCGAGGGCATCCTCGGACCCGACCTGATGCAGAAGTTCCAGGACCAGGCCGTGCGCTTCGGTACCGAGCTCGTGTTTGACGATGTCGAATCGCTCGAGCTCAAGGGTGAAGTCAAGAAGATCCACACCGCGTACTCGGGCGACTACGAAGCCCTCGCGGTCATCCTCGCGACCGGTTCCGCATACCGCCACCTTGGTGTTCCGGGCGAGGACCGCCTCTCGGGTCGCGGTATCTCGTGGTGTGCGACGTGTGATGGTGCGTTCTTCCGCGAGCAGCACATCGCGGTTATTGGCGGTGGCGACTCGGCAATGGAGGAGGCGCTGTTCCTCACCCGCTTCGCGGACCGCGTCACGATCATCCACCGCTCGGAGAACTTCCGCGCATCCCAGATCATGCTCGAGCGCGCCCGCGCCAACGAGAAGATCGAGTGGCTCCCGAACGCGAGGGTGCTCGAGTACCTCGGCGACACGAACCTCACGGGTCTCAAGCTCGAGAACGCCGTGACCGGCGAGGTCTTTGAGCGCGAGTTCACCGGCACGTTCGTCGCGATCGGGCACGACCCGCGCACCGACCTCTTCAAGGACCAGATCGAGCTTGCCGAGTCGGGCGTCGTGAAGGTGGATGGGCGCAGCTCGCGCACCTCGCTGCCCGGCGTCTTCGCCGCGGGTGACGTGATCGACGACCACTACCGCCAGGCAATCACCGCGGCCGGCTCGGGTACGGTCGCCGCGCTCGACGTCGAGGCCTACCTCGGCACTCTGAGCCCCGAGCTGCTCGCGCAGGCCGCCGCCGATAGTGCGGCCGAAGCGGATGCGCAGGTCGGCGAGGATGCGCAGGCTGCGGCGGATGCCCCGGTCCTTTCGCAGCCGACGGTCGCCGAGGAAGCGGCCTCCATCTCGCTCAACCCAATCGGTTTCAACACGCCGCTCTTCGGCGGCAAGTAAGGAAGAGTCTCATGGCTAACGTCACGAACGCCACCGGCGCAACCTTCGACGAGCAGGTGCTCGGCGCGGACGGCGCCGTCATCGTCGACTTCTGGGCACCCTGGTGCGGCCCCTGCCGCCAGGTATCGCCCGTCCTCGACCAGATTGCCGACGAGCACCCCGGCGTCAAAGTCGTGAAGGTAAACGTCGACGAGGAAATGGATCTCGCGATGCAGTACCAGGTCACGAGCATCCCCGCGATCAAGCTGTTCCGCGACGGCGAGGTCCGCAAGGAAGTTGTCGGCGCGAAGCCCAAGGGTGCCCTGCTGAAGGACTTCGAGGGACTCCTCGACTAGCGCTCCTTGACTAGCGCTCCTTGAGTAGCGCCGAAGGCGCATATCGAAAGGTGCCCCCAACGAAGGCCAGTCTTGCCCACCTCGGGCGTAGACTGGCCTTTCGTCTTTAACGCGAAGGATGCCCGTGTCATCGCAAGATTCAGCACACCAGCAAGGGGGTCTCAATCTTGACCCCTGGTACGACAACTATGCGCGCCGCACTGCCGGCCTGACCGTCAGCGAGGTTCGAGCGCTTTTCGCGGTCGCCTCGCGCCCCGAAGTCGTCTCCCTCGCCGGTGGCTCACCGTACGTGAGCGCCCTCCCCGAAGAGCTCATCCACACTGCGTTCAAGCGCATGATGCGCGAGCACGGCGCCGAGGCCCTCCAGTACGGTGGCGGCCAGGGCATCCCGGAGCTACGCGAGCACATCCTGGAGCTCATGACGCTCGAGGGCATTACCGGCGCATCCGCCGACGACGTCGTCACGACCACCGGCTCGCAGCACGCCATCGACCTCGTGACGAAACTCTTCATCGATCCGGGCGACGTGATCCTCCTCGAGACCCCGAGCTACGTCGGTGCGCTCGGCACATTCAAGTCCTACGAGGCGGATGTCCGCCACGTCGAAATGGACGAAGACGGCCTGAACCTCGAAGCGCTCGAGGCCGCGATCCACAAGGCGCGCGCCGAGGGCAAGGCCGTGAAGTTCCTCTACACGATCCCGAACTTCAATAACCCCACTGGCGTGACCATGTCGGAGGCGCGACGTCGCGAGGTGCTCGACCTGTGCATCCGCGAGGACGTGCTGATCGTCGAGGACAACCCCTACGGACTGCTCTACTTCGACGAGAAGGCTCCGAACGCGATCCGGTCGCTCGACGACGAACACGTCCTCTACCTGGGCTCGTTCTCGAAGATTCTCTCGCCCGGCGTACGCGTCGGCTATGTGCTCGCGCCGCACGGCATTCGCGAGAAGCTCATCCTCGCGGTCGAGTCGTCCATCCTCTCGCCGTCCTCGCTCAACCAGTGGCTCGTGACCGAGTATCTCGAGACGAGTGACTGGCGCGCGCAGATCGACACCTACCGCGGCACGTACCGCGAGCGGCGGGATGCGATGCTCGCGGCCCTCGAGGAGTACCTGCCGCAGCTGTCCTGGACCGTCCCGAACGGCGGCTTCTTCACGTGGGTCCAGCTGCCCCAGTCGCTCGACTCGAAGCAGATGCTGCCGCGCGCGACCAAGGAGCTCGTCGCCTATACGCCGGGGACCGGCTTCTACGCCGACGGCCGAGGCCACGACAAAATCCGTCTGTCCTTTTCGCTCCCGACTCCCGACCGCATCCGCCTGGGCGTGCGTCGCCTCGCGAACGTGATCAACGGCGAACTCGAAATCATCGAGACCTTCGGCACGTTCGACAACCGGTCAGAAGACGACAACCGCTTCGCCGCCGCCCCGCCGGACCTCAACTAGCCCCTCACCGAACTTCCAGACCTGAATTTAGGAGCAACAGTTATGACGATCGAGGGACAACACGTAGTCATTCTCTCGGGTGGGATCTCGCACGAGCGCGATGTCTCGCTGCGCTCGGGCCGCCGGGTCGCGGATGCGCTGATCAAGGCCGGCGCTCGTGTCACGGTTCGCGAGCCCGACGAGAAGCTGCTTCCCTGGCTCGAGCAGAACTTTGACGATGTCGATGTCGTGTGGCCGGTGCTGCACGGTGTTTCGGGTGAGAACGGCGCGCTCTACTCGCTGTTGCGCGCGATCGACGTACCCTACGTGGGCTCACGGCCGACCGCGGCCATGCTTGCCTGGAACAAGGCCACCGCGAAGGCGCTCGTGAAGCGAACGGGCATCCGCACGCCCCAGTCGATCGTGCTGCCGAACGACACGTTCCGCGAGCTCGGTGCCACGAGCGTGATCGACTCCATCTCGAGGGGCATCGACTTTCCCGCCGTCGTAAAGCCGGTCGAGGGCGGATCCTCGCAGGGCGTGTCCTTCGTGAACGAGAAGTCGCAGTTCTCGCGCGCGCTCGTGACGGCATTCACCTACGCCGATGGCGTGCTCATCGAGAAGAAGGTCAGCGGCACCGAGCTCATGGTCGGCGTGCTCGACTTCGGCGAGGGCCCGTTCGCAGTGCCGCCCGTCGAGGTCGTGCCGAATAGTGGCGTCTACGACTACGCCGCGCGCTACAACGCGGGCGAGACGACGTACTACGCGCCCGGGCGCGTCGACGAGGCAGTGCTGACCCAGGTCTCGGAGCTCGCCGTGCGCGTCTGCCAGATCATCGGGCTCGCCGATGTCGCCCGCGTCGACTTCATCGTCGACGACGAGGGCACCCCGTGGTTCATCGAGGCCGACCCGATCCCGGGCATGACCGAGACCTCACTCGTGCCCCTCGGCATCCAGGCCGCCGGCCTCGAGCTCGCCGACGTGTACGCCCAACTCGCTGAGCATGCGGCAGCGCGCGGCCCGCGCAACACCCCGGCGCAGCCGAACCTCGTGGTCTAGTACGCCGTTCCTACCCGCGAATTGGGGTGGATGCGCCGGTTCAGTCCCAGCTCATCCACCCCATTTTCTATGCCTGGTTGGTGCCTCGTGGAGCTTCGTGAGGTCCGTGGATCCGGATTGGTTCGACCGCTTAGAAGGCGGTGACGCCGCGCACTCGATGCCCTACCGCAATCGATTCGCCGGACACCGCGCCCGCCAGCGGCGACACGAGATAGAGGATTAGGTTCGCGACGTCCTCTGGCGAGGATTCACCGGGTTTGCCGATCTCGACGGCAGCCGATGGCTCGGTGGTGACCGGCCCCGGGCTCACCGTGTTCACGCTCACGCCGGTCCCAGCAAGCGTGTCGGCGAGATTCTTCGCCGCGACGATCAGTGCCGCGTTCCGCATCGATCCGGTCATGCTGCCGGTGAGGAAGGCGTTCTGGCCGCTCACGCCGACTACGCGGCCGTATCCCGCATCCTGCATTGCGGGGACGACGGCCTTGGCCACTCGGAGGAACGTCAGCGCCTTGGCGTCGAGCGCCTTCAGGATCTCCGCGGGGTCGGAGTCAGTAGACGAATCAAGGGTGCCGGCGGCAGGAGCCGCCGCAACAACGAGTCCATCAATGCGACCATGACGTTCGAGAACGGTTGCGACCGCCTCGGCAACGGAGTCGTCCTGCGAGGCGTCCAGCTGCACACCCTCGGTGGTGCTCCGCGACGCAGGAATCGCGATTGCGCCCTCCTTGCGGAGCAAGTCGACGACCGCGCTCCCGATCAGCCCTCGTCCACCGACGACCAAAATCACGCGGTCTTCAAGCTGCAGGTCCATGTTCTCCTCCGTGTTCTGTAGTTCCATTCCCGTTGGCCGAAGGTGAGCCCGGGCGACGACGCCTCCAAGACCTACGCCTCGGTCGGTTCACCGATTGCCTCGAGGATGCGGTTGAGGTCGGCTACCGACGCAAAGTCGATGCTGATCTGGCCTTTTGTCTTTCGTAGGACGACCTTCACGCGGGTGTTGAGCCGGTCACCGAGCCGCTCACCAACACCAGACAGATGGGCGTTGAGGGAGTCGCTGCCGACTTGCGTCTGCTTTGTCGGCGGCCTATCGGTGCGGATGCTCATGGTCGCTGCGGCCAGTTCCGCCTCGCGCACGGAGAGGTTCTCGTTGATGATCTTGTTCGCGAGCTGCGTCATTGCCGCTGGCTCACCGACGGAGAGGATTGCTCGGGCGTGACCCGCGCTCAATACGCCCGCGGCAACCTTACGCTGCACATCGACCGGCAGCTTGAGCAGGCGGATCGTATTTGAAATTCGCGGTCGCGAGCGGCCGATGCGCGTGGAGAGCTCCTGCTGTGTGCAACCGAAGTCGTCGAGGAGCTGTTGGTACGCGGAGGCTTCTTCGAGCGGGTTCAGTTCCGCGCGGTGCAGGTTCTCGAGGAGTGCATCCCGCAACATGTCGTCGTCATCCGTGTTGCGGATGATCGCCGGAATGGATGTGCGCCCGGCAGCTTTTGTCGCTCGGAGGCGACGTTCACCCATGATGAGCTCATAATCACCCTCGGCGCGTCGTGGATCATCCTCAGGAATCGGACGAACCACGATTGGCTGGAAGACTCCAAACTCCCGGACCGAGTGGGTTAGCTCGTCGAGCGCATCCTGATCGAACTCGGTTCGCGGCTGGCGATTGTTCGCGAGCACGCGGTAGGGATCGAGGTTGCCGAGTTGTGCACCCGGAACAGGAAGGAGGTTCTCCGCCTCTTCTATATCGAGATCATTCGATGTATTGAGCGAGGTTCCATCTGGGCCTATCTGGGCTCGGTTATCCACAGCTGCTGTGAATGAATCTGTGGATAGGCGTGTGGACGCATGTGAAGAACTTTCGCCACTCAGTTCCGTTGATTCGTCCGTCGATTCTTCCGTCAAGACTTCGCCGGTCACGGCATCGACGGTCAGCTCGTTGTCGAACTCAGCGATTTCATCCGAACCCGGCGAAGTTTCAATGCGGTCCGATGTATCCCGTTCGAGCGTCGCTGTCGCGGTTCGGGATGCGGAACTCGTCTTCGACTTCGAGGTGGCAGCAGAGGCCGTGGTCGTTTTCTTCGATTTGGCCGCGGTCGAGGCGGAGGACTTTTGGGTACCTTTCTTCGTCTCTACTTGCACCTCAGGAGAGTGCGTCTGGACGTTCTGGTTTTCTAAATCGATATTTTTCGATGTCTCTTGTCGGCCGAGTGGCGCCGACCCGTTGAAGAACACATCGATGGCTCGATCGTCTTGGTCTGGCGCCTGCGGGATGAGGGCACCGAGCCCTCGACCAAGACCGGCGCGTCGCTTAGTTGCCATTGGTACTTGCTCCTTGCTTTGCCATTTCGAGTGCTGCTTCCTTGTAGGCGACCGCGCCGACGCCTTCGGGGTCGTAGCTGAGAACGGTCTTGTTGAAGCTGGGGGCCTCCGAGATCCTTACCGATCGTGGGATGACCGTCGAGAGGAGTTGGTCTGGGAAATGCTGCCGAACCTCGTCTTGCACGTCCTTCGACAGGTTCGTGCGCTTATCGAACATCGTCATCAGGATTGTCGAGACTTCGAGATTTGGATTCAGGTAGCCACGCAGCTGGTCGATGGAGTTCAGTAGTTGGCCAAGACCCTCGAGCGCGTAGTACTCGCTCTGGATCGGGATGAGCACTTCATCGGCAGCTGCAAAGGCGTTGATCGTGAGGAGGCCGAGCGAGGGCGGGCAATCGATGAACACGTAGTCGAACCGTTCGCCGGCCGCTTCCGTCTCCGCGAGGTATCGGTGGATCGCGTTCCTCAATCGTGTTTCACGTGAAACCATCGGCACGAGCTCGATCTCGGCGCCGGCAAGGTCCAGGGTGGCCGGGCAGCAATAGAGGCCCTTGATGTCAGGGCTTGGCTGCACCACTTCGCGGAGCGGTGTTCCGTCAATGAGCACCTCGTACGTACCTGGAGTGTCGCCTCGATGCTCGATATTGAGCGCCGTGGAGGCGTTCCCCTGGGGGTCGTTGTCGATCACAAGGACACGAAGCCCGAAGGTCGCAAGAGCCGCCGCCATATTGACGGTCGTCGTCGTTTTTCCGACCCCGCCCTTCTGATTCGACACCGTCATTACGCGTGTTTTCCCTGGTCGGGGCGCAGTTTGCCGCTTCAACGACTTCTTCTTAGCGTTGAGTTCGGTCATCTGACGGGCAATTGGCGAATCAAAGATGTCGCTCATGCTTGCAAACCCTTTCTCCCTGATCGTGTTCAGTGCTGATTTCGATCCGGGGCTTCTATCTTCGTCGGGAAATTCAAAACATCGGGGAGGCTCGCGGCTTGCGGAAAGGTACGTTTCACGTGGAACATCAGACTTTGCAGATTCGCACCTCATCACGGCGAAAGTTTGCTTCGAGCTCACTCACATCGTCCCTCAAGCCACCGACATTGTGCCGTCGGGAAGTGAAATGCGAGTGCTCGGCATTTGGCGTCGGGCGTCTTCGAGGTGGCGTCAAGAAGTGTCCGAGTTGTTTCACGTGAAACATTCCCGTGAAGTACGTTCCTGGCATGAGATCCCTTGCAACACGCGATGCCATGGAGTGTCCGCGACGACGAACAATCCCGCTGCGGACGTCGACAGCAGCGATCCGAGCGCAGACCAGAATGGCGCTTCGATCTGCGTGGCTCTCCACCGTTTCACGTGAAACCAGGGCACAGCGCCGCCCCTTCGAAATACTTCCGTACACACTTCCTTCACATCTGCGACCGAATGGTTCGTAGCGCTGGGAGGGTTCGAGGGTTGATTCAAAGCCGGCAAGTCGTTTCGTGGTTTCACGTGAAACATTCGAGGGAGAGGTGCGATTCAAGCGTGGGCTTGCATAGCCATTCTCGCGCGGCAACAGTTCCTGCGATACCGCGGCATTGAATCAACTTCCAACAGCCCTTCGCCCGTTTCACGTGAAACACTTCAGCAGCCTTGACTGGAATGCGCGCCCTTCAGTCTCTCCAGATCATGGGACCTGGTTGCGGAACGTTTCGCCTACTGAGCGACAGCCTTCCTCGGCCCTGTGTATCGACTCGTCTGCTGGGCCACGGCGAGATTTCGAGCGACAGCACGAGCACGAGCGACAGCACGAGCACGAGCACGAGCACGAGCACGGGCACGAGCGAACGATATTGATGAGACGGCGTCCACACCGGAACTTGGAAGTTTCAACGCATTGAAGCGAATCGGCAGCGCTGCGGAAACTGGGGCCGCACTACCGAAGGCGAATTTGGCCTCCTGGTTTCACGTGAAACACATCACGCCACCCTCTGTCTTCGTCATTGCTCTAGATATCCGTTTCATGCGCAGTACCGTTGATCTCCGTTTCACGTGAAACACTCGCAACTTGTTGTTGAGCAGTCCATCCAGCCACCAGTATTTGGCCCAGCTTCCTTTAGATGAGGCCTCACCGGTTGATCTTCAGTCCGTCGAGAAGGCAGACCTCGCGAGGGCCGGGTTGAAAGCCGGACGCCCAGATCCTGAGAAAGTTACCCCGCGCGCTCACGCTTCCTACGATGGAAGAATCTTCACCGATCAACCGTGGAGTGAGACCTTCCCGTTAGCGAGGCCATGGCCTGTCGTCTACCCGTGACGTGCAAGTTCCTCTGCCTGAGAATCCAGCACTGGGATAGAACTCTGCAGGATCACGAGCCGTTTCACGTGAAACACCACTGGATCTACAGGGCTAGGGTCGACGCCCGAACTTTCCATACCCATTCCGGGGCAGCGATTCCTGCCGGTGAGAAGTGCGTCCCGACCGCGCATAGAGCCTTCAACTAACCCCACCACCTGGTTCGGTACCCTTTGGACCTTCCTATCCCGACACGTTTCACGTGAAACCGAGCAAGAGTGGCACTGCGAGTGGCGACCGCGAGCGAGAACTAGCGCCGATGCTGCTCCACGAAGCAGAGGGTCAGGGTTAAGTGCCGCATACGAACTGCATCGGGTGAGGAGTGCGGGAGTAATGGCACCGCACCATCTCGAAACCTCGGTTTACTTGCAAGACAAGTCAACGAAGCGAGCCGTGTTTCACGTGAAACATGTGCAACACGTGAGAGACGTTGACAACTGTCTCGGAACCCATTGTTTGGAACAGAGTGAAGCCAACGGTGCTCTTTGGCCGACTATAAGCCGAAATGGCGCAATCGCACCGAAGTAGTAGCGAACAGCGTCCTCGTACCCGGAACCCACAACTACTTTCGCACACCACCGCTTCACACACCGCTCATCCAAGATCACTCCACTGCGAACGCAACAGAATCAAGCGACAGAACGACCCAGTGCCGAAGAAAGCACACCTGAATCATGTGCAGCCCCTCTGGGCCACCGCTATCGGCAAGCCGCCATGCGCCAAGCAGGCATGCGCCACTTAAACACTCCTCCTCGACACGCGGGGGTTCACATTCCGAAGCGTCTCAGCGTAATCAATCAGCCTTCCTCGATTCGGCCAAACACCCTTCGTCGCGAATCGGTTCTGCCCTTCCGCTAGGTGGTGTCACGTGAAACACCGTGCCGATTGCGCGATCAGCACGATCCGCGCCGTTGGAGATGCTCCCAACTGGGCTATCGCTGTCGCGCGCCCTCCAATCATATGGAAAGCCACTTCAACTCACCACTGAACTCCCGAGCGCGCTGTTTCACGTGAAACATCCTGATCGAGACTCAATCCGCCTCACTTCGCCTGACTCTCATCAGCATCTGATCCAGGAAAGCCCACCGAACCCATTCTCTGTCCCGCATCAGAGGGTCCGAAGTAAGGCTGACTCCATCAGTTGCGTTTCACGTGAAACATCAGGATCTGATCGCACAAAACCAAACGACCAATGCCCAATGCCCAATGCCCAATGCCCAATGCCCAATCCCCAATGCCCAATGCAAGGTTAGGACAAAGAGAGACATTCGTTGGACGGGCATGTTCCAGGAGGAGTGCCATATCGACCAGCTGCAACCTGGCATCCTTTCCATGCCCAGCACCCGGATCAGCTCCTGACGCACTTGGCGGAGGTCATTCGGAACTCAACATCAACGATGGATTGCATTGCAACAGCCACCAGGGGGTTCCACGTGAAACGCACTCACCGCCGAGCAGTCTCATGACGGTATGGGGCTAAACGGTGTGTTCGACCATGCAGTACGTGTTTCTCAGAACTCGTCAAAGATGTCGAAGCCGCTGTGGTGTTCCGCGTGAAAGCGAAGATTGTTGTTCCACGTGAAACATCGTCATCTTTATCACTCAGGCAAGCGACGCGAGGGGCGAAAGAATAATCGGTTCTATGCAGTGCATGTCCCGCCCGAAATTCATTTGGGCGAGCCAATCCGTGATCTCTGAGCCATGAGTCGTGTGGTCACTTGCCCATCAAAAGTGTGGGGGCACCACACGCAACAAGATTCCAGAAACGCTGAGACGGATCCTAACGACGGATTGAGAGCATCACCTTGCACAACCAAAGGATCTCGGGGAATGTGCCGCAATGCACATCGAGCCTGATGGGTTTCACGTGAAACGCCAAAATGCCGAGCATCGATTCGCTTGCGAAGTACTTCGCTGCTGCTCGAAGCATCCACGCTCGCGACAATCAAACTCGAGAGTGAGAGTAAAAACACCTGATCAGAGGCACTTTATACCCAACAAAGCAGGATCAGTGCCCGCTCCGACTGTCCTCAAGTCCGCTGGACCGAGACAGCATCCTGCAAACTCTGCCCGAGCCAACGTTCCGATCCGTGGTTTGCGTCCGGTTGACTCAAGATCCTGCTGGGAGGGGCGTTACTGCACCGTCGCGCGAACCACCCGGGTGGGTTCGGTGTCGAGGCCCTCGCCAACCTCTTCGACCCGAATATCTTCGAGTCCATATCGGCGAATGACCTTGGCGGCCTTCGTGATTTCGGCCTCGGCCGAGCGACCCTTGAGAAGAACGATCTCACCGCCATACTTCACGAGCGGAACCGTCCACGGTAGGAGCTTCGAGAGCGCGGCAACTGCACGCGCGGTGACTTGATCGAAGGCGACCGTTTCAGCGATATCTTCCGCTCGTCCACGAACTGCCTTCACGTTGTCGAGTTCGAGGTCGCCGATCTGCTGTACCAGCCAATCGTGCCGACGCTCCATCGGCTCGATCAGAGTGAACTGCACATCCGGTCTCGCAATCGCGAGAGGAATCCCGGGGAGGCCAGCGCCCGAACCAACGTCGCCAACTTCGCCGTGAAGCAGTGGAGCGATCAACGCCGAATTGATGATGTGCCTCGTCCACAGTCGGGGATACTCCAACGGCCCGAGCAGTCCGAGCAATTCCCCGTCCCGAGCGAGCGCGTTGGCATAGGCCTGCGCGAGCCCAACGCGGTCGCCGAATATCTCGTCAGCAACAGCAGGGCGCGCCTCAACCTCGACGCGCTCGCCTTCGATCTCGACCTCGTTGATTGCCTCTGGAATATCCACGCTGGTGACTAGTCCTGAGCCTGGAGCACCGTGTGACGGTCGCGACCCTCACCCTCGCTCTCGGAGTGATATCCGCGCTCGGCAGCGATGTCGTGCACAATCTTCCGCTCGTACGAGGACATCGGCGGCAGAGCCGCCTTGGACGCACCGCCCTCAATCCGCTCGATCGCCCGACCCACGAGGTCCTCAAGCTCCTTCTTGCGCGACTCTCGCGAGCCGCCAATATCGAGAATCAATCGTGAGAACTCGCCGGTCTCAGCCTGCACCGCGAGCCGCGTGAGCTGCTGCAGCGCATCCACGACTTGGTTAGACGACAACTTCGAGAGGTTCGAGTCACCATCAGCGGTCACCGAAACATAGGTGCGTCCGCCACGGACATCGATCTCGAGGTCACCATCGACATCAGCGATGTCGAGGAGCTCCTCGATGTAGTCGGCGGCAATGTCACCCTCGTCGCGGTCTTCCTCGTCCGCGTCGTCGTCTAAACTTGCCACGTCGTCGCCCGCGCCGGCGTCGATCTCGTCGTCGTCCGCAGCGTCGTCCTCAGCAGACTCGGACGCGTCCGTGGCCGACTCAGATCCGCCCTCGACGAGGTCAGTCTCGTCAGTCACGGTGGTCGCGTCCTCGATCGATTCCGACTGCTCGAGTGCGTCTTCGTGGCGCTCGTCTTCTCTAATGCCGCTCGTCATTTACTTCCCTTTCGGCGGAACGTGGGCAGCAGGCAGAGCCTGCGCCTAAATCAAAACTACTTCTTCTTTTTCTTCTTCTTAGCGCGCTGCTTCGACATCGGCTGCTCGCGCTGACCCTGCGGCTTCTCGACGATTTCCTCGACCGGCGCGCCCTTCTTCTTCTTCTGGTTCGCGGGGTTATCGGCCGAAGTCTCCCACTTGCCCTGACGGCGCAGTCGCTCCTCGCGCTTCTTCGCGGCGTCCGAACCCGGCGTCGGCATCTGGCGAATGGTGACCCACTGCTGACCCATCGTCCACAGGTTTGACAACGCCCAGTAGCTCATCACACCGATCGGGAACATGAGGCCCGAGACTGCCATCACGAGCGGCAGGAGGTACATCATCATCTGCTGCTGCTTGAACATCGGCGACTCCTTGGCCGCCGGCGAGATGTTTTGTGCAGTGATCTGGAACTGGGTGAAGAACTGGGTTGAGACCATCAGGACGATGATCAAGATGGCGGTGATGATGACCGAGGTGTTGCCACCGTTATCCATCAGCGTGGCGCTAAGCGGGGCCCCGAAGATCTCGGAGCTTGAGAAGGAGTGCGCGAGCTCGAGGTTCATCGCGCCGACACCGGCCTGGTTACTGTTCGCCGTGTTCAGCACGCGGAACAGGGCGAAGAAGATCGGCATCTGGATGAGCATCGGCCAGCAGCCCGACAATGGGCTCGAGCCATGCTCCTTGTACAGCGCCATCGTCTCTTGCTGCATCGCCTGCTGCGAGAACTGATCGCGCTTGCCCTTGTACTTATCCTGGATGCGCTTGAGCTCAGGCTGGAGCTCCATCATGCCGCGCATCGATTTCAGCTGCCGAACCGTCAGCGGAATCATTGCCGAGCGGACGATGATCACGAGCAGGAAGATCGAAAGAATCCAGGTCCAACCACCGAGATCGCCCAACCCCACCTGCGTGAGGAGCCAGTGGCCACCCACGAGGACGGCTTCAATGACCCAGCGAAGTGGCCACAGGAGTGTGTCTAAAAAGTCCATTGAGAGGGGTCAGTCTTTCGGTTGGAGGGTTGATACTACGAATCCAGGGGCGGTGATGCGGATGTCAAAGGCGCGCTTGGGTTCAGGCACCTCGTCGAAATCGGGTTTCGCCCAGGGGTGACAACGAAGGATGCGCCGGAGCGCCATCCAGCTACCCCGCAGGAGTCCGTATACCTGTACTGCTTCTAAACCATACGCGGAACACGTCGGGTAATAGCGGCAAACGTCACCGTAAATGGGCGAAATAACCTTCCGGTAGACGAGCAAAAGCGCCACTCCGAGATTGCGCGGTGCCAGGACGAGATTGTGAAGTGCTCGAAGCACGTTAATCGACCACATCCGCACACGAGCATTGCTCTGGAATCGCCGTCACACCAATTCGCTCCGATGCGCTGAGGGTCGCCGCGCGCGTTCGCGTTCGCAGCTCGTCATAAGAAAGGTCCGCAGCTTCCGGAAAGACGCGGATGATGAAGGAGGCTCCCGTAGGGATCAGCACGAGAAGCTCGCGCGAGATCGCCTTGAGCCGACGACGAAGTCGATTGCGTACAACAGCAACACCCACCCGCTTCGTGATGATGAATCCGAATCGAGTGGGTGCAGTTGCGTCGGCGCGAAGCTCGGCGAGAACGACGAGCCCACGTGCACTTACCCGAGTGCCCCTACGAGAAATTCGACGGTAATCGTCGCCTCGAGTGACCCGATTCGGGTGAGCTAGCAATGACGTTACGCCGAGAGGACCTTGCGGCCCTTCGAGCGGCGCGACGCGAGGATCGCGCGGCCGGCGCGAGTGCGCATGCGAAGGCGGAAGCCGTGCTTCTTCGAGCGGCGGCGGTTGTTCGGCTGGAAAGTACGCTTGGACATAAATTGACTCCGGGATTTGTAGCCCCGTCAACGGGGAAACGACTAATCGCCCTGACTACGGGCTCAACCGCAATAGACTACATCTCTGCCGAGATCTAGGTCAAGTAGTACTTGAGGTGCGGTGTTATCTACCACCCTACCCACAGGATTGCGGAGCGACGCGCCGAAGACTCTAAAAAGGATTGACAGAATCCCTCCGGGTGGTCTTATGCTGGTCGGTCTACCGCTACTATTATTCACAGATTCCACAGTTATCCACAGGCACTGTGCATAACTTGCCGGCACAGGCAGGCACGGGAGAGGATCAAGCCCGACACGCCTGTACCTCGAGAACGACTCGAGTCACGGAACACTACGCAACCCGAGGAGCCAGTCATGACCGAAGACGTCAGCGTCATCTGGTCAGCACTCCTCAACACACTCGAAACGAACGAGACGGTATCCGCATCGATGCGGGCGTTCTTTCGCATCGTCGAGCCAAAAGGCGTGATGAGCGGCACAATTTACCTCGAAGTGCCGAACGATATGACCCGCACGATGATCGAGCAGCGCGGTCGAGAGCCCCTCTTCGAGGCAATCAGCAAGCTTCCTACCGAGATGGAAATCGCGAACTTCGCCGTCGTCGTGAATCCCGATATCCGTCAACAGCCGCCGCTTGACACGCAAGTTTATGAAGTCGAGCCCGATCACCCAAGCGCGCTGGAACAAGCTTCTCTCGCCCAAACCGAGGTGTTGAGCGAACCGTTTTCCACTGGTTATTCACAGGCTGCTCCCTTGCCGCAGGGTCGGCAGCAGGCGCCATACCACGCGGAGGCTCCGACCCCCGCACCGGTCCACGACTCTCGGCTCAATCGGCGCTACAACTTTGAGAATTTCATCATCGGTTCATCGAACCGGTTCGCGCATGCGGCTGCGGTCGCCGTCGCCGAAGCCCCCGCCCGCAGCTACAACCCCCTCTTTATCTACGGGGATTCCGGTCTTGGCAAGACGCACCTGCTCCACGCGATCGGCAACTACGCCGAGAATATCTACCCCGGGATTCAGGTGCGGTACGTCTCGAGCGAAGAGTTCACGAACGACTTCATCAACTCGATTGCGGACAACCGCGCGCAGGAGTTCCATGCGCGCTATCGCAACAACGACATCCTGATGATCGACGATATTCAGTTTCTGCAGGGCAAGGACTCCACGATGGAGGCCTTCTTCCACACTTTTAACACGCTGCACGAGCACAACAAGCAGGTCGTCATTACCTCTGACGTGCCGCCGAAGCAGCTCACGGGGTTTGAAAACCGGATGCGTTCCCGCTTTGAGTGGGGACTCATCACCGACGTCTCTGCCCCCGACCTCGAGACGCGTATCGCAATTCTTCGTAAGAAGGCGCAAGCCGACGACATTTCGTTGCCGAAGGATGCGATCGAGTTCATCGCCGCCCACGTCAACGGCTCAATTCGTGAGCTCGAGGGCACGCTCATCCGCGTCACCGCGTATGCGAATCTCAATCAACAAGCCATCGACCTGAATCTCGTGAGCCTCGTGCTCAAAGACCTGCTGATTAACGATGAGCCCAGCATCATCTCCCCCCAGGAGATCATTCGCGAGACCGCCGACTACTTCCACCTCAGTGTCGAAGACCTCTACGGTTCGAGCCGTTCACAGGCGATCGCCACGAGTCGACAGGTCGCGATGTACCTGTGCCGCGAAATGACCAATCTCTCCCTGCCGAAGATCGGACAGCTCTTCGGCGGTCGCGACCACACGACCGTGATGTACGCCCACCGCAAGATCACCAAGCTCATTACCGAAGACCGCTCGGTGTATAACCAGGTCACCGAGCTCACTTCGCGCATTCGCCAGGCGAGTAAGAACTAACTGGCGCCCCGCAGACTCCCGCCCCGCGCGATTCTCGACACACGCGGAATCTCGGCCCATGCGAATTCCCCACTCGCAAAATCCCTCTGCCCACACAATCGTGTGGGCTTTTTGCGCCTCGGTCACGTAATCCACAGTCACACAGAGTTATCCACAGGTCCAGTGGATAACTCTGTGTGGAACCGCTGGAATCTCGGTGGACAAGTTTTTGCGCCTCGGTTTCCACAAACTGTGGATAACTCACCCGAACCGGGGCCCAAAACTGTGGAGAAATCGTATATCCCTGTGGATATCTCGATTTCCATTCACATGGATGTCAGCAAAGATCACTTTCCGTTCACCGACCAATCACAACTCACACGAATGTAGTTCCCTACTGCGAACAAGCATCCACAGAGTTATCCACATTATCCACAGGTGTTAATAGTGCGGTTGCAGATTTAAATTTCATCCAAGGCCTGCTCGTGACATTGACCGCCGAGCCGAGCTTGAGGCGCCCGAAAACGCGTCAACACGTCCTTGACCCAAGGGTATCGAACAAATAATCGAGTGAAACTGTGCGTCCCAAACCGCTCCCACAGACGTCCAAGTCCGTAGCAGGCAGCGCATCCTGGAGCTTGATTTTTATGTCGCAAGATGCGGCTAGCATTAGTTCTCCACCAACCACAGGAGGACGCACCGTGAAGTTCGAGGTCAACCGCGACGTATTCAGCGACGCAGTGTCATTCATCGTGAAGCTCTTGCCTCAACGACCGACGCTGCCGATTCTGAGTGGTGTGGTGCTCGAAGCCACGGACGCTGGCCTCTCGCTGTCGTCGTTCGACTACGAAGTTTCAAGCCGCACGGCGGTGGATGCGCAGGTCGAGGAGGCTGGCGCGGTACTGGTCCAGGGTCGACTGCTCGCCGACATCGCTAACCGTCTCCCGGATGCCCCCGTAACAGTCGAGCGCACTGATCAGGGTGTGGCAATCACCTGTGGCCGAGCAAACTTCTCGCTGCCGACGATGCCGATCGAAGAGTTCCCGACGCTTCCCGTCGTCGATGGCACGACCGGAGTGGTCTCGGGCGAGGATTTCTCCGAGGCAATCGGCCAGGTGTCGGTGGCCGCATCCAAGGAGGATGTCGCGCCCGTTATCACCGGTGTGAATCTCACGCTCGCGCCCAACGAGCTCAGCCTCGTTGCGACCGACCGCTACCGCGTTGCCGTTCGCACCATCAACTGGCAGAGCAACTTCAACGAGGGTGACCAGGCCCTCGTGCCGGCTCGCACCCTGAGCGAGGTTGGTAAGTCCTTCTCGCACGCGAGCGAGGTTGTCATCACGCTCGTCACGGAAGGTGAACGCCAGCTCATCGCGTTCACCGCGGATGGCCGCACCGTCACGTCGCTGCTCATCAAGGGCAACTTCCCGGCAGTCTCGCGACTCTTCCCTGCGGATACCCCGCACTTCGCCGTCATTCAGGGCAGCGAGGTCGTCGACGCGGTTCGCCGTATGCAACTTGTCCTGGAGCGCGAGCAGGCGCTGAGATTCTCGTTCACCGACGAGGGTCTGACGCTGCAGGCACACGGTGCCGAGCAGGCAGCGGGTTCGGAGGAACTCAGCGCGAACCTCGTCGGCAACGGGATCGTTGTGTCACTCAAGCCGCAGTTCCTGCTCGACGGAGTCAGTGCGATCCACTCGGCGTTCGTGAAGATCGCGTTTACGGCAACGGACAACCCGAACAAGCCGGGCCCCGTCCTCCTGAGCGGCCAGACTTCGCTCGACGAGCCCGCCGAAAACGACACGTTCCGCTACCTGCTGCAGCCGAATCTGCTCATGCGATAAGCGGTGCACGTCACTCACCTCACGCTGCGCAATTTCCGTAATTACGCATCCGCGGATCTCGATCTGGCACCCGGTGTGCGCATCTTCGAGGGCGTCAATGGGCAGGGCAAGACGAACCTGGTTGAGGCGATCGCGTACCTGTCGAGTCTTCGGTCGCACCGGGTCTCGAGCGATTCGGCACTCGTGAAGTTTGGCGAGGATGCGGCAATCATTCGGGCCGAGCTCGCGCACGGACCACGCCGGCTCAGCATCGACGTCGAGATCACGAAATCGGGGTCAAACAAGGCCCGCGTGAGTGGGCATCCCGTGAAGGCGCGCGAGCTGCCGCGGTATTTCAACACCGTGTTGTTCGCGCCGGAGGATCTCGCGCTCATCCGGGGCGAGCCCCAGCAGCGGCGCAGCTTCATCGATTCGCTGCTCGCCACTCACGCGCCAAGGCTTGCGGACGTCATCGCAAACTACGAACGTGTCCTCAAGCAGCGCAACTCGCTGCTTCGCTCGGCCAAATCGCGCACGGTTTCGGATGCGATGCTCGGCACGCTCGAGGTCTGGAACGATCAGCTCATCATGCTCGGCACCGAGATCATCGCGGCCCGGCTCGCGCTCGTGACCAGGCTTCGCCCGCACCTCGCGAAGAGCTACATGGCACTCGTGGATGCGGACCACGGCGCCACGATGACGATGCGCGTGTCGGCGCTCGCTGATGCCAAGAAGCTCATGGATGAAGACGGTGCGGGTGGGGAGATCGACTCGGAGCTCACGGTCGAGGAGATTCGCGAGCAATTCACGCTTCGGCTGAAGGATGCGCAGGCCAGGGAATTCGAGCGGGGCACGACGCTCGTTGGGCCCCACCGCGACGACGTGACGTTCTGGCTGAACGGACTCCCGGCACGCATCACCGCGAGTCAGGGAGAGTCGTGGTCGTTCGCACTGTCGCTCAAGCTAGCCGCGGCGCAGCTGGTTCGCGAGGAATCGCGCACGGGCGACCCGGTGCTCATCCTGGACGACGTGTTCTCAGAACTCGACGGCCAACGTCGCAGCCGACTTGCCACGGCCATCGAAGGCTTCGAGCAGGTCCTCATTACGTGCGCCGTGCTGGAGGACTTGCCCGAGGAACTGTGGACCCGAACCATTCGGATCTCGGCGGGAACGATCGTGGGGGAACAGGCGAGCAGCCACGCAGTGCGGGAGTCGCAAGATTCGCAGGCAGGGCAAGACTCGCAGGCCGCGGAAGTCGCGGATGATGCACAGGGCGAGGCCGATGACCGAACAAAGTGAGGCATCCGAGGTCTGGAACCGCTTCAAAGAGGTGTTCGGCGGCAAGACCACCTCGTTTCATCGCCGCAAGCAGCGCGGCGACAAGAAGCAGGAGGCGACGAAGGAAGAACAATTCGCGTTCGGCCCGCACCGCGATCCGATCGGCACCGCAGACCTCCTCGACAGCCTCTTTCGGCAGTACAACTGGCAGGGGCCGCTCGCACAGGCGAAGGTCATCAACGACTGGGCGCAGCTCGCCGGCGAGCAGACGGCGCAGCACACGCAACCGCTCTACGTCAACGAACGCAAGCTGGTCGTGCAGTGCGACTCGACGGCGTGGGCAACGCAGCTGCGGAGCATCCGCTCGACCATCCTCGCCACGATTCGCGAGCGCGTTCCGGATGCGGAAATCGACGAGATCCAGTTCCTCAATCCAGGTGCGCCGTCCTGGAAGCGCGGCCCGAGATCGATTCCCGGCCGCGGGCCTCGAGACACGTACGGATAGGGATCACGTACTGACCCACGGGTGAGGGGTCAAAACCGATTAGAAGGCCTTCTAAGGCTAAATGGCGGCGTCCTTGGTAGGATGGGACGTCTGCCCTGGGCGAGTCCCGGGCTGATTACTTTTCATGAACCGTCAAGGAGCCCGAATCGATGAGCGAGACCGAAGCGAATCACCAGGTCCCCGGCAGCCACAAGGTGGAAAACCAGTATGGCGCAAGCGAGATCCAAGTACTCGAGGGACTAGAAGCGGTTCGTAAGCGGCCGGGTATGTACATCGGCTCGACCGGCCCGGACGGTCTGCACCACCTCGTCTATGAGATCGTCGACAACTCGGTGGACGAGTCTCTCGCTGGGTACTGTGACGACATCGTCGTAACGCTGCAGGCCGACGGCGGCGCGAACGTGGTCGACAATGGCCGCGGCATTCCCGTGGAGCTCCACCCGGTCGAGGGCGTTTCGACGCTCGAAGTCGTGCTCACGAAGCTACACGCCGGTGGCAAGTTCGGCGGCGGCGGATACGCGGTGTCGGGCGGTCTGCACGGCGTCGGTTCGTCGGTCGTGAACGCGCTGTCGCACCGTTTCATCGCGGTCGTGCACCGCGATGGCTACGAGTGGTCGCTCGAGTTCGCCGACGGCGTGCCGCAGCACGAGATCAAGCGTGGCAAGGAAGTCACCGACACCGGCACGAACATCACGTTCTACCCGAACGGCGACATCTTCGAGACCGTCGAGTTCGATTACGAGACCCTCCGCGCGCGTTTCCAGCAGATGGCGTTCCTCAATCGCGGCCTGCGCATCACCCTCATCGACGAGCGCAACCCGAACACCCTCAAGGCGAGCCTCAAGACCGTGAGCGAGGTGCTTGAGACCGAGTCGATTCAGGTCATCACCGAGGACACGGTCGCCGAAGAGCAGCCGGAAGCCGCGGGCGAAGAGGAAGCGTGGGAGCCGCGCAAGCAGGTCTTCAAGTACGACCGTGGTCTCGTCGACTACGTCGAGCACCTCGTCAAGCGCAAGAAGGTCGAGCCCGTCCACGACGAGGTCATCGAGATCATCGAGGAAGATGACGAAGCCAAGATCTCGCTCGAGGTCGCGATGCAGTGGACCGAGTCGTACAACGAGTCGGTGCACTCGTTCGCGAACACGATTAACACCAAGGAGGGCGGTACCCACCTTGAGGGATTCCGCTCTGCCCTCACGTCGGTGATCAATCGCTACGCGCGCGACAAGAACCTGCTCAAGGACAAAGACGAGAACCTCTCTGGTGAGGATGTCCGCGAGGGTCTCGCGGCCATCATCTCGGTCAAGCTCGGTGAGCCCCAGTTCGAAGGCCAGACGAAAACGAAGCTCGGCAACACCGAGGCTAAGTCCTACGTCCAGCGCGTGATGACCGCATCCCTCAACGACTGGCTCGACCGCAACCCGACTCAGGCACGCGAGGTGATCCGCAAGGCGAGCCAAGCATCCGCCGCCCGCATCGCGGCCCGACGCGCGCGCGAGCAGACGCGCCGCAAGGGCCTGCTCGAGTCGAGCGGTATGCCCGGCAAGCTGCGCGACTGTTCCTCGCGAAACCCAGCGGAATCCGAGATCTTCCTCGTCGAGGGCGACTCGGCCGGCGGCTCGGCGGTGCAGGGGCGCAACCCGCGCACGCAGGCGATTCTGCCGCTGCGCGGCAAGGTGCTGAACGTCGAGAAGGCGCGCATCGACCGCGCCCTGCAGAACCTCGAAATTCAGTCGATGATCACCGCGTTTGGTACCGGAATCGGCGACGACTTCGATGCCGAGAAGGCGCGCTATCACAAGGTGATCCTGATGGCGGATGCGGATGTTGATGGCCAGCACATCACCACGCTGCTGCTCACTGTGCTCTTCCGGTTCATGCGCCCGCTCATCGAGGTGGGCTATGTATACCTCGCGATGCCGCCGCTCTACCGCCTCAAGTGGACGAACGCGGCGCACGAGTACGCCTACTCGGACGAGGAGCGGGATGCGCTCATCGAGCGCGGCAAGGCGGCTGGGCGTCGCCTGCCGAAGGACAACGCGATCCAGCGCTACAAGGGTCTCGGCGAGATGAACTACTCGGAGCTCTGGGACACGACGATGAACCCCGAAACGCGCACGCTTCGCCAGGTCACGATGTCGGATGCGGAAGCGGCCGACGAGGTCTTCTCCACGCTCATGGGCGAGGACGTCGAATCGCGCCGTGCGTTCATCCAGCAGAACGCGCACGACGTGCGATTCCTCGACATCTAGCCCGCGCATCCACTTTTTTCGAACTTCTGACACAAGAGGCTGACAACTTAAATGGCTGATGAGACTGATCTCACCAACGACAATGGCGCGGGCGAAAACGCTCCGGTAACCGACCGGGTTGAACAGGTAGACCTGCAGCTCGAGATGCAGCGCTCGTACCTCGACTACGCGATGAGCGTGATCGTGGGGCGCGCGCTCCCCGAGGTTCGGGATGGGCTGAAGCCCGTCCACCGCCGCGTGATCTACGGGATGTACGACGGCGGCTACCGCCCCGACAAGTCGTTCTCAAAGTGTGCGCGCGTCGTCGGCGACGTGATGGGTCAGTACCACCCGCACGGTGACTCGGCGATTTACGACACGCTCGTGCGCCTCGTGCAGCCGTGGTCGATGCGCTACCCGCTCGCGCAGGGTCAGGGCAACTTCGGCTCGGCAGGTAACGACGGCGCTGCTGCTCCCCGTTACACCGAGACAAAGATGGCACCGCTCGCGCTCGAGATGGTGCGCGACATTGAAGAAGACACCGTCGACTTCATGGACAACTACGACGGTCAGACGCAGGAGCCGACCGTCCTCCCTGCCCGTTACCCGAACCTGCTCGTCAACGGGTCGGAGGGTATCGCAGTCGGTATGGCGACCAAGATTCCGCCGCACAACCTCCGTGAGGTCGCCGATGGTGCGCTGTGGGCGCTCGAGCACCCGGATGCATCCCGCGAGGAGCTGCTCGAGGCGCTGATGCAGCGCATCCACGGCCCGGATTTCCCGACCGGCGCGCAGATTCTGGGCACCAAGGGCATCCAGGAGGCGTACCGGACCGGTCGCGGCTCGATCACGATGCGTGCCGTCGTGAACGTCGAGGAGATCGGCGGACGCACGTGCCTCGTCGTCACCGAGCTGCCGTACCAGGTGAACCCCGACAACCTGTCGGACCGCATCGTGCAGATGGTGCGTGACGGCAAGATCAACGGCATTGCGGACATCCGCGATGAGACGAGCGGCCACACCGGTCAGCGACTCGTGATCATCCTGAAGCGCGACGCGGTCGCGAAGGTCGTGCTGAACAACCTGTACAAGCACACGCAGTTGCAGGACACGTTCGGCGCGAACATGCTTGCGATCGTTGATGGGGCGCCGAAGACGCTCGCGCTCGACGGGTTCATCAGCTACTGGCTTGACCACCAGGTCGAGGTCATCGTGCGCCGCACCCAGTACCGACTGCGCAAGGCCGAAGAAGAGGTGCACATCCTGCGCGGCTACCTCAAGGCGCTGGATGCGCTCGACGAGGTGATTGCGCTCATCCGCGCCTCGGCCACCGTCGAGGTCGCGCGCACGGGCCTCATGGAGCTGCTCGGGGTCGACGAGATCCAGGCCTCCGCGATCCTGAACCTGCAGCTTCGCCGCCTTGCCGCGCTCGAGCGCCAGAAGATCACCGACGAGGCAGACCGACTCGAGACACTCATCCTCGAATACAAAGCAATCCTTGCCTCGCCGGAGCGGCAGCGCGAGATCATCTCGGAGGAGCTCACGGAGATCGTGCGCCGCTTCGGCGACGACCGTCGCACCGAGATCCTCCACGGCTTCGAGGGCGGCGTGAGCGACGAGGAGCTCATCCCCGTCGAGGAGCAGGTCGTCACCGTAACCCGCGCCGGCTACATCAAGCGCACGCGCAGCGACCAGTACCGGTCTTCGCACCGCGGCAGCAAGGGTGTGCGCGGGGCGCAGCTCAAGGCCGATGACATCGTCGAGCACTTCTTCGTCACGACCACCCACCACTGGCTCCTGTTCTTCACGAACTACGGCCGCGTGTATCGGGCGAAGTGCTACGAACTCGTGGAAGCCGGCCGCGACTCGAAGGGTCAGCACATCGCGAACCTGCTGCCGCTGCAGCCGGGCGAAGAGGTCGCCCAGATTCTCGACCTCGAGAACTACGAGGAGCAGGACTACCTCGTGCTGGCGACCCGCAACGGACTCGTGAAGAAGACTGCGCTCTCGCTCTACGACACGAACCGCCAGGCTGGCGTCATAGCGATCAAGCTTCGCGACGGCGACGAGCTCGTCTCGGCGATGGCGATCAAGGATGGGGACCACATCTTCCTGTTCTCGCACGCTGGCCAGTCGCTGCACTTCATCGCGGACAATGAGCAGCTGCGCCCGATGGGTCGCGACACCTCGGGTGTGAAGGGCATGAGCTTCCGCGACGGCGACTACCTCATTAATGCGTCTGTGGCCACGGATTCGGATCTGTACGTGTTCACCGTGACCGAGGCCGGCTACGCGAAGCGCACCTCGGTGGATGACTACCGCATCCAGGGCCGCGGTGGCCTCGGTATCAAGGTGATGAAGCAGTCCGAGGAGCGCGGCGAGATCGCCGGTGCGCTGCTCGTGCACGAGCAGGATGAAGTGCTCGTCATCCTGAATTCGGGCAAGGTCGCGCGCTCCGACGTCTCCGAAGTGCCCGCGAAGGGTCGCGACACGATGGGCGTCGTGTTCGCGCGCATGGACAAGAAGGACTCGGTCGTCGGCGTTGCTCGGAACACCGAGCGTGACCTCGGCGAGGACGAGGATGCCGATTCGTCGGTTGAGCCTGACGCTGCGGTTGAGTCTGACCAGTCGGTTGAGCCCGTCGAAGCCCCCGAGGATGCAACCGAGGTCGTAGAAACCGAGGATGCGGCCGAAAATGATGCCGCCTCTGAGACAGACGAGTAGGATCGACGATCATGACATCTGTAGCGGACAAGCTCGCAAAGAAGTCGGAGCGTCGCACCTCCAATAAGCAAGTGCGGCTTCGTCTTGTACAACTCGACATCTGGTCCGTCGTGAAGCTCGCGCTCATCATCGCGGTCTGCATCGGCGTCGTGATCATCGTCGCGGCAATCCTGCTTTGGGTGGTGCTGGCGAACACGGGCGTGATGGACTCGTTCAATAGCCTGCTGAACGACGTCACGAGCAACGAGGACATCACCGTGGAGTCGTTCATCAACTTCCAGGGTGTGCTCGGGTTCTCGGCGATCCTCGCGCTCCTCGAGGTCGTGGTGACTACCGCCCTCGCGGCGATCGGCGCCTTCCTGTACAACCTCTCGGTGCGCCTCACGGGTGGCCTCGTGTTCGGCTTCACCAACTCCTAGGAAAGGTCAGAGATTCTTCGCCGCCGATTTTGCGGAATGGAAAATCGGTGGTAATCTCTTCTCTTGTGCCAAGGCATTTCGAGTGAAAATCTCGGCACGAGAGGGGCTATAGCTCAGGTGGTTAGAGCGCATCGCTGATAACGATGAGGTCCGAGGTTCAAGTCCTCGTAGCCCCACTCAATCCGCTAGGATTGACCTGTTGTTCGCCAGAACATACGGGGCCTTAGCTCAGCTGGTAGAGCGCCTGCTTTGCAAGCAGGATGTCAGGAGTTCGAATCTCCTAGGCTCCACAACTTCATAGAAACGAAAACCCCTGGGAGACCAGGGGTTTTCTTTTTCGCCAGGCAGTGTCGCCGTGCCGAACAACAGCGTCGGCGTGAGCGTTACATGACGAGGCCGACGGCGAGCGCGATTACGCCCAGCAGCGGCAGCATGCCCTGCTTCAAGGCAGCACCCCGCTTGTCCGGGCTGGAAAGCAGCAGCACGAGCGCAGCGGCGGCCATCGACCCGGCACCGGTGAACACCAACGTCGCACCAACCTGGGGCGAGCCGACCGCGAAGAACACGATTCCGATCACGACGGCGATTGCGAGAAACAAGTTGTAAAAGCCCTGGTTGAATGCCAGCGCCTTCGTCACCTTCGCCTGCTCGGGTGTCGTCCCGAACGTGGCGCGCGCCCTCTCCCCGGTCCAGACAACGGACTCCAAGTAGAAGATGTAGACGTGGATGAGTGCCGCCAGCCCGGCGAGGATAAGACCTGCGATGACCATGAGGGAGCTCCCTTCGGGCGAAACCGATTCTTTAACGACTCTTTCAGAATATGGCGCTCCGATCGCCCACGTCCCGCAATAAGCTGCGTAGATCACGGCACTTCTGGCGCGCCCACCGGGCGGATGCTGGCCACGGCATCCGGGACAAGGTCGCCATGAAAGGATTCCACGACGAATAACGACTGCGGTTGGGCGGCGGTCCTGCTCGGTCAAAAACCAAGCGAGTGTCACACTCATGAGGGAAGGCAACGCATGGACATCGACGATGCGTGGAACATCATCGAGCGGGTGCTGTACGACCGGCTCCCGCGGGTCGCGCAGACACTTCGTGGGCCGGTGACCGGCGATGCCGTGGAGCGGCTCGAGCGGGAGATCGGGCATCCGCTGCCTGCAGATTTCGTGCGGAGCCTCGAGCGCCACGATGGCCAGTCAAATCCGACCAGGCTGCTCGATCTCTTCGATCACCACACGCTCCTCAGCGCGGATGCGATGGTCGAGATGTCGAAGATCCGCGTGAGCGCCCTCGGCGACGACCGAGCGAACTTCATTGACTGGATTACCCCGGACAAAGTGCGGCCGGTCGTGAACTGTCGGGGTTGGTTGCAGTTCACCGACTCCGAGGGCGACGGTTACGCCATGGACCTCGAACCGCTCCCGGCCGGGGAGGTGGGGCAAATCTTCTATCTACCGATGGACGATCCTGAGGCGCCCATCGAGTTCGCCTCGTTCGGCGCCTGGTTGTCTTCGTATGCCGAGAAGCTCGACGCCGGAGCGTTCCGAATCGATGACAAGACTGGGCTCTGGCTTAATCTGTGAACGGGTGTGCCGGGAGATCCAGCACACCCGTCCAGATCGATTGCGAACCCTACTTGCGGCCGCCACCGAGCAGGCCGCCGAGCTGGCCGAGAATGCCGCCGAGGCCGCCGCTGGACGAACCGCCGCCGAGGATGCCGCCAAGCACATCCGCAAGGCTGCCTTCGGAGCCGCTCTGCGTTGACGTGGTGCCAGAGGCATCCGTGCCAGCCGCATCGGGCTGATCCGCCGCATCCTTGTTCGGAGTGTTGCGCTTCGACATCTTGCTCGCGAGCATCGCCAGAATGATCGGCGCGACGATGGGCAGCAGCTTCTGGATGAGGTTCTGGTCGGTGCCGGAATTCTCGGCCACCTTCTCGACCACCGCATCCTTCTGCCCGCCGAAGATGTGCTGCGTGATCTTCTGGCCATCGGCCTCGTCGACCTCGTCGATCGAGGTCGCGCCGTCGACGTGCTGCGACAGCGCGTTGTTCAATGATTCGGCGCCCGAAGGAGACTGGGCGTTCGCCTGCATACCGCCGACGAGCGAGGGGACGAGGTCGTTCAGCGCGCGCTCGACCTCTTCGGGCGAGGCGCCCACGCGCTGTGCGAGCTGGTCGACGGGGAGACCGTTGAGGAATGCATCTACGTCAGTCATGGAAGCTCTTTCTCTCGAATTCGGGCCAGGGGTTCGCGCCCTTAAGCCGAAATCCTAAAACCGCTCACTCGAAGAATTTCTGGGTGCAGGATGCGCACTCCGGCCTAACTGCTGAGCCTGCGGTATCGCTGCAGTCGCTCGAACCCCGCCGTGTCGGGCTCTTCGGTGGATGCGCGGGCCACGTTCTCGAGACGACGCTCGGTGGCAGCCTGGTCGAGCTCCATGCCGATCGCGACGAGCTCGCCCTCGACACGCGCATCCGCGAGCCGTGTCACGTGGATCGTGCCGCCCACGACGTTCACGAGGAATCCGTGCACGCTCTCACCTCGGCGCACGCCGATACGGCCCTTGATGCGGTAGGCGCCGGCCGGCGGCTGCTCGAGCAGGTCAACGAGCGCGCTCGGGGACACGGGCTCCGTCAGCGCGACCGACGCGGCCCGCGCGTGGTCGTGGTGGGTGTGTTCGACGGCCGCCTCCCGCAGCAACTGAGCGATCGGCAGCTCATCGAGCGGGTCTTCCTCGGTCGCCGTGTCGAACACCAGCGCCGGATCGATCTGCCCGGCCCGGGCGATCACGATCGCAGCCCCTGGGTTCCGTTCGAGGACGCGCTCGCGGATTGCCCTGATCGTCGCCTCGCGTTCGTGCTCGGAGAGCAGATCCGTCTTGCCAATCACGATGAGCGACGCGACGGCATACCGAAGCGGCAGCTCGGGCACCCGATCGACCGTGCGAAAGTGTTCGACCGCGTCGATAACCTCGACGATCCCGGCTGCGCGGATGCGAGGCACCTTGCTGAAGCGGATGATCCGATCCAGCGCGAGCGGGTCTGCCGCGCCGCTCGCCTCCACGAGAATCGCATCCAGCCGGAGTTTCGGCTGCGAGAGCTTCGCGAGGGCGTCGTCGAGCCCGCCCGCGTCGGGAAGGCAACACAAGCATCCGCCCGAGATCGTCGAGGCCTCATCGATCTGGCCGGAGACGAGTGCCGCATCCACGTTGATGGTGCCGAAGTCGTTCACGACAACGCCGAGCCGGGCACCGGGCGCGCGCAAGAGGTGATTGAGCAGGCTCGTCTTTCCGGCGCCGAGGAAGCCGGTGATCGCGATCAGCGGCACCTTGCCGGTCACCTGCTGCGAAGCCGACGGAGCAGCCACGCTAGAGGGTGTGCGCGTCGATGACGAAGCGATAGCGCACGTCCGACGAGAGCACGCGCTCCCAGGCCTCGTTGATGCCCTCTGCCGCGACAAGCTCGGTCTCGGGGTGGATGCCGTGTTCGGCACAGAACTCGAGCATCTCCTGGATCTCGGCGATCCCTCCCGTGGTGGAGCCGGCGAGCGCGCGGCGACGACCGCCGAGCAGGAACGGCGGGATGGTGAACGGTTCTGACGGGGCGCCCACGTTTACGAATGTACCGTCCACGCGCAGCAGCTTGAGGTAATCGGTGACGTCGAAGCCCGCCGAGATCGTGCTGACGATCACGTCGAGGCTGTCGCGCAGCTCGGCCATCGCCGCCGCATCCGTCGTGTCGACGTACCGCTGCGCACCAAAGGCGAGCGCGTCATCCCGCTTCTTCGTGCCGCGCGAGAGCACCGTGACATCGGCGCCGAGCGCGACCGCGAGCTTCACGCCCATGTGGCCGAGTCCGCCCATGCCGAGGATCGCGACGTGCTTGCCGGGACCCGCACCCCAGTGCTTGAGCGGCGAGTAGGTCGTGATGCCGGCGCAGAGGAGCGGCGCGGCCTTGGCGGGGTCGAGGCCCGCGGGGATACCGAGCACGTAGTCCTCGTTCGTGACGATCGCCTCGGAGTAGCCGCCCTGCGTGATCGTGCCGTCGGCGTCGACACTGCCGTAGGTCTGGGTGTTGCCGTTCAGGCAGTACTGGTCGTGCCCGAGCTGGCATTGCTCGCACGTGCGGCACGAGTTGGACTGGCAGCCGACGCCAACGGTGTCGCCGACGCGATGCTTCGTCACCTCGGAGCCAACCTCGGCGACGCGACCGACGATCTCGTGACCGACGACCTGCGGGTAGGCGATCTCGCCCCACTCGCCGCGGATCGTGTGGATATCGGAGTGGCAGATGCCCGCGTAGTCGATGTCGATGAGCACGTCGTGCGGCCCGACGTCGCGGCGCTCGATCGTCATCGGCACGAGCGGGTCGGTGGCGTTGATGGATCCGTAGGCGTTGACGGTTCGCATGTGCTGGCTGCTCCCTCGAATGAGTTGCGGAAAGTGCTGCTTTCCATCATGCACCCGTGCCGGCTGCGATTCTGAGCACGCTGAGCCGCCCAAAAGCTCGCAGGCACCTTTTGATGCGCTATTTGTGCTTCAAATTGCGGCGATGCCGAGAATGCGAGGCGAGTTTCCACGCGCAACGCATACCCTGGCCCAATGCGTGACGATATTATCGCCAACTCTGACGATGTCGATCCGGAGTTCTTTGAGGAACTCGCGCGACGAGGGATCCAGCGCAAGACCGGCATGGCCGAGGACCTCCTGGAGGAGCTCGCGCCGCTGCTCAAAGCCGAGGGAATCGACCTGGATGATCCCGACAACCCGCCGGACCTCGACATCCTGAATGCGGCGATGGCAGTGGCCGTCGAGCGTCGCAACATGGAGCTCTTTACGCCCATTGGCTTGTATCGAGACCTGGCGCTTGCGGTACTCCGCGACATCACAATCGCGATTGCATCCGGTAATGCCGATGACGCCGTAGACATTCACGATTCGATCGAGCCCGAGGAATCGGAGACCCGTCCCGCTGGCTCTCACCTCATTGGCGTCTCGCTCGGGCTGCTCGATGAGTGGTATTCGGATCCTGCCCTCACCCGCGAGTTGGCCCGCGCATCCGTGCCGAAGCTGTTCTCCAAGCCGGGCAGGAATCTCGCGCGCGACATTGTGTCGCTCGCCATGAAGGGACGCGCGACCGCGACGACAGGGCAGCTCATCGCGCGAAACGGCGGCTTTGTCGTCTCCGAAGCCGGTGTGCTCGCAGTCGCGGGTGCGGTGATCGTGATGGCGAAGTCTCGCGGTATGGATGTTGCGTCGCTGGCTACGGAGCTGCTGACCGCGACAGAACTCCCGGCGAACCGGACCGGCGCGGCCTTCATCAAGGAGCCACCCACGGATTTCGGCGGCGAGCCGCTACTGCTGGGATTTCGCGAATGGCTTTCGGCCGGAGGCGGATTCGATGAAGACGCGGAGGTCATTCACCACCTCTTGGTCGACCTGTTCGGCTACATGCGTGAGCAGGGTCGGCCCATCGAGGAGCCCTCGGATGTCGAGATGCTCTCGTATACCTTCGACGAAACGTACCCAGACGCTGACGCGAACCTCATCAGTAACGGTCTGATGGCAATTGATGCACTCGTTCACTTTCACCTCGAGACGTCACCGAACCGAGCCGACTGGGAAGATGTGCACGACGCGATCGAGGCGCCGCCGCTTTCTGAGCTCGACATGAGCGGGCTCGTGGAGTGGGCCGAAGAGGATGCGAAGGGGCTCACGGCCTCGGTGCGCGAGAAGGCGTTTGCAAAGACAAAGCTGTACAAGGCGACGCTCGAGCTCGTGGATTGGCTCGGCGAGAAGGGTCAGCCGGTAACGTCGATCGGCGCACCGCGTCGCGCCGACATTGAGCGGGTTGCGGGGATGCTCGGCATCCGCGCCGTGGGCGTTGCAAAGCGTACTGCTCGCGAGTCGCCGTTCGAAGAGCTGCAGGTCCAGTCGGCGTTCGACATTCGCGAGCTGGTGATGTGGTGGGACGCGCTTCGAGTGAGCGGGGCTATCGAGGTTCTCGCGACGAAGGTAAAGCGTGGCCCGACAGGGAGCAATTGGGACGGAGCGGGATCGGTTCCCGCCGATGCGAGTGACGATCTAATCACGGCTCTCGTCGAAAGCAGGACTTGGTACGAATGCGTATTCGAGGACGAGCCTGGCCAAATAGAGTATGACGATCTCGCGTTGGGGCTGATCGTGGCTCACTTCACGAGCGCGCTCAAAGGCGTGCCACTCATGGATCTCGGCGAAGAGGTAACGGTCGTGATGCTCGCTGAAATGCAGGCACGCCGCGTCCTCAATGACTTTGCCGACCTCGGATTGGTGGAACGACACGGCGAGGAATTCCGGGTGCCCCGCGAGTGGCGGTTGCCAATCGCCCGCGGCCTCGACCAGATCACGCGTCGCCTGCAGACGCTGTAGTCCGCGAGTTACAGCGGCTTGGGTTAGGGTGCACCGAGCTTGTGGGCGACGCCGGCTCGCCCCGAGGTTTCGAGCTTGCGGATGACGTGGCTCACGTGGCTTTCGACGGTGCGTTCTGAGAGGAACAGGCGCGCGGCGATCTCCTTATTCGTGAGCCCTTCCGCCACGAGTCGGGCGACGTCAAGCTCCCGGCGGGTGAGGATGCCGTGGTCACCCCCGTAGCGCTCGAGCAATTGTTGGGCTCGGGCAGCGTGCAGCTTCGCGTGCATCCGCTCGGATTCCTCGAACGCATCCTGGAATTGGTTGCGCGCGGTGACGCGATCGCCGAGGGCGAGTGACAGCAGCCCGAGAAAGCGACTGACGGGACCCTCATACGGTGTCAGGATGCCGCCGGTCACGTGCTGGCCAGCGAGGGGAAGCAACTGCTCGCGCAGAGTGGCCGCAGCTTCTGCATCCTCGGCCGCGAAGCAGAGCTCGGCGAGGGTTGCGAGGGCCACGATCCACTCGCGGGTGTCGGAGGCGATTCGATCGATGTTCGGCCGAATCGCGTGCCAAATTGCGACCGCATCTTCCTTGCGGCCTTGGGCCAGCAGGATGCGCGCATGCCAGGTTTGGGCGAGAAAGGGAGCGTCGGCGATTGCCACGCGGACCAGCGGTTCTATTGCGTCGAGATTCGTGCCGGTTTGGGCGGCGAAGGCGGAGCGCATCACGAGATCGACGAAGATCGCCTCCTCGCTGCCGAGCGACTGGCCGAGTTCGAGCGCCCGATCCATCAGGTCCGTCGCATCCTCGAGGTTGCCATCGAGCAGCGCGACGGATGCGCGACACGCGGCAAGGCGCCAGTGCCAGATCGGCGCATCCAGGCGGCGCACGATCGCACCGAACTCCATGAGGTCGGCGTTCAGTTCCACCCGCTTGCCGAGCTGGCAGTATGCGTCGAGCCGCCACAGGGATGCCCACGCCGCGTCTTCCGTTCGGCCGGAGTTCGCGGCGAGCTCGGCGAGGGCATCCGCGCACTCGAGTCGCGTGTTTACGTCCCTCGCGCCGGCTGCGCGCGAGGCCCGCGCGTGCAGCTCGGCGGAACGACGTTCGGCCTGTTCCTCGTCGAGCCGGTCGGGATCGAGCCGGTCGGGATCGGGCAAGTCGGCGGATGCATACCAAGGGTTTCGAGTGACCTCCATTAACGCGCGCAGTCGGGCGGTTCGATGGGGATCGGTGTCACCGAGCATTCGGATGGCTTCGAGCGCGAGGGTGTGGCGATCGGCCGAGAGATTCCAGGCGCCGACTGAGGGAGCAGTGAGCACGAGGGCAGCGTCAGCGAGGAGCTGCGGGTTGTGAGTCGTGCGACCGATGACCGCGACCTTTTGCGCGAGCTCCCATGCGCGCTGCGGCGAACCATTGCGTGCTTGTACGCGTGCGGCACTGAGTAATTCGACGCTGAGTAGCTCGGAGCCGTGTCGGCCATCGTCGTGCGGCACGTCGCCGTCTAGCTCGGCGTAACTTACCACGTCGCCGTGCGGCTCATCGCCGGGGCGCGCGGAATCACGGTGCGTGTCCGAGTCATCTCCACGTGCGGTACTCATGTCGCCCTCGACAATTGCGTGATTCCACGGATGTGGCTTCGCCGCCCGGCTCGTACCGTCGGTAGTACCGACAACGGAGTCGGAAGGAGAAGGTAATGCAAGCGTACGCCTCGGCGGTGATGCCCGCCTCAAGGAGCATCAGTCTGGGTGGTTGGGTCCTGATCGTTGGTGGTGTGCTGGGCACGTTAATCGGCTTATTGTTGGCAGTCGTGCCGGGTATGGTCGGCAAGGAGGCCTTCAGCTATCCACTCACAGCGGCCGGCCACGCCGCGACACAGGTCTTCCTGTTCGTGCATCACGTCGCGATCGCGTATGGGCTGTACGTGGTGTGGCGATCGGGCTTTGCGGGCAAAGGCAAGCTCGCGGCGGTCGGCGGGATCGGTTCGGTGGTCGTGATGGCGCTCTTCGGCGTCCACGAATTCGTTGTCGCCGGGCTCGCGGAAGCCGTGTACCCGTCGGCGCAGATCGCGCTCGCGGAAGCGGTGTACGGCGTGCTTTCGATCCTCATTGGCGCGATGCTCATCGTGTTCGGTATCGCGGCGATGCGTGGCGGCCAGCTGCACGGCTGGCGTCGATGGATCATCCTGATCCTCGACGTCTACATCTTCGTGCCGCTGCTCCCGCTGACCCTGGTGTCATTCGAGACGGCACGAATCGCGATCGCACTGTGGAACCTGTTATTCGCGGTGCTTGGGTCGGCGCTGTTGCGGTCTGAGCGCAAGCCAGTGCACTGAGGGGTAACGCTAGCCGGAGACGGGGATGACTCCGTCTCCGGTCGCGAGTTCGCACAGCGGATGGCCGCTCAACGCCGCACGGATCGCGCCGCGATGCAACTCGCGCATCGGCGGCAACGTCGAGGCCTGCCACCAGCGCGCATCCAACGCCTCGTCGTCGCCCGCGCCCGGTGATCCGCCCACGTATCGGCAGCGGAAGACGAGCCCGGTGTACTGCGCGAGATCGCCATTCGGATGCGTGACCCGGTCGGTGACGTGCACCTGCGCGAGCCGCTCGACCGCGCACTCGACGCGGGTTTCCTCTCGGGCCTCGCGCACCGCGGCCACGGCAGGATGCTCACCAGGGTCGACGATTCCGGTCACCGGCGCCCAGAGCCCGTCGTCGCTGCGACGTACGAGCAGCACATCCTCGGATGCACGTGCATTCGCATCCGACGCGGCGGGCAGCGCCGACCACGGCTCGAGGCTCCCGAGGTGGCGGTTGGAGCCGACCGTTGGCGCACTCGCCGCGCGCATACTCGCGCTCTCGCGTGCCGCCATGACCGCATCCTGGTGACCGAACGCATCCGTTTGATGAGGCCGCACGACGACGGCCGTGCAGCCGATCAGCCACAGCAGGTCATGACCGATCTTCTCGCGCAGATCCAGGATGAACTCGGGGGTAGGCATGCCGAGAGGCTACCGAGTCAATACGACTGGCGGTATGGGCGTGGTTCTTCTGCGGCGCGATCGGTACCCTCGAAGTATGTCGCAAATCGTCCCGACGCCGGAGTCACTCGCCCTCCGCGAGCTTGTCGACCTGCACCGTGACGAGTTTCAATTGCTGCTCGACAAATACTCCGCAACAAATCCCAGAATGTTTGGTTCCGTCGCCCGCGGGACTGCTCGCGAGGATAGCGACATCGACATCCTCGTCGATATGGACGAAAGGGACGGAAACCTATTAATGCGGGCATCCGGCCTGATGGAAGAAACGCGTGAGTTGTTCAAGCGTGACGACATCGACGTGTTCCCGGCGCAGCTACTTCGGCGTTCGATTTCCGAGTCGGCGCTTCGCGATGCGGTCGCGATATGACTAGAGGCTCTGACCTTCGAATCGTGGCCTCGGCGTTGGACCAAAGTGAGGCCGAGCCAACCTAGTCCGGCCATTGAAGCCGCGCGTCTGAATGGCGTAGTTGCGCTTGTGGGAGCTGCAATTAGGCTCGAGGCATGTCGCTGATCTCCACGATGCCCGAGCACATTCGCGTGCGGGACGCGCGGGTGCACAACCTCAAGTCGGTGGATGTGGATGTGCCGCTCCAGCGGCTGGTCGGGATCGCCGGAGTCTCGGGCTCAGGGAAATCCTCGCTCGCACTCGGGGTGCTGTACGCGGAGGGCTCACGGCGCTACCTCGAGGCACTCTCGACCTATACGCGTCGCCGCATGGCGCAGTCACCGCGGGCGGCGGTCGACTCTGTCGAGCACGTGCCGGCCGCACTCGCGCTGCGCCAGCGACCGGGCGTACCAGACGTCCGCTCGACTTTCGGCACCTCGACCGAGCTGCTCAACGTGCTCCGACTCATGTTCTCGCGGCTCGCATCCCACCTCTGCCCAAACGGCCACCGCGTGCCGCCAACCATCGATGTCGCGGCCGAGGTGCCGTTCGCGTGCCCGACCTGTGGCGAGACAGTGCATCCACCCGGCGCCGAGGCGCTTGCGTTCAACTCGGGCGGGGCGTGCCCGCGGTGCCAGGGCATCGGTGTGGTGCGCACGGTGGACGACGCCGCGCTCGTGCCGGACGAGTCGAAGACGATCGACGAGGGTGCGGTGCTGCCCTGGCAGGTCTTCGGCTTCAACGTGCAGCCCGACATCGTCCGGGAATTCGGCGTGCGCACCGACGTGCCGTGGCGCGAGCTGACCGACGACGAACGCGAGATCGTCTTCGACGGGCCCGAGGAAAAGAAGCACATCACGGTCACGTCGAAGAAGGGCATCCACGAGCTCGACTTCACTTTCCGAAACGCCCGGCTCACCGTCACGGAGGAGCTCAAGCGCGCGGATACCGACAAGCGGCTCGCGAAGGTGAGCCGCTTCCTGCGCGAGGGCACGTGCCCCGAGTGCGGCGGCAGCCGGTTGAGCCCGGCCGCCCGCGCGCCGGAAATCCACGGCCAGAACCTCGCCGAGATTTCGGCGCTGCCGCTCGAGGACGTGCTCGCGTGGGTGCCGACGGTCGCGGATGCGCTGCCCGGGTCGATGCAGGAAATGGCGGCCGCCCTGATCGACACGTTCGAAGGGATGGCCCGCCGGCTCATCGAGCTCGGGCTCGGGTACCTCGCGCTGGACCGCGCGGGCTCGACGCTCTCGACCGGTGAACGACAGCGCGCCCAGCTCGCGCGCAGCGTGCGAAATCGCACCACCGGAGTGCTCTACGTCCTCGACGAGCCGTCGATCGGCCTGCATCCCGCGAACGTCGACGGCCTCATCGGCGTCATGCGCGACCTGCTCGCCGACGGCAACTCCGTGGTGTTCGTGGACCACGACGTGCAGATTCTGCGCGAGGCCGACTGGCTCATCGAGATCGGACCGGGCTCGGGCACCGAGGGCGGCACGGTCATCGCGGAGGGTGAACCTGTCGGCCTCGACGGCGGCTCGCTCCTCGCGGGCTTCCTCACTGGGGATGAACCGGTCGTGATCCGCGAGCGGGCGGCGGCCGACGAGGTATTCGCCCTGGGCACGATCCACCTGGAGACAGAGGCGATCCACACGGTGCATCCGCTGTCGCTCGACATACCCATGGGGCGGCTCACCGCGATCACCGGCGTCTCGGGTTCGGGAAAGAGCACGCTGATTCTCGATTCGCTCGTGCCGGCGGTGCAGGCGCGCAGTGTTGCCCAGGCGCGCAGCGTTGCTCAAGCGAAAAGCTCGGCCAAGGCGAACAGCACGGTCCAGGATGCACGCGAGGACGCGAAACTGCCCGATCACGTCCGCGCGCTCGATGCCCCGGCGGGCCTACGCGTCCAGGTCGTCGACGCGACCCCGATCGGCCTCAACGTGCGCTCGACGGTCGCGACCTACTCCGGCGTGATGGATGAGCTGCGCAAGGTGTTCGCGGCGACCGAGCGGGCCCGAGAAGACGGGCTCACCGCATCCGACTTCTCGTATAACACCGGCTCGCTCGCATGCCCGCGCTGCGAGGGCACGGGGCAGGTCTCGCTCGACATCCAGTTCCTGCCGGACGTCGACATCGAATGCCCGGAGTGCCACGGCAGCCGCTTCGCGCCGCAGGCCGAACGGTACGAGCGCGATGGCATCACGCTGCCGCAGCTCCTCGGATGCACGGTTCGCGAGGCCCTATCTCACACGGCCGACCTCTCCCGGGTGCAGAAGCGGCTCAAGGGTCTCGATGAGCTCGGCCTCGGCTACCTCACGCTTGGGGAGGCGACCCCCGCGCTCTCGGGCGGCGAGGCGCAGCGGCTCAAGCTTGTGAGCCAGATGAATAAGGACCAGTCGGATGCGCTCTTCGTGCTCGACGAGCCGAGCGTGGGCCTGCATCCGCTCGACGTGCGCACGCTGTTGCGGGTGCTCGAGCGACTCACGGAGCGGGGCGGCACGGTCGTCGTGATCGAGCATGACCTCGACGTCGTCGCGAATGCCGACTACATTGTCGACCTCGGGCCCGGAGGCGGTCAGGACGGTGGCCGCATCGTCGCGACGGGCACACCCGATGAGGTCGCCGCGAACGACGCATCCATCACGGGCAACTACTTGGCTCGGCACCTGGCGCGAACTTGAGACAATGTCGGAGGCGACGATTAGCTTCTCACTGAGGGTGCCGTCGCCTTCGAACTCGTGATGAGAGTTATGGATCGTCGTCGCGACCAGCCATAGCAGTGAGCCAATAGGACTGAAGGACAGCAATTGCCGAATACCTCGATCGATCACGCACGTATCGTCTCGCTCATTTGGGGTATCGCGGATGATGTGCTGCGTGACTTGTACGTGCGGGGTAAATACCGGGATGTGATCCTGCCGTTCACGGTCATTCGCCGACTCGACAGCGTGCTTGAGCCGACCCGTGATGCGGTGATGAACATGAAGGCGAAGCTCGACGACGCTGGCATCGCGAATCAGGATGGGCCGCTGCGGGCCGCGGCTGGTCAGCATTTTTACAACACGTCAGGATTCACGCTCAAGGACCTTCGTAATCGGGCAAACGCCACGCGCTTGCGCCAAGATTTCGAGGCGTACCTCGACGGCTTCTCCCCGAATGTGCAAGAAATCATCGACAACTTCGAGTTGCGCCACCAGCTGCCGCGGCTCACGAAGGCGGATGCGCTCGGGTCGCTCATCGAGAAATTCCTACAGCCAGACCTCGACTTGTCTCCGAATGGCATCGACAACCATGGCATGGGCACGGTGTTCGAGGAGCTCGTCCGGAAATTCAATGAAGAAAACAACGAAGAGGCGGGTGAGCACTGGACCCCGCGTGACGCGGTTCGCCTCATGACTCGACTCATGTTCGAGCCAGTCGCGGATGCGATTCCCTCGGGTACCTATCGGCTGTACGACGGTGCCATGGGTACTGGCGGGATGCTCACGGTTGCCGAAGAGACGCTGCGGCACCTCACGGAGCCGAAGGGTAAGAAGGTCTCTACGCACCTGTACGGCCAGGAGATCAACGCCGAGACGTACGCGATCGCGAAGGCCGACCTGATCCTGAAGGGTGACGGCGACGCGGCCGACAACATCAAGGGTGGGCCGGAATACTCGACGCTCTCGAACGATGCGTTTGCGGGTCAAGAGTTCGACTTCATGCTCTCGAATCCGCCGTACGGCAAGAGCTGGAAGACCGACCAGGAGCGTCTTGGCGGGGCGAAGCGCATCATCGACCCGCGCTTCGTCGTTGAGCACAATGGTGATCCGGAATACTCGCTTGTGACTCGCAGCAGCGATGGCCAGCTGATGTTCCTGGTGAACCTGATCGCGAAGATGAAGCAGAGCACGGAGCTGGGTTCGCGGATCGCGTCCGTGCATAACGGCTCGTCGCTGTTTACGGGGGATGCTGGCCAGGGTGAGAGCAATATCCGCCGCTGGATCATCGAGAACGACTGGCTGGAAGCGATCGTCGCGCTCCCGCTGAAGATGTTCTACAACACCGGTATCGCAACCTACGTGTGGGTGCTTTCGAACCGCAAGGAGGAGCGCCGCAAGGGCAAGGTGCAGCTCATCAATGCCACCGACTGGTTCACGCCGTTGCGGAAAAACCTCGGGGAGAAAGGCGTGGAAGTTACGCAGTCGGATGCTGACAAGGTGCTGGAAGCCTTCAACGCGTTCGAGGCGTACGACGATCCCGATCATTCGAAGGTCTTCGATGGCGTCGACTTCGGCTACACCAAGATCACGGTTGAGCGTCCGCTGCGCATCGCGGGCATCGACCCGAACAGAGTGTATTCGGCCAAAGAAATCAAGCAACTCAAGGAACACGGGGTTCGCGACGAGTCTGCGCCGCCGGTCATCAGGAAAGCGCTGCCGTTTGCGGCGACTATGGACCCTCTGTATGGACGTTACGAGGCCGAGGTAGGTGGCCGGATGCGCGTGGTCGAATACGAGCCCGACACTGAGTTGCGCGATACCGAGCAGGTGCCGCTGACCGAGCCTTCGGGAGACTACGCCGACGGCGTTGAGGCGTTCTTCCGTCGCGAGGTCGAACCGTACGCTCCGGATGCGTGGATCGACGACTCGAAAACAAAGGTCGGCTATGAGATCTCCTTCACCCGACACTTCTATAAGCCCGCGCCGATGCGCACGCTCGCCGAGATTCAGGCCGATATCCGCGCGCTGGAGGCAGAAACCGAAGACCTCATTGCTGAGATCGCTGGTGATCACTGATGGGATCTCGAATGTTTTCTCTTCCAAGAAGCGATAGAGCGGGTGACGGTTGGCAGAAGCGGTCTCTGCGCTCGATACTCACGCCTCGGAGTGAGCGAAATCGCCCGGATCTGCCGCTGCTCACTGTGGCAAGGGAACGCGGAGTGTTCGTACGGTCAAAGGATGATGCCAATCACAATGTGATCCCGGAGGACCTCAGCAATTACAAAGTCGCGCGCGAAGGCGACCTTGTCATCAACAAGATGAAGGCGTGGCAGGGTTCTCTTGGGCTCGCTCCTGTTGACGGGATAGTCAGCCCCGCATACTTCGTGTTTGAAGCAGAGTTTGCGAATCTCAAGTTCGGTGAGTATCTATTACGAAGTAAGCCGTTTGTCGCCAAATTCGCTGCTGCGTCTGATGGTGTTCGGATTGGACAATGGGATCTCGATATTCCTCGCATGCGCAACATCGAGGTGATCCTGCCGTCCCAGGACGAGCAGGCAGCGATCGTGAAGTACCTCGCCCACGCGAACGCCCGCATCGACAAGGCCATCACCGCCAAGCGCCGCCTCATCGCCCTCCTTGAAGAGCAGAGGGGGAAAGTCGTCCGTGACATTCTTGCTGGTCGTCTAACACTTGGAGAAACTTCTTCGGTGACGATTCAAGGCTGGACGACTAAGCGTTTGAAGTGGGTTACTCGACTCCAGCGTGGTTACGACCTTCCTGCAGATAAGCGTCGACCCGGTGCATTCCCAGTTATTTCTTCCGGTGGTGTCATTGGGACGCACGATGAGCCGCGGGCATCGGGGCCTGGTGTGGTCATGGGTAGGTATGGTTCGACAGACGCGGTTTTCTTCGTCGAGTCCGATTTTTGGCCCCACAACACATCCCTATTCGTTACAGACTTTCAAGGTAATGATCCGATGTGGTGTTATTGGACGTTGCGCTCGATCGGGAAGTCAAAGTACTCAGGCAAGTCTGCAGTTCCAGGAATTGACCGAAAAGATCTTTTCGATATACCCATCGCAGTTCCACCTCGACAAGTACAGCAACTAATGGTAGGTGAAATCGAACGCGAGAATGTTGACATTGACCGGCTTGTTCGTAGATCCAACCGGGAAACCGATCTCCTCCAAGAGTTTCGAACTCGCCTAGTCGCCGACGTCGTAACAGGACAGGTCGACGTTCGGGCAATCGCGGCTACACTCCCCGATGCCCCCGAAGCGGTCGCTGATCTCGTCAGTGATTCTGACGACGAATTGATCGAAGCCTTGGAGACTGCCGATGTGTAGCGACTCGATCTATCCGCGTGTGACGTTGAGTGTTACGATTTAGGTAACACGATGGAACTGCGCTACGCGGACAACGAGCTGGAGCGTCGCTGCACCGACGCGCGTCATATGCAACGCAAACTCGGCGCGCAGGTGGCCAAAGCCCTACGCCTTCGGCTCGATGAACTGCGTAACGCCGCTGAGATGAGCGACCTTCTCTTCTTTGCCGGCAGGTGGGAGGAGCTGAAGGGCGATCGAGCTGGCCAGTGGTCAGGGCGATTGACCGCAAACTGGCGACTCATCGTGAGCCCTGACGACGGGGCCATCACCGTACTCGTCATCGAAATCACCGACTACCACAAACGGTAACGACCACGCCCTTCAAGAAAGGAGCATCGCCATGACCGCATTACCTAACTACGCCGTTGCTCCAGGCGAGCACATTGCCGAATGGCTCGATGATCAGGGCATCAACGCCGCGGAACTCGCTCGCCGTCTCGGCGTGACACCGAAGCACGTCTCGGAACTGCTCGCAGGCAAGGCGCCGCTCTCCGCAACGGTCGCCCTCGGCCTCGAGCGGGTGACGGGCATCCCGGCCCGAATCTGGAATCGATTCGAAGCCACCTTCCGTGAAGACCTCGCGCGCCTCGCGGAAGACGACAAGCTGAAGGCACAGTACGACCAGGCGAAGCAATTTCCGCTCTCTTACCTGCGAAGGTGGGGATTCATCGAAGCGTCGGCGCATGACAAGGCGGGCAATGTCCGTGGACTGCTCTCGATTCTACGAATCGGTCACCTGGACGCATTCGACAACACTTGGGTGCACTCCAAAGTGGCCTACCGCAAGGCCACGCTCAAGAACGACAAGTCGCACGAGCAGGCCATCTGGCTCGCCCTCGGCGAGCTTCAGGCAGGCCTCGACGACCTTCCCGACTACGACGAGGCCGCACTTCAAGCACTCATTCCGCGGCTCCGCACGTTCACCGCGGAACCGAATCCTGTCGCTGCCATTGCCGACGCCAAGGCGCTCCTCAGGGAGGTCGGCGTTGCCTTGAGTCTCATCCCACCCATCCCAGGCTTTGGCGTTGACGGTGCCACCCGCTGGATACAGGGCCACCCGGTCATGCAACTTTCCGTGCGCGGAAAGAAAGACGACCAGCTCTGGTTCACGCTCTTTCACGAACTCGGGCACGTGCTGTTGCACGGCCACAACACCCTCTTTCTGCATGGCGTTGGCGACGGCGCAGAAACCGAGGCCGACGAATTCGCGGCTCTGACGCTCGTACCCGCGCAGTATCGTGATCGGCTCCCGAGCGGCCGCAACATCGACGCGGTGCGTGAGCTCGCGGCCGAACTCGGCATCGCGCCGAGCATCGTCCTCGGCCAGGCGCAGCGCATCACGGAGGATTACGCGTGGGGTCAGCAACTGAAAGTTACGCTGAACTGGGATTCGGGCTCCGCAGATTCGGACTCGGCGAGTTCACGCTCGGCGGGTACAGACGCGGCGAACAACTAGGGGAATAGGCGTGCGGCGACTCAATGAAGAGAACCTCGAGGCGGTCATCGTCGAGCAGATGACTGCCGGCGGCTGGAACGAAGGCCGAGCTGCCGACTTCGACGCCTCCTACGCGCTCGATCTCACCGAGTTCGCCGCATTTATTGCCGCGACCCAGCCAAGCCTCGTCGAGCCGCTCGGGCTCGGCGAAGAATCGCCAACCCGCCATAAGTTCCTCGCCCGACTTCAGGGCGAAATAACGAAGCGCGGCATCGTGCACTTGCTCCGGAACGGCGTCGAACACCTCGGGAATCACGTGGACCTCTACTATCCGACGCCCACCGACGGCAACGCCGACGCCGCAGCGAAGTTCGCCGCGAACCGCTACACCATCACCCGCCAGGTCCACCACAGCATCAGCAAACCCGGCGACGCCATTGACCTCGTCGCTTCCGTCAACGGCCTGCCGGTGTTCACCTTCGAACTCAAGAACAGCATTACCAAGCAGACCGTTGACGACGCGGTGCAGCAATACCAACGTGATCGGGACCCTCGCGACCCGCTCTTCGGGTTTGGACGAACCATTGCCCACTTCGCGCTCGACGACCAGCGGGTGAAATTCAGCACCCAGTTGAAGGGCAAAGCATCCTGGTTCCTGCCGTTTGACCAGGGATACAACGATGGTGCCGGAAACCCGCCGAACCCCATGGGCATCCAGACCGACTACCTGTGGCGACGCATCATTGCACCGAAAAGCTTGGCCGGGATCATCGAAAACTACGCGCAGATCGTCGAGGAGCGAAACCCCAGGACCGGCAAGAAAACGCGCAAGGCGATCTTCCCGCGGTACCACCAGCTCGACGTCGTCCGGAAGCTGCTCGCTGACGTCGCCGCAAACGGCGCCGGGCAGCGCTACCTCATCCAGCACTCCGCCGGGAGCGGCAAATCGAACTCGATCGCGTGGCTCACCCACCAGCTCACCGAAACGACCCACGGGGGCAAGATCGCGTTCGACTCGATCATCGTCGTGACCGACCGCATCATCCTCGACAATCAGCTCACGCAGACCATCAAGTCCTTCCTGCAGGTCGGTTCGACCGTGATGCACGCCGACCGCTCGGGAGATCTCCGTCGCGCAATCACCGCCGGCAAGAAGATCATTATCACGACCGTGCAAAAGTTCCCCTACATCCTCGACGACATCGGGACCGAGCACCGCGATCGCACCTTCGCGATCATCATCGACGAGGCACACTCTTCGCAAGGAACGAAGACCTCCGCGGCCGTCTCCCGCGCTCTGGCTGGTATCGAATCCGCGGATGACGAAGAAGTTACCTTCGAGGACGAGATCAACGCGATCATCGAGGGCAAGAAAATGCTCTCGAACGCGAGCTACTTCGCCTTCACTGCGACCCCGAAAAACAAGACGCTGCAGATGTTCGGCAACCCGGTTGCCCGGCTCGACGGCAGCATTGGGTACGAGCCGTTCCACAGCTACACGATGAAGCAAGCCATTCAAGAGGGCTTCATCATGGATGTGCTGGCAAACTACACTCCGGTCGGAAGCTATTACCGGCTGATGAAAACCGTTGCGGACGACCCCGAGTTCGACGCCAAACGCGCATCCAAGAAGCTGCGAGCGTATGTGGAAGGCAACGAACACGCGATTGCGCAGAAATCCGCGATCATGGTCGAGCACTTCCTCGATCAGGTCATCGCCAAGCAGAAGGTCGGTGGCCAGGCGCGGGCAATGATCGTGACCTCATCGATCGATCGCTGCATCCAGTATTTTCACGCGGTCCGGGATGCGCTCGCCGAACGGAAGAGCCCCTACAAGGCCGTCGTGGCATTCTCGGGGGAGCACGAGTACCTCGGCGACAATGTCACCGAAGCAAGCTTGAACGGATTCCCTTCGAGGGCCATCGCGGAGAAGATTCAGCAAGACCCGTTCCGCATCCTCGTCGTGGCCAACAAATTCCAGACAGGCTACGACGAACCGCTCCTGCACACCATGTACGTCGATAAGACCCTCTCGGACGTGCTCGCTGTCCAGACCCTCTCGCGACTGAACCGGGCGCATCCCGCCAAGCGCGACACCTTCGTGCTCGACTTCGCGAACGATGCCGAAGCCATCAAGCGCGCCTTCGACCCGTACTACCGCACTACGGTGCTGTCGCAAGAGACAGACGCCAATAAGCTGCACGATCTCATCAACGATCTCGATGGCTTCGGCGTCTACACGACTGAGCAAGTTGATGAGTTCGTCGAGCGGTATCTCGCCGGTGTTGATGTCGCTGAGCTCTACTCGATCTTGGATGCATCGGTCACGGAATACTCTGAGTTGCTCGACGAAGAGGACCAGGTGAAGTTCAAGGGTGATGCCAAAGCATTCCTGCGCACCTACAACTTCCTCTCCACGGTGCTTCCGTACGGCAGCGTGGAATGGGAGAAGCGTTCGATCTTTCTCGACAACCTGGTGCCGAGGCTGCCCGCGCCTCGAGAGGAAGACCTGAGCTTCGGCATCCTCGAGAACATCGACCTCGAATCGTATCGAGCCGAGAAGGCTGTCGCGATGCAGATCGTCCTCGAGGACGAGGACGGAGTGCTCGAGCCTGTTCCGGCGACGGGTGGCGGCCTCGGCTCGGACCCCGAGCTAGAGCGGCTCTCGGCGATTGTGAAGAGCTTCAACGAGCACTTCGGCAATATCGACTGGGAGGATGCGGACCGCATCCAGCAGCGCATCACGGAGGAGATCCCTCGCCTTGTCTCGCAAGATGAGGCCTACCGGAATGCGCAGGCGAATAATGACCCGACGAACGCTCGCGTCGAAAGCGACCGCGCGCTCAGCAAGGCCATGTTCAGCCTGATCGCCGACGAGACGCAGCTCTTTAAGGCCTTCCAGGATAACGAGAGCTTCAAGCATGGCTCGAAGAGGCGGTCTTCAGAGCGACTTACAAGAAGAGTGCCTGAGCTCCGAGGCTGTCATAGGTAGTGAGCACGGCGCTCATCGATGCACAGGCACCGCCTCCCTCCGGTGGCCAAAGGCGAGGGCCGACAGCGCGAGCGCGCCAACCAGCAGGCCGAAGTCGCGCAGCGCGATATCAAGGTAGCCGCCGACGCTGATGAGGCTCATGATGATGCCCGCGAGCCAGACGGCGACGAGCAGCCCGCCGTAGCGAGGAATGATCGCGACGACGATGCCGGCGACGATCTCGACCGCCCCGACGATCAGCATCGCGGTGTGGGCGTCGCCGGGGATGACCGCATCCATCCAGCCGGCGAGGTAGCGCTCCCAGTTGTCCGTGAGGACGCGCACGAACTTATCGAGGCCGAACAGGATCGGCGCGACGGTAAAGACTGTGCGCAGGAGGACGAAAGCGAGTCGGTTCCCGTCCTGCCAGAGGGGGACGTGCGACTTGACGTAGACGTTCGCAACGTCCGTGTTGATGCTCGACATGATCGCTCCTTTGAGATCAATTTCTAACGGCTAGATATTTATATGATAGACCCAATTTGCTTCTAGTGGTTAAGTAAATGTCCGATAGAGTTGAGACATGACCAACGTCGATCCCATCAATGCTGTCGGGAGCCTCGCCGACCCGATTCGGCGCGCGCTGTACGAATACGTCGTGGCCCAGCCCGATCCGGTCGGCCGCGAGGAGGTGGCCAACGCGGTCGAGATTCCGCCACACAAGGCGAAGTTTCATCTCGACCGGCTCGTGCAGGAGGGCCTGCTCGAGAGCGAGTACCGAAGGCTCACGGGAAAAACCGGCCCCGGCGCTGGGCGGCCGGCGAAGGTGTACCGGCGCGGCGACACACCCGTCGAGGTCTCGCTCCCGGGGCGTCGATACGCGCTCGTGGGCGGCATTCTTGCCAGCGCGATCGAGCACGCGGGCCTGACGCCAGAGCTTCAGGATGCGCTGCAACACACCGCGCGCGAGGCCGGCGAACAGACCGGCCGGGGTGCATCCGGTGCCACTCCGGCTGACGCCGCACAGAAGGAACGCCAGGAGACCGAAGCGATAATCGAGACGCTCACCAGCGACGGCTACGAGCCGATTCAAACGGAGGACGCGATTCGTCTGCGCAATTGCCCCTTCCATGACCTCTCGAGCACGCACCGCGACCTCGTGTGCGGCATCAATGAGGCCTACGTGAGCGGCATGCTCGACGGGCTCGGATGCGCGGGGTCGCGTGCCTCCCTCGAGCCGACCGAGGGCCTATGCTGCGTCGCAATCCGCCCGGTCGCGACAGGCCCGGATCGAGGCGCAGACGCCGAGACAGATTAGCTCCCCGAAGCGTTACACCGTGAGCGGGATGCCGGTGGAGGTTTCCTTGTGGTGATGGAGGTAGGTGCGCGTCTCTACTTCCATCACGCCCGGAATCGCGCGGATGCGTTCGAGGAGCGCAAACAGGGATTCCTGCGATCGCGAACGAATCACGAGGATCCCGTCGCCCTTACCAAATTCGGTTGCGGCGAATTCGACCTCGAGCTCCTCGGCAATTTGCCCAAGAATGGCTTCGCTGTCTCCACGCAGCGCGAGGTTTGCCACGAGTGCAATCCCGCGACTGTGAAGATCGCCGCGTTCGAGCACGACGATGCGCAGCACGTTGGCGTCGATGAGTCGACGAACGCGGGTTCGCGCTGCGGCCGGTGTCAGCGACACTCGCTCCGCGAGCTCTTGCCACGAGGTTCGACCGTCCTCGCCGAGCGCTTCGATGAGCCCACTATCCTTCTCATCGAGGACTATCTCATCGGGAACGCTGTGCGAGGAGTGACCCTTGATCACCCGCCCAAACATCCGGGTTTCGATCTTGACGACCGAAGGATGTGCCCGCAGGCGGTCGAGGACGGCCTGCAGATGATCCGGGGTTGTGACTCGAACCTCGACGCCGATCGGAAAGAGCCCGGTGATGGTGGAAATGGAGACCACTTCCTCGATGGGTGCGATGAATTCCAGCACCGGTGCGATCGGTCCGGCGACGGCGATCCCGATCGCCGCAAGGGTTGGTGTGCCGGTCAGCTTGGGGTGTAGTGCCCCGATGACGCGAAGGCAGCCCGATCGCTGAAGGTCCTTCAGGTGGTTCGCGATCACGGCACGGGGGAACCCGGTTGACTCGGCGAGGGCGAGCACGGAGGCACGCGGTTCACGCTTCAGTGCCGCAAAGAGGCGTCCTTCGAGCTCAATCCGGGACACGGCCATGATCACACCTCTCTGTGGAGCGAACCGCGCCACGCGCGGGCCAGATTCGACCGACTATGCGGAGCGCGCGGGGGAGCGTCAAAAGGATACCGAATTCTTGCTAAACGAATGGCGCTCGACGCGCATCCGGGATCCGTGAGCGGCTTCGCGCTGGGGGGAGTGATTCGCCGACGGCGCAACGGCTACCGGCAGCCAGTAACACGCGGTAAACTTTCGCCTAACCGTGCGCGGATGGGCTGTGCCCGTCCGCGCGTTTCGTTACGACCGATGGACGACCGCCTCCGCATGACAGCCCGCTGTAACCGCGCATAATTGCTATGACTCACTCCCTTCCCGCGAACCCGTTCCACACCGCAGCACTGCGTCTGTCCGACGCCCCCTCAGTGCGTGCGGAAGGTGAGGGACGCGTGCACGGCAAGGTGATTCTGATCGGCGAGCACGCGGTGGTCTATGGGCAGCCCGCCATCGCGCTTCCCGTTAACAGCGTCGAGGCTGCGGTGACGTTGCGACTGTTCGACACCGCCCGGATCGACAGCGACCTGTACGTCGGTCTCGCCGACATCGCCCCCGAAGAAGTCGCGCCAGTGCTGGCGGCGGTGGATGCGGTGACCGAGGCCGCGGGATTCAAGAAGGGTCAGGTCGGGGTCACTATCCGCAGCACCGTGCCGGTGGGCCGCGGGCTTGGCTCTTCGGCCGCGGTCGCGGGCGCGATTGTGGATGCGGCCTCGAACGTCTCGGGCCTGAACTGGAGCCTCGACGAGCGCTACGAGCTCATCCAGGCCGCCGAGCGCGTCGCCCACGGCACCCCGAGCGGCCTCGATGCCCGCACCGTGATTTCAGACCAGCCCGTCTACTTTGAGCGCGGTAAAGCGAGCGACATTCGCGTCGGCGCACCGTTCGGCTTCGTGATCGCAGATACCGGCCGCCCGAGCTACACCGCGCAGGCCCTCGCGGGAGTCCGCGCGCTGCACGAAATTGACCACGATATGGCCGCTGGCGCGATCGAACGACTCGGGGAGCTGACCGGCGCATCCCGCATCGCGCTCGCGAAGGGCGACGCCCCCACGCTTGGCACGATCATGACGGAGGCCCACGGACTTCTCACGCGCATCGACGTGAGCTCGGTTGAGCTCAACGACCTCGTTACCGCCGCGCTGAACGCCGGTGCCATGGGGGCTAAAATGACGGGCGGCGGACTCGGCGGCTGCATCCTCGCACTTGCCGCAACTCCGCAGGAAACTGACGCACTCGCAAGCGCACTGCGCGCCGCGGGCGCGGCCGACGTCTGGACCATGACCCTGGAGGCAACTCGATGACCACGGCGACGGCCCGCGCGTACCCCAACATCGCGCTCGTCAAGTACTGGGGTAAGCGCGATTCGACGCTCATGCTGCCGCTCACCGGCAGCATGTCGATGACGCTCGACGATTTCCCGACCGTCACCACCGTCGAGCGGCAGCCGGATGCGAGCGCCGACACGTTCGAGCTCGGCGGCGAGGTCGTCACCGACGAGCCGCTGCGTCGCGTCGCGGAGTTCCTCGACCTCGTCCGGGAGCGCTCGGGCGTGCGCGAGTTCGCCGCCGTGCGGTCGAAGAACGAGGGGCCCACGGCAGCGGGCCTCGCATCCTCGGCCTCCGGCTTCGCCGCGCTCGCGCTCGCGACCTCGAAGGCATACGGCCTCTCGCTCGAGCCAGCCGACGTGAGCCGCCTCGCGCGCCGCGGCTCGGGCTCGGCAACGCGGTCGATCATCCCGCACTTCGCCGTGTGGAGGGCGGGCGACGACGAGACCTCCGTCGCCGAGGCGATCGATGCTCCCGACATGCGGATGATCGTGGTCGTCGTGCAGGCCCGCCAGAAGGAAGTTTCGAGTCGCGAGGCGATGAAGCGCACCGCGGCCACCTCGCCGTACCACCAAGGCTGGATCACGACGACCGAGGAGGCGCTCGAGTCGATGATCGAGGCGTGCGCCGACGGCGACTTCACGCGCATTGGCCGCATCACCGAGACCAACGCGATGCGGATGCACGCCGCAATTCAGGCCTGTGACCCGCCGATTCGCTACCTTGCGCCGCAGAGTATCGCCATTTTCGACCGCATTCGCGCGCTGCGTGACGCCGGTATGGAGACCTACGGCACCGCGGATGCGGGCCCCAACGTGGTCGCGATCTCGCGTCCCGAAGATGCGGATGCGGTGGCCAAGGCGCTCGCGGAGTTCGGCGAGGTGCGCGTCATGGCTCCCGGGCCCGGTGCCGAGCTGCTTGCAGACAGCGAGGCGCAGTGACCAGCCAAGTGACCACCAATAAGCACGCGGCAATCGAGACGAAAGCACCCGGCAAGCTCTACATCGCGGGCGAATATGCCGTGGTTGAGCCGGGCGAGCCCTCGGTGATCGTCGCCGTCGATCGCGTCCTCACCGTCAATCTCACCCCGAGCGATGATGTTGGGCGCGTGTTCTCGAGCGAGTACGGCCTGCGCCCTGTCGTGTGGACCCGCGATGACGACGACAGCATCCAGCTCGAGCACCAGCCCTTCGACTACGTCATGGCCGCAATCGCGCTCACCGAGCGACTGCGAGGTGAGCGCGGCCGCGAACCGCGCTACTTTGACCTGCACATCGAGAGCGAGCTCGACGACTCGAGCGGCCGCAAGTTCGGCCTCGGCTCGTCCGCCGCGGTCGTCGTGGCAACGATCGCCGCGATAGGCGACTTCTATGAGCTCGGCCTGACCACCACCGAGCGTTTCAAGCTCGCCCTGCTGTCGACCGCGCGCGTTTCGCCGCGCTCCTCGGGCGGCGACCTCGCCGCGAGCACGTTCGGCGGCTGGATTCGCTACACCTCGCCCGATCGGGATGCGCTGCTGCGCGACCTCGACCGCAACGAGACGGTCTCGGCGAACCTCGATTCGACCGGCTGGGATACCTTCAGTGTCACGCAGCTTCCCGAGCCGCAGACCCTTGAGCTGCTCGTGGGTTGGACGGGTTCGCCCGCATCCACCGAGCGCCTCGTCAACCGGGTCGAGAAGAAGACACCGATCGCGTCGACGAGCCACGAGGATTTCCTCGCGCGCAGTCGCGAGATCGTGGATGCGCTGGTCGCCGCGATGCAGGCGCACGACGCCTCGCGCACCCTCGAGCTCGTTCGCTCGGCCCGAACTCTGTTGCAGGGGCTCGGCGAACGGACCGGCATTCAGATCGAGACCGAGAAGCTGCGCACGTTGTGCGAGATCGCGGAATCCCACGATGCCGCGGCGAAGCCGTCGGGCGCCGGTGGGGGAGACTGCGGGATCGTGTTCGCCGGTCCGGACTCCGATCGCGAGGCAATCTTGCGCGAGTGGGAGGCCGCGGGAGTCCGTCCGCTCGGCCTAGGCGTGTATCCGGCAGTTGGCACGCAGAACGCAGAACCACAGGCGGGCGGCCCAAATGACTAACCCCTCACCCAAGTCCGCGCCGACCAACGCGGAAATCCAGCGCGCCGTCGCGCGTGCTTCGGCGCGCAAGGAAGACCACATCCGTCTCGCCGCCGAGCAGCGACGGGAGATACAGACCCCGCGGCCGTCCGCGCCGGAAGTCGCCGCGCATCCGCCGCGACCGAGCGAGTTCGACGACCTCGAGTTCCTGCACCACGCGCTCGACGCGATCAATGTTGCCGCGGTCGACCTCACCACCAAGGTTGCGGACTGGACCTGGCAGGCCCCGCTCTACATCAACGGCATGACTGGCGGCGCCGAGACTGCGATGCGCGTCAACCGCGCTCTCGCAATCGCGGCGCGCGAGACCGACGTGCCCATCGCATCCGGCTCGGTCGGCATCGCGATCGACGACCCGTCCACGGCTGCGAGCTTCCGCGTCATCCGCGAGGAAAACCCGAACGGCTTCGTGATGGCGAACGTCGGCGCGGGCCGCCCAGCCGATCACGGCCAGCGCGCAGTCGACCTCCTCGAGGCGAACGCCCTTCAGCTGCACCTTAACGCGGTGCAGGAGACGATCATGCCCGAGGGCAGTCGCGAGTTCTCCAACTGGCTGCGTGGGGTGGAACGCACGGTCGCCGCGACCTCGGTACCCGTCATCGTCAAGGAAGTCGGCTTCGGCCTGAGCCGCCGCACGCTGCAGCAGCTGCGCGAGGTCGGCGTGCACATCGCCGACGTCTCGGGCTCGGGCGGCACGAACTTTGCCCGCATCGAGAGCGCGCGCGGCGGGGATGCGTTTGGGTACCTCGGCAGCTTCGGCCAGTCGGCGGCGGCCTGCCTGCTGGATGCGCCGACCCACTTCCCGAACCTGCTCGCGTCGGGCGGGGTGCGGCATCCCCTCGACGTGGTCAAGGCCCTCGCGCTCGGCGCGCGCGCCGTCGGCGTCGCAGGGCCGTTCCTGCTGCCCGCACTCGAGGGCACGCCTGAGGATCTAACCGCCGAGATCGCCAGCTGGCTCGAGCAGATCCGCATGCTGCACGCGATGCTGGGGGCCGCATCCCCGCGCGAGCTCGCCACGACCGACCTGCTCGTGCGCGGCCGCCTCCACGAATTTGCCACCCTGCGCGGCATCGATGTCACGGTGCTGTCGCACCGCAGCGACGCGCGCGCGACCAGCACCGGTGTTTCCAACACCGGAGTTACCAGCACCGAGGAGAAACGTTGAGCAAGCACGAACAATTCGTCACCGGGATTCCGTCGAGCTGGGTAGGTCCCATCCGCATCAGCGGCAACGCGATCGACGAAGAGATCAAGGTACCGCTTGCGACCTACGAGACCCCGCTGTGGCCGTCGGTCGGCCGCGGCGCGCGCGTCTCGCGCCTGGTCGAGGGCGGCATCCGCGCGACCGTCGTCGACGAACGCATGACCCGCTCATCCCTCTTTATTGCGCGCGATGCCGCCCATGCCTACGAAGCGATGTCGCGCATCCGCGAACGCGAGGCCGAGCTGCACGAGGTCGTAACTGCCCAGAGCCGCTTCGCGAGGCTGATCGAGATCCACGAGGAAATCGTCGGCAACCTGCTGTTTATTCGTTTCGCGTTCACGACGGGCGACGCCTCCGGCCACAACATGGTCACCCAGGCCGCCGACTCGCTGATGAACCTCATCCTGTCTTGGGATCTCGGGCTCGAGTACGGCTCGGTTTCGGGCAACTTCTGCTCCGACAAGAAGGCCACCTCGGTGAACGGCATCCTCGGGCGCGGCAAGCGCGTCGTGGCCGAGATCCTGATTCCGCACGACATCGTCGAGTCGAAGCTGCGCAGCACCGCGCAGCAGATCACTGACATCGTCGTGCGCAAGAACCTCGTGGGCTCGACGATCGCGGGCGCCGTGCGCTCGGCGAACGCGCACTTCGCGAACATGCTCCTCGCCTTCTACCTCGCGACGGGCCAGGATGCCGCGAACATCGTCGAAGGCTCGCAGGGCATCGTCTACGCGGAGAACCGCGAAGAGGGCCTCTATTTTTCGTGCACGCTCCCGCACCTCATCGTCGGCACCGTCGGAAACGGCAAGGACCTCGAGCAGGTTGAGGATGCACTTCAGAAGCTGGGTTGCCGCGAACCGCGCGAACCCGGCGCCAACGCACGGCGTCTTGCGGCCATGATCGCCGCCACCGTGCTTTGCGGCGAGCTCTCGCTCCTCGCCGCCCAGACAAATCCCGGCGAGCTCATGCGGTCACACGTTGCGCTCGAGCGCGGGGAAAGGAACTAAATAATGGTTGCAATTGGAATTGATGACATCGAGCTCGTCGCGACGCACGACGTGCTGGAGCTTGCGGAGCTCGCGCGCGTGCGCGGTGTCGACCCCGCCAAGTACGAGATCGGCCTCGGCCAGACGCGCATGAGCGTTCCGGCGGCGGATGAAGATCCGATCACGATGGGTGCGACCGCGGCCGCGCGACTGCTCGAGCGTACCGGGACCGACGGCATCCGCTCGCTCCTTTTCGCAACCGAAACGGGCGTCGACCAGTCGAAGTCGGGCGGGATGTTCATCCACGGCCTGCTGGGGCTGCCGAAGGCCATGCGCGTCGCCGAGATCAAGCAGGCCTGCTACGCCGGCACGGTCGCGCTGCAGAGCGCGCTCGGCGTGATCGCGCGCGAGCCCGAGTCGAAGGTGCTCATCGTGATGAGCGACATCGCGAAGTACGAGCTCGAGGGCTCGGGCGAACCGACCCAGGGCGCGGGCGCGGTCGCAATGCTGGTGTCGGCGAACCCGGCGCTCGTCGAGATCGAGCCGGAGACCGGCATCTACAGTGCTGACGTCGACGACTTCTGGCGCCCGAATGACTCGACCACCGCGGTGGTCGACGGCGCGCTCTCGCTCTCCGCCTACCTCGATACGCTGACCGGCTCGTGGGACGACTACCAGGCCCGCGGCGGTCACTCGGTGGCTGAGATCGATCGCTTCCTCTACCACCAGCCGTTCACGAAGATGGCGCGCAAGGGGCACCGCGAGCTCGCGAAGCACACGGGCACCGAGCTTCCGGAGGACGTGCTCGAAGCGAGCTTCGTGTACAACCGCGAACTCGGCAACACCTACGGTGCGTCGATCTACTCGGCGTTGATCTCGCTGATGCACCATGACGAGGAGCTCGCGGGCAAGCGCATCGGTTTCTACAGCTACGGCTCCGGCAGCACGGGTGAGTACTTCACCGGCGTCGTGCGCGACGACTATCGCGACCACATCCACACTGAGCCGATTCAGTCTGAGCTCGCCGCGCGCAACGTGATCACGTTCGACGAGTACGTCGAGCTGCACGAGCGGGTGCTGCCGAGCGGCGTGGACGTCGAGAATCCGCGCGTGACCAACGCGCCGTACCGCTTCGCGGGCATCCGCGGCGGCGCGCGCCAGTACGAGGCGAACAGCTAGGGGCTGCGTAGTTTCTGGTGGGGCGCCCATGTTGGGCTGCTCCGCCTGGGGAGGTCCCCTCCCCGCACCCACCGCTCGAAAATTGTGCACGTATGAGCGTGACACGCGGCGACACGCCGGCGCGTCTGCTCATACGTGCACTTTTTCTTGTGGCGGTGGGATGCCCGGCTCGCGCAGGTGCGCAGCTAGCGCCGATGCCCAGCTAGCGCAGGATGCTCCGCAGCATTTCGCAGTGCTCACGGTAGTTGTCGATTGCGGAGACGCGCTCGCCAGCAATGGAGCGCTGCCCGAGCGATTCCCAACTGGTCTGCCACGTCGTGATCGCGAGATTCGTGATCAGTATCGTGGTGGACCGGTTGAGTGACGGGCAGTGTTCACGTAGCTGGGCCTCGAGAGATTTTGCGATGCGCTGCAACTGAGCCGCCGCTTCCTCGCGAAGCGCCGGCTCACCAGCGACCAGTTTTGCGACGCGCAGGGAGTCTTCGCCAAGATCCCCCGCGAATTCGATCTCCGATTCGAACAGTGACTCGATCTGTTTGAGCACGTGATTCGGCGAATCATCGATCGGCGCAAACTTCTCGACGCGCATCCGCAACCCGACCTGTCCCGGGATACCCGCGTGTTCCTTGTTATCGAAGTAGCGAAAGAACGTACGCGAGGAAATGCCAGCTGCATCCGCAATCTCAGCGACGGTCGTCGCATCCACCCCCTGCTTCTCGAAGATGGTCATCGCCGCAAGGTGAATTTCATTGGTGGTTTGAGCGCGACGGCGTTCGGTGAGCGAGGTTCCGTCGGTGGTCATGGCGGTCATTGTTTCACGTCCGTTTCAAAAAAATTCGCAATGTCATCTTACGACAACCTGTCACACCGTGCCATACTTGGGTATTCGCAAAACTTGAAGGAAGACCCATATGACAAAGACCGAGCAGAACTCGGCTACATCAGCGGCCCCGGTGTACTCCACTGGGCGACTCGTTGCCATCATTGGCACCTTGGCGATCGCCGCGTTTGTGATGATTCTCAACGAAACCGTCCTCACCGTCGCGCTCCCGTCGCTCATGAGCGACTTCTCAATTTCTGCAGCGTCAGCTGGCTGGTTTACCACCGCGTTCCTGCTCACGATGGCGATCTGCATTCCGCTGACTGGGTACCTGATGCAGCGCTTCGGCACGAGAACCCTGTTCCTTTGGGCAATCGCGCTGTTCGCGGTCGGGACGCTCATCGCAGCGCTTGCAACCTCGTTCGAGACGATGCTGCTCGCCCGTATCGTGCAGGCGCTCGGCACCGCGGTGATCATGCCGCTGTTGATGACGACCTCGCTACGCCTCATCCCCGCACAACACCGTGGGTCGATCATGGGGCTCAACTCGGTTGTGATTTCGGTTGGTCCCGCGGTTGGCCCTACCGTCGCCGGCCTCGTCATTGAGGCGTGGTCGTGGCACGCACTCTTCTGGGGCATGCTCGCGTTTGCCGTGGTGGCATTCTTCGTCGGCGTGCTTGCGCTTCCGGGTGGCAAGGGTCAGCCGGCGGGTCGCCTCGATGCCGTGTCCATCTTGCTTTCGGTCATCGGCTTCGGCGGCTTCGTCTACGGTGTTTCCAGCATCTCGTTGATCGGCGAGGGTAACTACGTGCCCCTCATCGCGCTCGTGGTGGGCATCGCCGCGCTGTGGATCTTTGTGGTTCGCCAGAACTCCCTCGTCCGCAGCGGCGGCGCGCCACTGCTCAACCTCACTCCGTTCAAGAATGGCACCTTCAGCCGCAGCCTGATCATCATCGGCATCGCATTCGGCACCATGCTCGGTTCGACTGTGGTCCTGCCCATCTACCTTGAGAACGGCCTCGGCCTCAACACGGCGACTGTCGGGCTTTCGCTCCTCGCCGGCGGTCTCATCCAGGCCGTCATCTCGCCCATCGCCGGCCGCATCTACGACAAGCACGGCCCGAAGCCGCTCGTGATTCCGGGCACGTTCCTCTTGGCGATCGGCCAGTGGGGCCTTGCGACCTCCGGTGCCGACACTGCGCTGTGGACCGTGATCATGTTCCACACCATTTTCGGTGCGGGCATGGCGCTAGTGATGTCATCGATGATGACGCACTCGCTCGGCTCCCTGCCGAGCGAGCTGTACGGTCACGGATCCGCGATCGTCAACACGCTGCAGCAGCTGGCGGGTGCGGTCGGAACCGCGCTATTCCTCACCGCGTTTGGGATTGGCCAGTCGATCTTCGGCACAGTTGAGGATGCGGTCCGCCTACCGTTCATCGTCGGTGGTGTGCTCGCGGTCGTCGCGATAATTCTTTCGTTCACGATCAAGAGCGCGAAGCGCGAGCCTGAGGTGGTCGAATCCACCACTCGTGCGCCCGAGCGCACCGAAACGGGGATGGTCAGCACCTCGGCCTAGCCGGTAACGGCTGCTAGCCAACAAGACGCTCATGAGGAGTGCCTCGAGAAAACTGTGCACGTCTGAGCACGACACGCGGCGACACGCCGAGCGCTCTGCACATACGTGCACAATTTTCTGCCGATGGGGCAGCGGACGACCGCTAGCCAACAAACGCGTCGGGGAATAGCTCCGACTCCGGGACGCCGGGGGAGTACTGCGAAAAGTCAGTCACCCCGGCGTTCTTGAGTACGTCCTCGCAGAACAGCGTCTTGCCCGCCATTGCCGAGGCATCCCCCGAGAGCAGCGCGTGCGACGCATCCGCGTAAATCTCGGGCGTGCGGGAGCGGCGGAAGACCTCATCTCCGCCCAGCACGTTCTGCACCGCGGCGGTCTGAATCGTCGTTCGCGGCCACAGGCACGCCGCGGGGATGCCCGTCTCGGCACCGATCCCGAGAGCCGCGAGGGTCATGCCATACTTTGCGAGCATGTACGCCGGGTAGGCGCCGAGCCACTTCTCCGAGAGATTTAGCGGCGGCGACAGGCTCAGGATGCGCGGGTCGGCAGACTGCGCCAGGTGCGGCAGCGCCGTGCGGGTCAGGAGGAAGGTGCCGCGCGTATTGATCTGATGCATGAGGTCGTAACGCTTCATCTCGATCTCGGCGGAACCGGTGAGATTGATCGCCGAGGCATTGTTGATGACCACGTCGATGCCGCCGAACTCCGCGACCGTCTTGGCCACGGCATCCACGACACTCGCTTCGTCGCGCACGTCGCCGACGATCGGCAGGGCGCGACCGCCCGCCGCATTGATCTCTTCGGCCGCGGTGAAGACCGTGCCTTCGAGTTTGGGATGCGGATCTGCGGTTTTGGCGATCAGGGCTACGTTGGCGCCATCGGCCGCCGCGCGCAGCGCGATCGAGAGTCCGATGCCGCGGCTGCCGCCGGAGATGAGCAAGGTTCGTCCTTGAAGTGGTGCTCGCATTTGCCGAATGTTACGCGGCATGAACCTAAGTTCGAGGGAAACTCCAGCCAATCCTTATGATTCCTACTGTATGCGCGCGAAATGCGCGGCAATTATTGAGAGGAATCTCCCCATGGCACGCATTACCAAGGTGCTGGCAGCAGCCGGCGCGATTGCGCTCCTCGGCAGCCTCGCTGCCTGCTCGAACAACACGACCCCGCAAGCCGGTGAATCTGGCGCTGCGGCGGCGGGCGAGACGATCAAGCTCGGCGTCGTCGGCGCATCCGAGCCGTACTGGGCGACCTACGAGGCCGCAGTTGAGGCCGAGGGTATCGACCTCGAGATCATCGACTTCGGCGACTACAACCAGCCGAACCCCGCGCTCTCGGCTGGCGAGTTGGACATCAACCAGTTCCAGCACATCATCTACCTCGCCGAGCACAACAACGCGTCGGGCGACACCCTGACCGTCATCGGCTCGACCGCGATCTACCCGCTCGGCCTCTACTCGACGAAGCATGACTCGGTCGAGTCGATCCCCGAGGGCGGCAAGGTCGGCGTCCCGAACGACACCACCAACCAGGCTCGCGGCCTGCTCGTGCTGCAGTCGGCCGGTCTGATCAAGCTTAAGGACGGCGGCAGCCCCTACTCGACGCTCGACGACATCATCGCCGAGGAGTCGAAGGTGGAGGTTCAGGCATTCAACGCTGACCTCATCCCTGCATCGCTACCCGACCTCGACGCCGGCATCATCAACAACGACTTCGTTGCCGACGCTGGCCTCACCGAGGACGACGCCATCGCCCAGGATGACCCTGCCGACCCCGCCGCGCAGGGTTACGTCAACGTCTTCGCCGTTCGCGAAGAGGACAAGACCAACGAGACCCTCTTGAAGCTCGTTGAGATCTACCAGACCAACGAAGACGTTCAGCAGGGCGTCATCGACGCATCGGGTGGCACTGCCGAGATGCTCGTGATCGCGCCGGAGGAGCTGCAGGCTTCGCTCGAGAAGATTCAGTCCGAGCAGCCCTAAGCAATAACGCCGGATACGCGAGCAATCGCCTGGCACTCGTGAATAATGGACACGCACCCGGTCACCATCGGTACCGGGTGCGTGTCGCATTAGCGGCCGTGGCCACGATCTTCGCTGGTACGGAAAGGAACGCGAATGGTAATGATCTCGATGCGCGACATCGTGAAGGAATATCCTTCATCGAAGCGCGGCGCTGAGCCGATCCGCGCGGTCGATGGCGTCTCCCTCGACATTCAAAAGGGCAACGTCTTCGGCGTCATCGGATACTCCGGTGCCGGCAAGTCGACGCTCGTGCGGCTCATCAACGCGCTTGAACCGACCACCTCGGGCGTGATCGAGGTCGACGGTACGGACATCACCGAGCTTCCTGAGTCGCAGCTGCAGAAGGTGCGCACCGAGATCGGGATGATCTTCCAGCAGTTCAACCTGTTTAACTCCCGGAATGTCGCGGGCAACATCGCCTTCCCGATGAACGTCGCGAACTACCCGAAGGAGCAGCGGGACTCGCGGGTCGAAGAACTGCTCAACTTCGTCGGCCTCGCCGACAAGGCCCGTGCCTATCCGGACCAGCTCTCGGGTGGACAGAAGCAGCGCGTCGGCATCGCCCGGGCGCTGTCGACCTCGCCGAAGATCCTCCTCGCCGACGAGGCGACCTCCGCGCTCGACCCACAGACCACATCCGACGTGCTCGATCTCCTCCAGCGCGTGAACCGCGAGCTTGGCCTCACGATCGTGGTGATTACCCACGAGATGGATGTGATCAAGCGCATCGCCTCCCACGTTGCGGTCATGGAGAAGGGCAAGGTCGTGGAGCAGGGCGAAGTGTTCGACATCTTTGCGCATCCGCAACACCCGGCCACCCAGCGCTTCGTCTCGACAATCATCCCGGGAGTCCCGGGTGACCGCGAGCTCACCGAGCTGCGCACTCGGCACACCGGCACGCTCGTCACGATAACCGTCAATGACGAACAGACCGCGCAACCCGAGGTGCTCCGCCGACTACTCGCGCCGGGCACCAACGCCCAGCTCGTGTACGGCGGCATGAACGAGGTGTCCGGCCGCTCGTTTGGACATCTCACGTTTGAGCTCACCGGTGAGGATGCGCAGATTCGCGAGTCGATCGCGCAGGTTTCGCAGATTGCCCAAGTCACGACACTCGAGGGGGCGAGCCACTAATGCAAGACCAGATCGATCGCCTCATTGAGCTGCTACCGCAGCTTCCCGGCGAGCTTGCGACCACACTCATCCTGGTTGCCATGGCGATGCTGCTTGGCGGCATCCTCGGCCTAATCCTCGGCGTCGCCCTCTACGCGACCCGCGCGGGGAACATTCTCGAGAACAAGTTCATCTTCAACATCCTCAACGTGATCGTCAACATCTTCCGGCCGATCCCGTTCATCATCCTTCTCGCGGCGCTGCAGCCGTTCGCCCGCGCGATCATCGGTATCGGTATCGGTAATCAGATGGCGATCTTCGCGATGACCTTCGCTGCGACCTTCGGCATCTCCCGACTCGTCGAGCAGGCGCTCGTGACGGTGCCCCCGGGCGTGGTCGAGGCCGCGCGCGCAAGTGGCGCGGGGCGTTTTCGCACGCTCCTGACCGTCGTCATCCCCGAGGGCCTCGGGCCGCTCATCCTTGGTTACACCTACGCGTTCGTCGCGGTCATCGACATGTCGGCGGTCGCGGGCTACGTCGGTGGTGAGGGCCTCGGTAACTTCGCGATCCAGTACGGCTATCGTCAGTTCAACCCGTGGGTCACCTGGGCTGCCGTGATCATCATCATCATCGTGGTGCAAATTGTGCAGTTCCTCGGCAACTGGCTGGCTCGGAAGGCAATGCGCAGGTAGTCCCGACGTAGACTATTGCAATTGCCCATCCGTCCGTTCGCCGAAAGGAGTCGAATTGCGATTCCGTGTCGGTGCTTACGGCGTGATCGTCAGGGATAAGCAGATCCTGCTCGCGCACTGGAACGCGCGCGGCCGATCCGGCTGGACGCTCCCCGGTGGCGGCGTCGAGGCGGGGGAGGACCCGTACGACGCGGCCATTCGCGAGATTCACGAGGAAACCGGCTACGAAGCGTCGATTGACCAGATGCTCGGGGTCGACTCCATCGTCGTGAACGCACGCAATCGTCGGCGCGCAGGTAAGCCCGGCGAGGCGCCGCTGCAAAACGTGCGGATCGTCTACCTCGCGAGCATCACCGGCGGCGAGCTGCGAAGCGAGGTCGACGGCACGACCGATGAGGCAAAGTGGTTTGATCTGTCCGAGGTGAAGACGCTGCAGACGGTCTCGCTCGTCAAGGTCGCGATGCGGCTCTACCATGAGCGGCCGCGCAACGGGCACCTCGAGAAACTCTCGAAGCGCAAGAGCTAACGGCCCGCGCAGCCATTGCCGTGCGGGCTCACCATGGCAGCTGTGACACGTTCCCATTGCCGTTAGCGCTCATGGTTGGCGAAGTGCCAGCAAGGGAGTGCGCTAGCGGCAATGCATGGGCCACCGCGGCGCGCATTGCCAACAGCAAAAGGCCCTTGAGTAGCGAAGCCTATCGAAAGGCGGCTAGTGTGTTGCACCGTTAATTCGTTGCTAGTTTTGTAGAATGGAGTATGGCAACACGTGGACCTTCTCTTCCCGAACTGAAGCTCTCTGAAACTGAGCGTGACCAACTGGAACGGTGGGTGCGTCGCCGGAAGTCAGCGCAGGATCTCGCGTTGCGTTCTCGGATCGTGTTGGAATGCGCGACTGGGGCTTCGAATTCCGAGGTGGCCAATCGTATGGCGGTGTCGTTACCGACGGTGCGCAAGTGGCGTTCGCGGTTTCTGGAGCGGCGGCTGGACGGGCTCGTTGACGATCCGCGGCCGGGTCGCCCCGCGCTGATCAGTGTGGACCGTGTGGAACAGGTGGTCATCGACACGCTGGAATCGACGCCGCAGAACGCGACGCACTGGTCACGGGCGAAGATGGCGGAAAAGTCGGGGCTGTCGAAATCGACAGTGGGGCGGATCTGGAAGGCATTCGGGTTGAAGCCCCACCTGGAGGAAGGGTTCAAGCTCTCCAACGACCCGCTGTTTACTGAGAAGGTCTACGACATTGTTGGCCTCTATCTGAACCCACCCGAGTCGGCGGTGGTGCTCAGTGTGGATGAGAAAAGTCAGGTGCAGGCTTTGGCCCGCTCGCAACCGGCGTTCCCGATGATGCCGGGAGTCCCCGAACGGCGCTCACACGACTATGTCCGGCATGGCACCACGAGTTTGTTTGCCGCGCTGAACGTCGCTGACGGGACGGTGATCTCCTCAATTCATCGTAAGCATCGCTCGATCGAGTTCAAGAAGTTCCTCCAGAAGATCGACAAGAACGTCCCCGAACACCTCGACGTGCATGTGATCTGCGATAACTACTCCACACACAAGCACCCCACCGTTAAGGCGTGGCTTGCCAAGCACCCTCGGTTTCACATGCACTTCACGCCGACTTACTCGTCATGGATCAACCAGGTTGAACGGCTCTTCGCCGAAGTTACTCGTGATCTTTTACAGCGTTCCGATCATCGCAGCGTGCAAGCGCTCGAGAGAGACCTCCGCGGTTGGGTGAAGGCGTGGAACGAGAACCCGAAGCCGTTCATCTGGACCAAGACCGCCGAGGAAATCCTCGAATCCATCGCCAAATACCTGAAACGAATTAACGGATCAGGACACTAGACCGGGCCTTTCGATACGGGCTTCGCCCTACTCAAGGGCCTTGCGCGTTGCCCTGCATAAGGGCTAGTGCGAGCTAGTTGTTGCGCGTGACGGTCTGGACGGGAGCGTCCAGTTCCTCGTCGGCGATCCAGAGGTCGTCGTCCGCGCGGAAGGTCTGCCACAGCGCGTAACCCACGGCTGCGAGGGCCGCGACACCGGCACCGATTGCGAACCAGCCACCGACGCCGATGCCCGACTTCTGCTTCTTCTGCTTCTTCTGCTCCTTGGCGACCTGCTTCTGCAGCTCCTCGACGCGCTTCGCTGCTTCCTTCGCGAACTTCTCGCCGCGCGACTGCACCTGCTGGACGGTCTTGTTGGAGTCGACGAACTCGCGAACGGCACCGGACACGTTGCCGCCTGCCTCAGCGATTGCAGGAATGACGTTGCGCTGCAGCGCCGACTCGGCCTTGTGCAGTGCCGTGCGACCCGACTCGACGCCGCGCTCGAATGCGGGGCGGACATTGTCTACGCTCTTGCGGACAACGGGGAGCACCTCTGCGTCTGCGTAGTCGCGTGCGGATTCGACACCGCGACCGCTGAGCTCGCGAGCCTTGGCGAAGACCGCCTGCTGCTCGCCCCAAAGTCGATCTGCGTCTCGGCGGAGACGATTGAGCTTGCGCGTGTTCTTCCTGGACATTCCCATTACTACCTCCGGCGATAAATGAAATGGCGCGTTTGCGATGACCTAATCTTGTCACGGCGCTTTGCACAAATCCTGGAACTCGCTGTGCTTGGATAAGCAGCATGAGTAATGCGACTGCAGTCATGACACTGCACACCAACCATGGCGACATCAAGCTCAACCTCTTCGGCAACCACGCGCCGAACACCGTGAAGATCATCACCGGTCTCGCCACGGGTGAGCTCGAGTGGACCGACCCGGAAACGGGCGAGAAGAAGGAAAACACCCCCTTCTACGATGGCGTCGTCTTCCACCGCATCATCACCGACTTCATGCTCCAGGGCGGCGACCGCACCGGCACCGGTTCGGGCGGCCCCGGCTTCGTCTTCGACGACGAGATTCACCCCGAGCTGAACTTCAACGAGCCCTATGTCCTCGCAATGGCGAACGCCGGCAAGATGGCCGGTCGCGGCACCAACGGCTCGCAGTTCTTCATCACGACCGCAAACACCGGCTGGCTCGTGGGCAAGCACACCATCTTCGGTGAGGTTGCCGACGAAGAGTCGAAGCGCGTGGTTGACGAGATCGAAGGCGTTGAGACCGACGGCCGCGACCGCCCGCTCGATGATGTCGTAATCGAGTCGGTCGAGGTCGAGCAGCTCTAAAGCCGCACTCGCACCATCGATGACAACCCCGACCGGCACGCCTCAAGACACCAGCAACTACTGTTACCGCCATCCCGACCGGCAGAGCTTCGTCCTCTGCCAGCGATGCGGCCGCACGATTTGCCCCCAGTGTCAGACGCAGGCGCCGGTCGGGGTTATTTGTCCCGAATGCATGAAAGAGGGTAGGGCTCGGATGCAGGAGCAGCGGCCGAAGCGCACCTGGAAGTCGCGCTTGATCGGTTCGGGTACGCCCGTCACCTACACCCTGATGGGGATCATCGTGGTGGTGTATCTCCTCCAGTGGCTCACCCGCACGATGGGCACGCCCATCATCGACTTCCTGTTCACCTACTCCCCGCAGTACACGGACCTCCAGCACCATACGGCCACCGGCGCCGTTGCCTTCGAGCCGTGGCGGATGCTCACCTCGGCTTTCTTGCACGGCTCGCTCATGCACCTGGCAACCAACACGCTCACGCTGTGGATATTCGGCCGGGCACTCGAGCCGCTGCTCGGCTCCGCACGCTTCTTGCTGCTCTATCTCGTGTCCGCACTCGGCGGCTCGCTCGCGGTCGCGATCATTTCCCCCGACACCGCAGTGGTCGGCGCCTCGGGCGCAATTTTTGGCCTCTTCGGCGCGTGGTTCGTCGTGCTGCGGCAGACCCGCCAAGACATGTCGTCCATGTTCGTGCTGATCGGCATCAACGTGGTCGTCGCGTTCTTCAACCCCGGTATCTCTTGGGAGGCGCACCTCGGTGGGCTGCTCGTGGGCGCGCTCTGTGGCTGGCTCACGATCCGCGATCTCCGCAAGGGCGGTAAGAGCAAGGTCGGCCTGTGGCTGCAGGTGCTCGTTGGCGTCTTGTGTATCGCTTTGCCGCCGCTCATCGGGATGCTCCGGTAAACGGGATGCTCCGGTAAACGGGATGCTCCGGTAGGCAGCAAATAACCCTGTGGAGAGTTATCCACAGGGTTATTCACAGCTGGGGAGAATTACACCGTTGTAATTCACACCCCGTCGAGTTATCCACAGCTAGCTATTTCCAATTGGTCATCATGAGGAAGCCGACGAGCGCGATGCCGAAGCCGACGAGGATGTTCCAGTCACCAAGCGCGCGCACCGGCAAGTAACCCTGTGAGAGGTAGTACACGAGGATCCAGAGGAAGCCGACGATGAGGAAGCCGAACATGATCGGCTTGAACCACACCGGGTTCGCGTCAGCTGGCCGCTGCTTCTTCCCGGATGCGCGCAGCTGTTCCTTCGTCTTGCCAGCGTTCTTGGTCTCCTCGACCTCGAGTTTTTTCGACTTGGCGTTGCGCTTCGGGGTCGCCTTGCCCTTCTTGGGAGTCTTCCCCTTGGCCTTCGCCGCGATCTCCTTCGAGCGTTCGATTCGCTCCTTCTCGGTGAGCTCGGGCTTCGATTCTGAGGTGGTCTCCGCCTCGGTTTCCGTCGCGTCGGACTCGTTCTCGGCAGGGGTTGAGGCTGTCTCCTTGGGCATGCGTCAAGTCTAGCCACATACAATTGCCGCATGACTGCACTCCAGCACAGCTCGCCCCGCAAGAAAAGCGGGAGAAGAGCAGCAGCCAAACGCCGGCCGAAGGTTACCTTCACCGGCGTTCTTGGTGAATTGCTCCTGACCGTTGGCGCGCTGCTGCTGCTGTTTATCGGCTGGAAGTATTTCTATTACGACGGCCTCGCGGGAAGCGCTCAGGACGAGGCGGGTGCGAGCCTCAGCCAGCAGTTTGAGCAGGATTATCAGACGGCGGATGCGCCGGAACTTGACGAGAGCGGCATCCCGATCCGAGCGATGCCCGAGGGTGAGGGTCAGCCCTTTGCCGTGCTCTACGTGCCCGCCTGGGAAGGTGACTTCTCGCGCACGATCGCGACCGGTACATCCTTCTACGGCGTGCTCGACCAGTACGTCGGGGCGTACGAGTCCTCCGACCCGGTCGGGTCCGTGGGGAACTTCGTCATCGCCGGTCACCGCTGGGGATATGGCTCCGCGTTCAAGGAGGTCCCCGACCTCTCGGTGGGCGACAACGTCTACATCGAGACGGTCGACGGCTGGTATGTCTACACGTATCGTTCCGGTGAGTACGTGCTCCCGAGCGAAGTCTCGGTCCTAGCGGACGTCCCCCGTCACCCCGACATGAAGAGCGAGGACCGGATCATGATTCTGCAGACGTGTAACCCGATCTACACATCCTCGCTCGAGCGACAGGTTGCCTACACGGTGCTGGTCGACTTCGTGCCGCGCTCGGAGGGGCCGCCCGCCGAGATTGCCGACACGGTCAACGCACGCGCCAACAACGGCAACCAGGACACCGGAGGTGACCTCTAATGTACGGAGCTCTTTGGCGAGCGATTCCAGGCCCCTGGCCGGTCAAGCTGCTCGTGTACCTCGCCCTGATCGCCGCGGTGCTCTATGCCCTCGTGACGTGGGTGTTCCCGTGGGTCGACGCGAACATCGTGCTCCCGAACACGCAGGACATTACGGTGTCGATGGGCATGTCCACGAGTGGCGTGGACGTGACCACAGTCGCGAGCTACTAGCCGCGTGCACCTAACCACGTGCAGCGAGCGCTAGCCGTCAGCCGCGCGGAGCTAACTGCGACTTAGTCGCTCCCGCGCAGGCCACCGGGGTTGCCGTTCCCGTTGTTGCCGCCTGGCGTGCCATTGCCGTTCCCGTTATTCCCGCCTGGGGTGCCGTTGCCATTGCCGTTGGTGCTGTCGGCGTTGCCCGCGGCATCGGTCTCGGGCGGTGCTGGAGTGTCGTCCTGAGTGGTGTCGCCCGGGTCGTTCGCTGGCGGTGCGGGATCCGGCTCGGTGCCGTCGCAGTAGGTCAGGCCGACGGTCGAGCCCTGGTCTACGCGGCCGGGCTGTACGGACTGCTGCGTGATCGGCCAGCCATCCTGCGCGACGCACGAGTAATCGGGCTGTCGCTCGACGCGCAGGCCCAGGGACGCGACAACCTCCTCGGCGCTCTCGAGGTTCTCGCCGATGAAGTTTGGAATAGTTACCTGGCCGTTCGACACGTAGATGTCGACGCCACTGCCGGGCGCAGCCGCAGAGCCGCCCCCCGGTTGACTGCGGATGACCTGGCCTTGCGGCACGGAAGGCGAGTCTTCCGTGAACACCGATCCGAGGGTGAGACCCACGGCCTCAAGTGCGGCCTTCGCTTGGTCCTCTGTCAGTGTATTGAGGTTCGGCACCGAGATTGATGCTGGCCCGGCCGAGACGGTGATCGTCACGGGATCGCCGTGGGGGATGGACGACTCGGGCGGCGGGGTCTGCGCCATCACGAAGTCGATCTCGACTTCGTCGCTCGGCGCGGTCTCCACGTCTACGACGAGCCCAAGCTCCTCGAGGGTGGCCGTTGCCTCCGTCTCATCCAGTCCGACCACGTCGGGCACCACCACGCTCGCTGAAGGGAGCTGGCCCTCCTTGGGCAACAGCATGACCCAGATCAGCACGCCGATGATCACGGCCACGACGAGTCCCGCGGCACCCCAGATCCACATCGCTGGCGGACGCCGCTGCACCTGTGGGGCGCGGTCGTCGTCGGTGCTCATGTTCTGGAGCGCGGACTCGGTCGCATCCACTGCGGTCGGCCCGGGGCCGAAGAGCTCGGTGGGGTTGTCGTCGGCCGCTGCGGCCACGTAGGAGGGGGAAACGCCCTGGAAGGCGTTCTGGAGGTCGGCGCGGAACTCCGCGGCCGTCTGATAGCGATCCTCGCGCCGCTTGGCGAGCGCCTTCAGCACCACCGCATCCAGCGCCGGGGAGACCTGCGAATTAACCTCACTCGGGCGGCGCGGCGGCTCGGTGACGTGCTGGTACGCGACTGCCACGGCCGAGTCGCCCTGGAACGGCACGCGCCCCGTGAGCATCTCGTAGAGGACGATGCCCGCCGAGTACAGGTCGCTTCGGCCGTCGACGGTCTCGCCGCGAGCCTGCTCGGGCGAGAAATAGGATGCGGTGCCAAGAATCGCGGTCGTCTGGGCGATTGTTCCGGCGGTGTCGGAGATCGCGCGCGCGATACCGAAGTCGGTGACCTTGACCTCGTCGTTGGTCGTGACCATGATGTTCGCGGGCTTGATGTCGCGGTGCACGACGCCGGCACGGTGCGAGTACTCGAGCGAGGTCAGGATGCCCGACATGTACTTTTCGATCTTGTCCGGCGGCAGGATGCCCTCGGACATGATTTGGCCGAGGTGGTCACCGTCAATGAATTCCATCACGATGTACGGCACGGTGATCTCAAAGCCGTCGTCGCGCACGAAGGTGTCCTCACCCGCGTCGAACACGCGCACGATCGTCGGGTGCGTCATTCGGGCTGCGGCCTGTGCCTCTTGGCGGAAGCGCTTGCGGAAAGCCGGTTCGGTCGCGAGGTTCGTGTGCAGGAGTTTGACCGCAACGCGCCGCCCGAGCCGTTGGTCGGTGGCCGCATAGACCTCCGCCATGCCGCCTCGGCCTATGCGTCGACCGATGAGGTATCGGTCGGCGAGCGTGCGTTGCGTCTGAATCACGACACAAACTCCTCGAAGTTGGGGGCGCCCGTTAGGACATGCGTAAGGTGCTCAGTCTAGCGACCGCGCGATTAGGGCGCCGTTTGGGTTTCAGGCGGGTTCGGATCGGTGGCGGTATCAGCGGACGAATCCGCGCTGCCAGAATCACTCGCGCCGCCCAGCCCGCCCGAGTCACTGTTACCGCTCGTGTCACCGGTTGTAGCGCTGTCGCTGTTACTTCCAGAGCCGCTGCCGGAACCACTGCCGGAATTGTCATTCGGCGGAGCAGGCAGGTTGATCGCGAACTGCGTCGCGGGCGAGGACGGCGAGTCCTGGCCACCGCACGAGCGCACGTAGGACACATTCACGGAGGTCGCGCCGCTCGGGATGCTCGCGGTGAGCGAGGAATCCGAGGTCGAGTGGGTCTCCGTTGAGCCATCAGACCATGTGGTGGTCACGGTGAAGCCCTCGAAGGGTCGTCCGGCGGGGCACGAGGCGTCGAGGCCGGAGACGACGAGTTCAGTGCCGTTCGTGCCGACCTGCGGCGCGCTTGCCGGACCCTCGAGCGGGTCCTGCTTGGCGTAGACGAGCAGCGACACGCTCGCACCCGGGCGGACGTTTCCGGTCGGGTTCACGTCGTAGACGACGCCCACATCCGACTCATTCTGCGCCGCGTCGCCCTCGACCCGAACGGGCGTGAGGCCGAGTTCGCTGACCTTGCTTGCGGCCTCGTCGTAGGTGAGGCCGACGTAGTCGGATGCGTTCACCGATACCGTCTCCGGCTCGCTTTGCGTCGGCTCGGTGGTCTCGGGCGCGCTCTGCGTGATCGTCGGGGTGGGCGTCGGCTCGGGGTTACCGCTGCTGAGCATCGCGTACCCGAGGATGCCGAGGGCGATTGCGAGCAGCGCGATCGCGGCTACGAGCCACCATCGCCATTGGCCACTTTTGGGTTTCTCTTCCTCGTCCTCCTCCGATTTCTCGACGTCGGTGCCCACGGAGCGTTGCTCGCGGGTGTCGCCGAGTAGGGAGTCGATGCCGTCCGCATCCGCCGGCCCAGAAAGCACGGTGGTGGGTCGGTTGTCGCTGCTGAGGACCTGGGTCTGGTCGAGCTGCGCGGTCGCCTGCGTCCCCGGCTGGCCGAGCACGGCGGGAACAGCCTGGGCCGCGCGCTGCACGTTGCCGTCGCGGAGCGCGGAGGCCGCGCGCGAGAAGGCCTCGGCCGACTCTGGACGATCCTTTGGGTCTTTGGCGATCGACGCAATGACCAGGTTTCGGACCGGTTCCGGCACGGTTACCGGCAACGGGGAAGGCTGGTCGTTGATGTGCGCCATCGCGATCGCGACCTGCGACTCACCAGTGAACGGGCGACGCCCAGCGAGCGCCTCGTACGCCACGATGCCGAGCGAGTAGATGTCGGTGGATGCGGTGGCCGGCTGCCCCGAGGCCTGCTCGGGCGACAGGTATTGGACGGTACCCATGACCTGGCCGGTCGCGGTGAGCGGCACCTGGTCGGCGATCCGGGCGATACCGAAGTCGGTGATCTTCACCCGGTGGTCGGGGGTAATGAGCAAGTTTCCGGGCTTGATGTCACGGTGCACGAGACCAGCGCGATGAGCTGCGGACAGTGCGGCGCTCGTCTGCGCGACGATATCCATGACCTGGTCCGAGGGCAGCACGCGCTCGCGCTCAAGGATCGTGGACAGCGCCTCGCCGGGGACGAGCTCCATGACGAGGAAAGCGGAACCGTTTTCCTCACCGTAGTCGTAGACATTCGCGATGCCCTCGTGGTTGACGAGTGCGGCGTGACGGGCCTCGGCGCGGAATCGTTCGAGGAACCCGGGGTCCCCCATGTACTCATCCTTCAGGATCTTGATCGCAACCTGGCGCCCTATTACGAGGTCGGTGGCTTCCCACACTTCACCCATGCCACCAATGGCGATGCGGCTTCCCAGTTGGTACCGGTTGCCGAATGTGACTCCCTGCCCAGGCCTCATAGCTCAAGCACCGCCTTAATCACTTGCTGTCCTATCGTGGCCGCTAAGCCGTTTCCCGTTCCGCTTTGTCCCATTCCGCCGCCGTCTTCCAACACCACGGCCACCGCGACCTGCTGACCATCCAATTCGGCGAACCCGGTGAACCATAGCGAGTACGGTTCACCCTCACCATTCTCCGCAGTACCGGTCTTGCCTGCCACATCCACGCCCGCAATTTGGGCGTTGGATGCGACGCCATTGGCGACACTGTCTTGCATCATCGAGGTGAGCGCCGTGGCGGTCTCTTGGGAAATCACCGTTCCCATCGACTCCACCTGCGGACCCTGGACGACCTGGAGGCTCGGGGTCATGATCTGTTCGATCAACGTTGGCTGAATCATATCGCCGCCGTTGGCGATCGTGCCCGCGACCATGGCCATCTGCAGCGGGGTGGTGCGAACCTCGAACTGGCCGAAGCCGGTCTGGGCGGTGAACGCGTCGTCGAGGTCCTCGGTCGGGTAGACACTCGGGTCCGATTCCATCGGGATGGACACCGAGCTGTTGAAGCCGAAGGCCTCGGCCATCGCACGAATCTTCTCGTCGCCGAGCTGGACGGCGAGCTGCGCGAAGGGGATATTGCAGGAGTACTGCAGCGCGATGTGAAGCGTCGTCTTCTCGCCGGAGCCACACTTCTGACCGTGGTTCGGGTTGTAGACGGGCTTGGTGGTCCCCGGCGGCGTCCATGACTCCGGATTATCGAGCTCGGAGTCCGCCGTCACGATGCCCTCTTCAAGTGCGGCCGCGGCGACGACCAGCTTGAACACCGAACCCGGCGGGTTCATGTTGCCGCCGATCGCGCGGTTGATCATCGGATTCGACGGGTCATTGATGAGCGCGTTGTAGTTCTCGATAACCGTCGCGTCATCGTGCATCGCGAGCGTGTTCGGGTCGTAGCTCGGCGTGCTCGCCATCGCGTAGATCGCGCCGGTTTCGGGGTTGTACGCAAACACGGCACCTGGGCGACCTTCAAGCGCATCCCAGGCGGCCTGCTGGGCCGCTGGGTTGATCGTGGTCTCGATCGCGGCACCGGCGGGCTCCTCGCCAGTGAACAGCGCGCGCAAGCTCGTGAAGAACTGCGAGTCGGCGGTGCCCGAGAGCTCGGCGTTCATCGCCTCTTCGAGCTGCGTCGCGCCCTGGTTGGCCGAGTAATAGCCCGTGATCGGGGCGTAGACCTCGCCATCGGTGTACACGCGCTGGTACATGTACGACGAGCCATCGGCCTCGGAGTATGCGATCGGGTTGCCGTCGACGAGGATCGGGCCGCGCTGCACCTCGTAGCTCGCCAGGAGCGTTCGGGTGTTGCGGCCGTCGGCGACGAGCTCCGGCTCCTGGACGAACTGAATGTACGTTGACGACCCAAACAGGGCGAGGAACATCGCGAGCAGGACGATGCCAACGACGCGGATATTGCGGCTCATGGACGCACCTCCTGCGATGCTGGCTTGATTTGCGGAGTACTTGAGGTCTTCACGGTGTCACTCAGCCTGAGCAGGATGGCGACGATGATCCAGTTCGTGAGGAGGCTCGAGCCACCCGCGGCGAGGAACGGTGTCGTGAGACCGGTCAGGGGGATGACGCGGGTGACGCCACCGACGACGATGAATACCTGCAGGCCGATCACGAACGCGAGGCCGGTCGCGAGGAGGCGACCGAAGTCATCCCCGCCCTGGTGGCCGATGCGGAAGCCGCGCGCCACGAACAGCAGGTAGAGGCACAGGATCGCGAAGAGACCGGCGAGTCCCAGCTCTTCGCCCAGGGCGGCAATGATGAAGTCGCTCTCGGCGAGCGGCGTGATGTCGGGGCGGCCCTGGCCGAGGCCCGTGCCGATCAGCCCGCCGTTGGCGAGGCCGAACATCCCCTGCACCAGCTGATAGCTGCCGCCGACCGCGTCATAATGCTCGGGGCTGAGCGGATCGAGCCAGGCCATCACGCGCCAGTTCACGTAGCTGATGTTGAACGCGGCGACGGTCGCGCCGGCCACGAACAGCACGAGGCCGATCACGACCCAGGAGATCCGGCCCGTCGATACGAAGATCATCACGAGGAAGAGCCCGAAGTAGAGCAGCGAGGTGCCGAGGTCGCGCTGGAAGACCAGGATGGCCATACAGATCGCCCAGACGACGAGGATGGGGCCGAGGTCGCGCATCCGCGGCAGCTTCATGCCGAGGAACTTGCGGCTCACCATCGAGAGCGAGTCGCGGGCGGTCACGAGGTAGCCGGCGAAGAAGATCGCGATGGTGACCTTCGCGATCTCACCCGGCTGGAAGTTGAACGGGCCGATCGAGATCCACACGCGCGCGTTCGCCTCCGAGACGCCGAGGCCCGGGATGAGCGGCAGGAGTAGGAGCACGAGGGAAATGAGCCCGAAGAGGTACGTGTACCGCTGCAGGATGCGGTGGTTGCGCACCAAGAACAGCACGGCGATGCCGAACGCGACGCCGATGCCGGTGTAGAGGATCTGCGCGAAAGAGTTGGCGGTCTCGACGCCACCGAGCTCGAGCCGATAGATCATGGAGATGCCGAGACCATTGAGCGTCGTGGCGATCGGCAGGATGAACGGGTCGGCCTGGGGCGCGATGAAGCGGAGGACGACGTGCATCGCGAGCGTCAGGATCGCGACGAAGCCGAGGAGCGCGAGGGCCTGGAAGTCGAACGCCCCCGTGACCCCGAGCTGCACCTGCAGAAGGGCGGCGAGCACAATGACGTACGCAAAGATCAGGAAGCCGAGTTCCATGTTGCGTAGACCCTGCGTGCGCTGGCGCTTGGGCTTGGGGAGCGACTGCGACGTCTCGCCAGCTGGTGCGCTAGTTCTTGACTGCATCCTCCAACCTTTCTACGAGCGCCCGCGCCTCATCAAGCGACGAGAACGGAATGGTCGAGGTTACCTGCATGTGCTGGTAGGCGGGAAGGTCATCCACCGAGATATCCGACTCTTCAATCATGGTCGAAAGCTCCCACGGGCCAAGGGTCGCCTGGACGCCCTGGTAGATCGCGACCTGGTCTTCGTACGTGCCAACGTAGTACTGCTGCTGCGTCCACGAGTAGGCGAGCGCGGATGCACCCGCCATGACCCCGAGCAGCACGATCGCTGCGGCAGCCCACGTGATGCGCCGCCAGCGCTTGCGGCGGCGCTCCTCGTCGACGAGCTGCTGCAGGAACTCGTCGCTCGGCGGCACGAACTCTTCGCGCTCCGGCAGCTGCGCGAGGCGGCGGCTCGACTGCAGCATGTCCGGCAGGATGCGCTTGGCCCGGCGGGGAGCGCGGGACGCGTACTTGAGCGGGTTGGCCGCGGCGCCGACGATGCGGCTGCGCATCGGCTCGAGGGGGCGGTTGCCGAGCTCGAGGACGACGACGGTGACGTTGTCGGGAGCGCCGTTGTCGAGCGCGATTTGCACGAGATCATCCGCGACCTCGCGGGAGGACTCGACGGTACGGGCGAGCACCTCCGCAATCTGGGATTCTTCGGCATAGCTCGAGAGCCCGTCGGAGCAGAGCAGCCAGCGGTCGCCCTCGACGGCCGGCACGACGTAGGTGTCCACATCCGGGTTGGTCTCGACGTCGCCAAGCACGCGCATGAGCACGGATCGTCGAGGGTGCACGAGCGCTTCCTCGGGCGTGATGCGGCCCGCATCCACGAGGCGCTGCACGAAGGTGTGGTCGATCGTGACCTGCTCGAGCTCGCCCTCGTGGAAGCGATACACGCGCGAATCGCCAATGTGCGCGATCACCATCTCGTCATCAACGCGCGTGATGAGATCGGCGGTCGTACCCATACCGCGAAGCTCACTGTGCTCCTCGACCGCTTCGGTAATGAGCGAGTTTGCCTCGAGGAGGGCCTCGGTCAGGCCTTGTTTGGCCTCCTCGACCGTGTCGTAGAGCTGATCGTTCTCGGCGAGGTGGCGAACTGCGATTGAGGACGCGACGTCGCCACCCGCGTGGCCGCCCATGCCGTCGGCGACGCCGTAAACGTGCTTGCCGATGAAGCCCGAGTCCTGGTTATTGGACCGGACTCGACCGACGTGCGATACGGCACCCGCGCGAACGACTTTCGGCATTAACGCAGCTCAAAGGTGGTCGTGCCGATTCGCACCGGAACGCCGCTGCGAAGCTCGACCGGCTGGCTCACTCGCTCACCGTTAATGAAGGTGCCATTGGTCGAATCGAGGTCTTGGAGCATCCATGCCCCGTCCCAGTTGAGCAGGCGCGCGTGGCGAGTCGACGTGTAGTCGTCCTGGATGCACACATCGGCATCGCGCGCGCGGCCGATCGAGAGCGGCTCGGTGCCGAGCTCGATCTCGAAGCCGCGCTTGGGGCCCGACGTGATGACGAGCTTCGTGAGGCGCTGGGGCTGGCCGGATGTGCCGGACGCACCGGATGCGGCTGCCGGGGCCTGTGGGGGCGGCGCGGGCTGGGTCTGAGGCTGCGACGCGGCACTTGCCGGCGCGCCTGCCGGTGCGGGAGCGGGGGCCGGGCTTCCGCTCGAGCCGGAGTCTGAGCCAGCCGCGGCAAAGGTCTGCTGCCGCGACTGCGCCATTGCCTGCTGGTAGTCGCGCGAGCGCGAGCCGAAGAGGTCGCTGCGGAGCGCATACACGATCGAGAACACGAAGATCCACATGATCGCGAGGAAGACGAGGCGGATGACGAGTAGCGTGAGCTCCCCACTCATTGTGAACCTCCGGGTCGTCGCATGTAGCCCGTGTCGTCACTCGGCTCCGCCTCCGGAATTATCCGGAAGGTGAGTTGCGTGCGACCAATCTCGATGAGCGAGTCGGGCTCGAGTGCGGCCTGCGCGACTCGACGACCATTGAGTTTAGTGCCGTTTGTGGAACCGAGGTCGCGCACGCCCGCGCGCTGCCCATCCCAGACCACTTCGGCGTGGCGTCGGGAGGCGCCGCCGTCGTCGATGGTGATCTGCGCATCCGAGCCGCGGCCGATCACGTTCGAACCCTGGTGGAGGGGATAACGCATGCCGTTCACCTCGAGAACGGGCGTCCAGTTCACGCGGCCCTCGACCGAGCGCGACTCGATCGACAGCTGGCCCATGCCAAGCGAATCGTCCTGCATCAGCTTGATCGACAGGCCACCGGGAAATTGGTATCGGTGCGAGGCGGCGTGACTTTCGACCTCCTGCATGAGCGAGGACTGCAGGGTGTCGCCCATTGACGCAAGCCGGTCGTAGTCGGTCGGGGAGACGATGACGTGGAAGCGGTTGGGGACGAGGATTCGATTGCGCGAAATGATCGTCGTCTTCGTGTCCATTTCACGCTTGAGCGCCGAGACAATCTCGACCGGCTGCAGGCCGGAGCGGAAAGTTTTCGCGAAGGCGCCATTGAACGTGCGCTCCAATCCGCGCTCGAACTTGTCGAGAATTCCCACGTGTCTCCTTGGTTGTCTGCGCACGCTATATGCTGCGCCGGTCGTTGTGCATAGTAATAGGCGCGGATGAGTGCCGGGCTATCCGCGGTGAGAACGACAGAATACCGGGCCTGATTAGCGTGGTGCGCGCTCACTGTGCTAGCGTATTCCCTTGCGCGCGTGTGGCGGAATGGTAGACGCGCTGGCTTCAGGTGCCAGTGCCCGCAAGGGCGTGGGGGTTCAAGTCCCCCACGCGCACAGAGAAAAAACAACCCCCGACCTGGGATTTAGTTCCCGAGGTCGGGGGTTCTTTGCGTCTGATGTGCCGGTTGATGTGCCGCGAGGTTGCGCGCGTGCGCCGGCTCGTGGCATTGACGCGCATCCGGCCAACCCGAAGCACGCGGCTCTAGCCTGGTGTCGAAACAGCGCCAGGACAGCGCTGCGACAGCGGATCGAGGCCATCATGACGGCACCCTATACATTCGACGTGTTCTGCAGTCTCGACGGCTACGGCTCGTTCAACGCCGATGGTGACTGGGGCGGCTACTGGGGCAAGCAGGGGCCAGAATTTATCGCGCACCGCGCCGAGCAGTACGGGCAGGGCTTCCGGCTAGTGCTCGGCGCGAATACGTTCCGGATGTTTCAGCGCTTCCTCGGATCGATGACGCGCGAACGCGAGGCCGAAGATCCCGTCAATACGCGGATGAAGTTCGCGCCGACGACCGTCATTTCAAGCTCGCACGAGGCACCTCTCGATTGGCCGGACGCGACGCTCGAGCGGGGTGACGGGGCCGAGATCATCGCTCGGTTGAAGGCGGAGTCGCCAGTACCGCTTCGGTCGCACGGGAGTCTCGCGTTGAACCGTGCCGCGATGGCCGCGGGGCTTGTCGACTTCGTGCAGGTGACGATCTTCCCCGTCATCACCGGCGTCACTGGAACCGCGCCGATCTTTGCGGGCGCGGCCGACTTTGACCTCGACATGGTGTCGAGTCGCACGTTCGATGGCCGCATCCAGGAACTCGTCTATCGCCCGAGTTTGCACTGAGCGAGTTTGCACTGAGCGAGGCTGCACTGAGCGAGCGTGCACTGAGCGAGCGTGCCAACCCCTAGTGCCGTATCCGATTTCCGCTCATTTCGAGCCGCACTTCTTGTCAGTCTGTTGGCACGACGTCGGCAGGTCGTTGCCACGGAAGAATCGCTGACTTCCATAGGTACTATGCCAGTGGTACAGTACCTACATGGATACGACAATTACATCTCCGAGAACCGTAAATTCACGAGCCATCCTCCTGCCCTACGCCCTCGCGCTAATAGTCGCGATGGGGGTAACACAAGCGACGATCGCGCTCGCTGGCGGCGAGATCACCCCGTTCGTGGGGCTGTTGACCGCTGCTGTCGCGCTCGGAATCGTTGTCTGGTTGTGGCGCAACTACCGTCGCCTTACCCAAGTGCGGTACGGAGTGGCGGTTGCTCATGCCATCGCGTTCGTCACAGTGACGACATCGTTCAACGCGCATGCCGTCCTGCGCACATTGATTCTGGGTTCCGGGCCCGAGGGCTTCGAAACTGTGTCTCGTGATCTGCTGACGACCCCGTGGTTCGGTGCGACACTCATCATGACCGCTGCGTGGGGTCTCGGGCTCCTCATCCACTTGCTCGGCACCGTCCTCGGTCGGGGCTGGGAGGACTAAAGCATGACCCCGATGCACGCAGAGGAGAGCGAAGAGTGGCTGTCCGGTCGGGTCGAGTCCTGGGTTGAGACATATAAGAAGGCCATGCTGTCGCCGGTCATCCTTCGTCTTGTCGAGATTCATCAACCCGTGACCATCGCGGAACTCCTCAACCATCTGACCATCACCACCGGATGGCAGATCACGGAGCGAGGCCTCTACCGCACCGTGAAGCGCCTTCAAGACACAGGGTTTCTGTTGAGCGAAGAGCGGGACGCGCCTCGAACCGGGGCCAAGCGAAAAGAACTCGCGCTTTCACCAGAGGGTGCTCAGTACCTCGCAGGTATCGACGCGAATCTCATCGAACTGCCGCAGATTCGCGCCAAGTAATCCCAGAACCTCGTGGCTTCAGCTTGACGCTTCGCGTCGGCAATTCCGAACGCAGCAGGGCTGGCGGCGTGGGCAACGAGAGCAGTGCGAAGCGGTTTCGCCGGAGCTGTTGCGCAGTCGAGCGCCGTGTCCGATTTCCGCTAGTTTCGGGCCGCACTTCGTGTCAGGCTGGTGACATGACAACGGCACCGGCATCCTTCGATGAGCGTTATCGCGCCGTTGAAGCGCGCGACCGGCGCTTCGACGGGCAGTTCATCATGGCGGTGCGCTCCACCGGAATTTACTGTCGACCATCGTGCCCAGCACGCACGCCGAAGCGGGCGAACGTCACCTTCTATCCGACGAGCGCGGCGGCCCACGAAGCCGGATTCCGTGCCTGCAAGCGCTGCTTGCCTGAGGCCGCGCCCGGTTCTCCCGAGTGGGATACCCGCCGCGATGTCGTTGGCCGTGCCATGCGGCTTATCGCCGATGGCATCGTCGAGCGCGAGGGCGTGGACGCGCTCGCCGGTCGCCTAGGCTACTCTTCGCGGCACCTCACCCGGGTGCTCTCGGCGGAACTCGGGGCGGGCCCGCTCGCGCTTGCCCGGTCGCAGCGTGCCCAGACCGCCAGGATGCTGTTGACCGGCACGAGCCTCGGCGTTTCCGAGGTTGCGTTCTCCGCCGGCTTCGGCAGCATCCGGCAGTGCAACGACACTATCCGTGAGGTGTTTGGCATGACGCCGTCCGAACTGCGTTCGCGCAGCCGCGGCGTGGGCTCGACCCCGGCTTCGGGTCCAGCACAGGCAGCCGCACACTCTCCCGCCGCGGCACTGTCTCCAACACCGACCGTGATCGACCTCGTGCTCCCTGCCCGCGCGCCGTTGGATATCCGCGGCGTCTTCCGCTGGATGGCCGAACGTGCCGTCGCGGGCATGGAACGCGCGACCGAGGCGAGCTTCGCGCGAACCCTCGCGCTGCCCTCCGGCCCAGCATCCTTTGAGGTGCGCGAGGATGCGGCCTCGCCCGGCCGGGTGCGCCTGCGGGCACGGGTCACCGAACTGGCGGATCTCGGGATGCTGGTGGCGCGCATCCGGCGTCTCTTCGACCTCGATGCCGATCCGCTCGCGATCGACGCGGCGCTTGCGCAGCATCCCGAAATCGCGCCGCTGGTTGCCGGTACGCCGGGCATCCGGGTCCCGGGTGCGGCAGACCCGCACGAGATGCTGATTCGGGCGATGATCGGGCAGCAGGTGTCGGTCGCTTCGGCGCGGACGGCGTTGACCCGGCTCGTGGATGCACTCGGCGAACGGATTGAGTCGCCAGAGCGCGAGTCACCACAGCGCGAGTCGGCGGGCGGGTCGGAGGATGCGACGGATCGACTGTTTCCGACGATGGCGACGATCGCGGCGCGCGGGCACGAGGTGCTCCGGGGACCCGGGGCGCGCATCCGGGCGATCACCGAGACGGCCGGGGCGCTCGCGGATGGCTCGCTCACGCTGACCGTCGCCGATGACGGGGACGAACAGCGCGCGGCGCTGCTTGCGAGGCCGGGCATCGGTCCCTGGACGGCGGATTATGTGAGGATGCGCGTGGTCGGTGATCCGGACGTGCTCTTGCCCGGCGACAGCGCACTCCGGGCGGGCGCACAACGCGCGGGCGTGCCGAGCGACGCGAAGGGCCTCATCGAGTGGGCGGCCCGATTCGCGCCCTGGCGCAGTTATCTCATGGCCCACCTGTGGCGGGTCCACGCATCTCTGAAGGAGGACGCACATGTTTCAGCGACGACAGGAAACTGAGCAGGAGTCGGCGACGGTCGAGACGATCGACACCCCGGACGGCCCGTTTACGCTGATCGAGGATGCGCAGGGTCGCGTCCTCGCATCCGGCTGGACCGGGGATGCGCTTGAAGTCTTGGAGCGCATCCACCGCACGCTTCGGCCATTCGAGCTCGTCGAGGGGGAGACGCAGGCCGCGAAGGCCGTCGTCGGGTACTACGCGGGCGACATGCAGCCGGCGATGGAGGTTCCCGTGCGCCAACACGGCACAGCGCTGCAGCAGCGCGGGTGGCGCGAACTGCGGCGAATTCCGCCCGGCGAGCCGCTGAACTACACCGAGTTTGCGCGGCGACTTGGTAGTCCGAACGCGGTGCGTGCCGCGGCCTCGGTCTGCGCAAAAAACTCCCCTGCACTGTTTGTGCCGTGCCACCGAGTGCTGCGCTCGGACGGGTCGCTCGGGGGATTCGCGTGGGGCACCGATGTCAAGCAGTCACTGCTCGACCGTGAACGCACGGCTCGAGACAGTTCCCTACACCGGGACCGTCCGGTCGCGGCCGACTCGCTTCATGACGAGCGTTGACGTGAGCTTCTGCACGCCTGGGAGGCCGCCGAGCTCGTTGTCGTAGAACTCCTGATAGGCCTTGAGGCCAGTGGTGAGGATGCGCAGCATGAAGTCGGGATCGCCGAAGAGCCGCTCAGCCTCAACGACGTTGGGGAGGTCACTCACCGCATCCTCAAACGCGGCGACGGAGTTCTGGTCGCTGCGTTCCATCGTCACGAAGACGATGGCCTCGAAATGCAGGCCCACCGCATCCGGTGAGATCACCGCGCGGTAGCGTTCGATCGCGCCCGACTGCTCGAGCTCGCGCACCCTGCGGTGACAAGCGGAAAGGCTCAGGCCGACCTCGGTCGCGAGGTCCGTGACGCTTTTCCGGCCGTCCTCCTGAAGCAACGCAAGAATCTTCCGATCGATCGCATCCATGGGCTTAATTATTCCAGCTGGAGCGCGGTTCTGGCGAAATTATCGAAACACCTTTCGCGAATTTCTCCGTAGCATCTTCGGCATCAGGTAACTCGGCGCGGCAGTCGGGTTTAGGCGTGGGGGAGGACCGATGGATGCTTCGCTGATTCTGCAGTTTTGGTTCGTTGCGATTCTCTTCATCATCACGCCCGGTGCGGACTGGGCCTACGCGATCGCGTCCGCGCTGCGAAACCGTTCGCCGCTGCCGGGTATTCTCGGGATGCTCTCGGGCCACCTGGTCGCGACGCTCGTGGTTGCAGCAGGTGTGGGCGTGCTCGTTGCGAAGCTGCCGGCGCTCTTGAGCATCCTGACTCTTGCGGGTGCGCTGTATCTCGTGTGGATGGGCATCGGGCTGTTGCGCGCGCCGGGGGAAGTGCCGGTGCGGGAGCCGGGCTCGGCGGAAGGGTCGGCCACGGTGCCCGTCTCAAGGGGACAGTCAGGCCAGGCTGACGTCGGCCAGGATGCTCACGTCGGCCAGGATGCACGGCGGAGTACCGCGACTCGGGTAGTACTCGAGGCGCGCGTGACGACGCCGATCCGGACACAGTTCCTGAAGGGCGCCGGCGTGAGCCTGCTCAACCCGAAGGTGTACCTCCTCCTATTGGCGCTGCTGCCGCAGTTCACGGACGTCAGCGGCAGTTTGCCGGTGGGGGTGCAGATGGCGATACTCGGGCTCGTGCACGTCGCGAGCTGCGCGATCGTCTACCTCGTGGTGGGTTACGGTGCCCGTCGGGTGCTTGCGGCACGACCCGCGGCGGCGCGTGTCATCACACGGGTTTCGGGCGCCATCATGATTGTGATTGCGCTGGTGCTCGTGATCGAGAACCTGCTGCAGTAATGCAACGTCGTCTCGTTATCCCTCTCTCGTCCAAAGAATCAGGAGAATCTCACGCGTGAAATCCCACGAACTACAGCGCCGCTACCTCGACCTCACGACCCCGCATGTCGCCGACGCCGTGATGCGACTCGGCATCCCGGTGCGGCAGGCCCCGGCAAGCGTCACACCGTTGTGGCCTGACGGCCACATCGTGGGCCGAGTGCTTCCGGCCCAGCACGCGGGTAGCGTGGATGTGTTTCTCGAAGCGATCGAGACCTCGCAGCCCGGTGACGTGCTGGTCGTCGACAATGGCGGACGCGACGACGAGGCATGTGTGGGCGACCTCGTGACCCTCGAGGCGGCGCAGGCGCAGCTTGCCGGTGTGATCATTTGGGGCCTGCACCGTGACACCCGCGAGCTGCGGACGATCGGTCTGCCCGTGTTCAGCCAGGGGTCGTTGCCGACGGGGCCACAGCGGCTCGATCCGCCGCGTGAGGATGCGATCGATGTCGCCCAGGTTGGCGCGAACCGGGTCACGCGCGCGGACTTTGTCCTCGCCGACGATGATGGCGCATTATTTCTTCCTCTCGACCGCGCGATCGAGATTGCCGATGTCGCCGAGGGCATCCGGGAGACGGAGCGCCGTCAGGCAGCACAAATGCGCGTTGGCAAGAGCCTGCGCCAACAGCTTCGCTTCACCGATTTTCTCGAGTCGCGACATCGGGACGGCTTGACCTTCCGCCAGCACCTGCGCTCGATTGGCGGCGAGATCGAGGAGTAGTCGCGCCTGCCGGGTGCGTGTCACGTGGTTCGTTGCTGTGTCGTGGTACCCACCACACCTCGGTTGCGGGAATCCGGAGGTGTCTCGCGCATCCTTGAGGCATGAGCGCGCGGCGAGCGGTCCGGATGGTGGCGGTGGCGAGTGCGCTCGCGCTCGCGGTCTCAGGATGCGCCGGGCAGGGTTCCGGGGACGGCTCAGACTCCGTCGTAGTGAACACGACTGGTTCGACAGCCACGCGGCCGGAGACAACAGCCACGCCGACCCCAACGCCGGCCACGCCAGATTCCACGGCGCCCGGAGCGTCCGTCAACGGGTCGGGCGCGACGGGCCTTTGGGTGCCCGCCGACCCCACCGCATCCCCCCTCGCGACCGGCCTCGACGCGCCCTGGTCGGTCATCCCCTTCAACGACGGCTACCTCGTCTCGCAGCGGGACGACGGGGCGATCGTCCACGTCGCGTCCGACGGCACGCAGACCACGATCGGGCAGGTCGAGGGCGTCGAATCGGGCGGGGAGTCGGGGATGCACGGCCTCGCGCTGCTCGACGAAGGCGACGCGACCTACCTCTACGCGTATCACGGCGCATCCGAGGACAACCGGGTCGTGCGCATGCGGCTCGACGGCACCGGCCCACAAGACCTTGCGCTGGGCGCATCCGAGCCCATCCTCACCGGCATCCCGCGCGCCGACACCCACAACGGCGGGCGCATCCACTTCGGCCCTGACGGCTACCTGTATATCTCGACGGGCGATGCCCAGCAGCGCGATAACCCGCAGAACCCGGAGAGCCTCGGCGGCAAGATCCTGCGCGTCGACGCCGAGGGGAACCCGGCGCCCGACAACCCCTTCGGCAACGCGGTCTACAGCCTCGGCCACCGCAACGTGCAGGGCTTCGCGTGGACCTCCGACGGGGTGATGTGGGCCAGCGAGTTCGGCCAGAACACGTGGGATGAGCTTAATCGGATCGAGCCGGGCGGAAACTACGGGTGGCCCACGGTAGAGGGCATCGCCGGGGACGACCGCTTCGTCGACCCGAGCATCCAGTGGGCCCCGGCCGAGGCGAGCCCGAGCGGCCTCGCGGCCAAGGGGGACACACTGTTCCTCGCCACGCTGCGCGGGCAGCAGCTCTGGCTCGTCGACACCTCCGGTGGCGCGGTCGTGGGAGATCCGGTCGCGTTCGCGCCCGACGGGGTGGATGCGCGAATGCGAGACGCGACGATCGGCACCGACGGGACCCTCGTCAGCCTCACCAACAACACCGACGGGCGCGGGAGTCCGGGGCCGGAAGACGACCGGCTGCTTGTGGTGCGGCTCGACGCCAAGTAGGCCGCGTTTGCTGGTTTCGGGCCTGCCCTCGCGTTTGGAACGGTTCAAAATATGGGGCCCGGGTTCGGACTACGCTGGCGGTCAATTGCGTCGAGCGTGAGTGGGCCCATTTGGCGTGCCCGTAGATCCGCGCCTCGGCGGCACGCCTATGAAGCACAGTGGAGTTGAGTACATAGTGAAGAGTCTTCGTGGCCTGAAGCGTTTCGGCCTCGCCGCAATCGCGGCATCTGCGGCGCTGCTGTTGGCGGCATGTGGTGGCCCGGCGGGCGTGACGGGTGAGAACCGCGAGACCGCCGGTTCCGGCGCCGGCGCGAATGTCGAGAAGACGATGACCGTTGCGATGATCACTCACTCGACCCCCGGCGATACTTTCTGGGACATCGTCCGCAAGGGCGCAGAGGCAGCGGCGGCCAAGGACGGCATCGAGCTGCTCTACAGCTCGGACCCGGACGGCGCGAAGCAGTCGCAGCTCGTTGAGCAGGCGATCGACCAGGGCGTCGACGGCATCATCGTGACCCTCGCGAAGCCCGAGGCGATGACCGCGTCGGTCGAAAAGGCCGTGGCGGCGGGCATCCCGGTATTCAGCATCAACTCGGGCCAGGAGGCCTGGGAGGCGATGGGCGTGCTTGCGCACTTCGGCCAGGATGAGCTCGTCTCGGGCCAGGCGGCTGGTGACCAGTTCAACGAACTGGGCGCGCAGAACGTGATCTGCGTGATTCACGAGCAGGGCAACGTGGGCCACGAGTCGCGCTGCCAGGGCGTCGACGAGACGCTCGACGGCAAAATGGAAATCGTCTACGTAAATGCCGCGGACCCTACCAACGTGCAGTCGACCATCGCCGCGAAGCTGCAGGCCGACGCATCCATCGATTACATCCTGACCCTCGGCGCCCCGCAGGCCGCGATCGCACTGACCTCGATCGAGGAGGCCGGCTCGGGCGCGAAGCTTGCGACCTTCGACCTGAACGCCGACGTCGTCGCAGGCCTGCAGAACGGCGACCTGCAGTTTGCCGTCGACCAGCAACCGTACCTCCAGGGCTACGAGGCGATGGATGCGGTGTGGCTGTACCAGACGAACGGGAACGTGCTCGGCGGCGGGCTGCCGGTGCTCACCGGCCCGTCGATCGTCACGCCGGATCAGGCGGACACCCTGAGCGAGTACGTGGACAACGGCACTCGCTAAGCGCGCCAGCGACCAGACAGGAAATATGACGGCCCCAGCCAGCACTTCCCAGAACGCGAAACCCGCCGACGAGCGCATCGCGACCACCTCCTTCTTCGGGCGGCTCTTCACGAAGCCCGAGGCGGGGGCAATTGCGGCCGCGCTCGTCATCGCGGTGCTCTTCTCGATCGTCGCGCCGCAGTTCACCCAGCCGGAGTCGATCGCGACGACGCTCTACGGCGCATCCACCGTCGGCATCATGGCGGTCGGTGTCTCGCTGCTCATGATTGGTGGGGAGGTCGACCTCTCGGCGGGCGTCGCCGTCACGACGGCCGGGCTCACGGGCGCGCTCACGATCTACTGGTTTGGGTCGAACGTCTGGGTGGGCGTCATCGCATCCCTCATCGTGTCGCTCGCGCTGGGGCTGCTGAACGGCTGGCTGCTCACGAAGACGAAGCTCACGAGCTTCATCGTCACGCTCGCGACCTTCTTCATGCTCACCGGCATCAACCTGGGCGTCACGCGCCTCATCACCGGTGGTGTTGCGACGCCGTCTATCGCGCCGGGCACCGGGTTTGCTTCGGCTGCGGCAGTATTCGCGTCCGAAATCCCGATCTTCGGCGTCAACGTCAAGATCACCGTCTTCTATTGGATCCTGCTCGTGCTCATCGCGACCTGGATCCTGAATCGCACCCGCGCCGGGAACTGGATCTTCGCATCCGGTGGCGCCCCGGATGCCGCGCGCGCGGTCGGCGTGCCCGTTGTGCGCACCAAGATCGGCCTCTACATGGGCGTGAGCTTCTGCGCATGGCTGCTCGGGATGCACCAGCTGTTCGCGTTCCGCACGGTGCAGTCGGGCGAGGGCGTCGGCAACGAGTTCCTCTACATTATCGCCGCGGTGGTCGGTGGCTGCCTGATGTCAGGTGGTCGGGGCAGCGCGATTGGCGCGGCGATCGGCGCGCTGATCTACGGCATGGCGCTCAAGGGCGTCGTGTACGCGCAGTGGAATCCGGACTGGCTCAAGTTCTTCCTCGGCGCGATGCTGCTGGGCGCGACCGTGCTCAACTTCTGGCTGCAGCGCCGGGCAGGACGGGGGGACAAGGTATGAGCGAGTCGGCAGAAGCCTTGACCGAGCGCGCGCCCCTTGTCGAGCTGCGCCACGCGGGCAAGCGCTACGGCAACGTGATCGCGCTGAAGGACGTGAGCCTCGAGGTCTCCGCGGGCGAGGTCACGTGCGTGCTCGGCGACAACGGCGCGGGCAAGTCGACCCTGATCAAGATCATCTCCGGCCTGCACCAGAACACCGAGGGAGAGTACCTCGTCGAGGGTGAAGAGGTGCAGTTTGGCTCCCCGCGCGAGGCATTGGAGCGCGGCATCGCCACGGTGTATCAGGACCTCGCGGTCGCACCGCTCATGCCGGTGTGGCGCAACTTCTTCCTCGGCTCGGAGGCGACGAAGGGCGCGGGGCCGTTCAAGCGGCTCGACATCGAGTTCATGAAGGAGACGACCAAGCGCGAGATGCTCAGCATGGGCATCGACCTGCGCGACGTCGACCAGCCGATCGGCACGCTCTCGGGCGGCGAGCGGCAGTGCGTCGCGATCGCCCGCGCGGTGTACTTCGGCGCGAAGGTGCTCATCCTCGACGAACCGACGGCGGCGCTCGGCGTCAAGCAGTCGGCGATCGTGCTGCGCTACATCGTGCAGGCGCGCGAGCGCGGGATCGGCGTCATCTTCATTTCGCACAATCCCAGCCACGCCTACCCCGTCGGGGATCGCTTCCTGCTGCTCAAGCGCGGCCAGAGCATCGGCTACTTCCAGAAGTCGGAAATCTCGCTCGACGAGCTCACCTACCTGATGGCAGGCGGTGAGGAACTCGAGGAGCTCGTCGAGGAGCTGGATGCGGCGCTGAACGAGGAGCGCGACTAGCTGCTAGCCCAGCGCATCCTCGAGCCGCGCCGCGATGCCGAGCGTGCGCCGGTCCCGGCCCCGGTGGCCCTGGATCGTGAGCCCAACCGGCAGCGCGTCCTCGACCGGCACGGGCACGGTCACCATCGGTGCTCCAAGGAGCGTGCCCTGCTCGGTGTTGCGCGTGAGCAGGTTGAACGTCGAGTACGTCGTGCCGAGGTGCGTGATCTCGTGGCTCTCCTCGAGTAGCGGCGCGGGCAACGCGGTCGAGGGGAACAGCCAGCCGTCGAGCATCGCGGTCTTCTGCGCGGCGAGGTACTTTTCGCGCGCATCGGTGACGAGGTGGATGCTCTCGGCGTAGGTCGTCGCGCCGATCGGGTCGGCGAGCACCATGCTCAGGATGTGGCGGACATCCTCACTCGCGGTTCCCTCGACGAGCCTCGCGAACGCGTCCTCGGGGGCGAGAGCCAGCGCATCCGCCGCCGCTGCGGCGAGTGTGCGGTGCGATTCCCACAACACGATCGGCATCGCCGCGACGTCGAGCTGCTGCAGCAGGTCGCTCGGGTCGACCTCGACCACCTCGGCGACGGATGCGATGCGCTCGATCGCGCGGTCTGTCGCATCCCTCGTGGCTTGATCGAGATCGGCCCAAAGACCGGCGGGCAGGCCGAGGCGCGGGGTCTCGTCGTCTGCGAGATGGTCGATGCCGTGGATACCCGTGATCCAGCGGTCGAACTGGATCGCGGTGGCGACATCGCGGGTGTGCGAGCCGATGGTGTCGCGCGTCCAGGAGAGGGAGACCGTGCCCGCGGTCGGCCAGCGACCGGTCGTGGGGCGGAAGCCGACGACGCCGCAGAGGGATGCGGGAATCGAAATCGAGCCGCCCGTGTCGGTGCCGAGCGCCGCATCCACCTCGCCGGACGCGACCGCGGCAGCGCTGCCGCCGCTCGAGCCGCCCGCGACGCGCGAGGGATCGCGGGGGTTCAGCACCGCGCCGAAGTGCGCGTTGTTCGAGGTGATGCCGAACGCGAGCTCGTGCATGTTGGTGGTGCCGACGACTTCGGCGCCGTACTGGCGGAGGGTCGCGACGACCGGCGCGTCGTATTCGGCTGGCTTGGTGCCGAGGACGGGGGAGCCGGCGCTGAGGCGGTAGCCGTTCACCGAGATGTTTGCCTTGACGCCGAGCGTGAAGGGCGTGCCGACGGGTTCGCCGACTTCTGGCGGTGCGGCGAGCCCGCGCTCGAGCCAAATTCCGTTGCTGTCGCTTGCTTCTTGCTGATCAGCCGTCACTTCGGTTCCTTCCGCCGGGGTAGCGAGTGCCACCGCCTCAGGCTAGCGCCGTGATCTGTGGATGCGCGGAGCCGGCGCGCTCGCGGGTTCGGCTAGGTGCCTGATCTGGGGCAGAATGTCAGGCATGAGCGAGTCCGTCCCCGTCGAGTCACCCGGTGACTTCAAGCAGGGGCTGCGCGACACGGTTCCGGTCGCGCTCGGGTACCTGCCGCTCGGGGTGTCATACGGGCTGTTCGCGGTGTCGATCGGCCTGCCGTGGTGGTGGGTCACGATCACGGCGATCATCATTTACGCCGGTTCGATGGAGTTCCTCGCGGCGGGGATGCTCGTCGGCGGCGCCCCAGTATCCCAGGCCGCAACGACCACGCTGTTTGTGAACTCCCGGCACATCTTTTACGGCTTGAGCGTGCCGCTCGAGCGTGTGAGGAATCCGCTCGCCCGGTTTTACTGCATCCACGCGCTGACTGACGAGGTCTATGCCGTGTGCGCTGGGATCGGGCGCGAGCACCTGACTGGGCCGCGCATCCTCGCCATCTCGCTGTCGAGCCACTTTTACTGGATCACCGGCAGCACCGTCGGTGCGCTCTTCGCGAGCGTGTTGCCGTTCGACCTGTCGTTCATGGGCTTTGCGATGACCGCGCTCTTCGCAATTCTCGCGATCAACGCCGCGAAGGCGAGCCGCGAGTGGGGGCTCTTCGGGGTCTCCGCGATCATCGGCGTTCTGGCGATCATCTTTGCGAAGGATGCGATGCTGCTCGTTGGCCTTTCGGCCTACTTCGTGCTCGTGGTCGCGATGGTGCTCGTGCGCCGGAAGCGGGCGGCGGCATGAACGTCTGGCACTCGGTACTGTTGTTGGTGGTGATCTGGGCGATCACGTTCGCCCTGCGCGCGGCGCCTTTGGTTTTGCGGCGCTGGCTCAGCGATAACGAGCTCGTCCGGGACATCGGCGCGTTGCTGCCGGTCGGCGTGATGGTGATCTTGACGGCGTATACCGTGCGCGATATGTCCTTCGCAGGGACTGAGTGGGTCGCACCTGTCGTGGGAATTCTCGTGACGGTGTTGCTGCATCTCTGGCGCAGCAATGTGCTGGTGAGTCTCGTCGGCGGTGTTGCGAGCTATTCGGTGGTGTACTTCGCGCTGGCGGGGTAGGCGTGCACTACGATTCTTGCTTCATCCACTCGGGAAGTAGGTATGTAATCTGCTCGATGAGGCGCTCGACGTCTGGGACGCCGCGCTCGACCCAGTCGAGGAGCACCTGGACCGTGCCCGCCGCGATGTAGTTCGCTTGTAGCTCTGCGTCGACCGGTGCGGACTCTGGATGCTCGGTGAAAAGCACCTGCCGCACCGCATCGGCGACGCGCGTGACGAGCAGTGGTTGTAGGGCGTTTCGGGAGCTGTTGGCGATCGCGCCCAGGATGAGCCCTCGCGTGGCCTGGGTCGCCGAGACCAGCTCGCGCACGCCGAGCTCCGTGATCGTGGCGCGGTCGAGTTCGTGCGTCGAGCGGCGCTCAGTGTCGTCCGGCACCGCGGCGGTGAGGGCTGCCCCCACCGCCGCGGCCGCGAGCTCGTCGACGGTTGCGAAGTGCGTGTAAAACGTACTGCGCGCGACCCCCGCCGCCTTCGAGATCGCCGTGACCGAGCATCCTGTTGTCCTCGACGTCACCTGCTGGATGAATGCATCCAGCAGCGCTTGCCGCGTCGCGATCGCTCGCGGATCGTTGGTGTCGGCGAGGGTGACTCGGCGCTCGGAAAGCGCCCCGGATGGAGTACTCATATCGTGCGAGCCTAGTGCGCCGCCGCGATCCGTTCCGCCGCCTGCCAGGCGAGCGCCTGCACGGGTGCTGACGTATTGCCGGAGGGCTGGTCGACAAACACCGATGCATCAACGACACGCAGTGCATCGACGCCTCGAACCCGCAGGTCGGCGTCAACGACGTCGTCATCGTTCGGGCCCATCGCGCAGGTCGACAGCGGGTGATAGCCGTTGGTGCCGGCCTCGAGCGAGTTGCGCAGCGCGCTTTCCTCATCGGTGACCTCGGTGCCAGGTGCCGTCTCGTGGACGATGTAATTAGAGATTGCACCGCGCTCGAAGATCTCGCGTCCCTTGAGCACCAGCTGCGACACGATCTTGCGGTCGTAGTCGGAGGTGAGGAACTGCGGGTTGACGATGCCGCCGTCCTCGGCATTTGGCCCGGTGATGTGGATGCTGCCGCGGCTCGTCGGGCGAAGCGGGTAGAGGCCGAGCATGACGCCGGGTTCGTCCGCGACCGCGAGACCGCTGCCCGCAAGCTGCGAGGTCTTGGTAGAGATTGGGTTGAAATAGCCGATCGCGTCGGGACGGTCGGAGGCGGGGTCAACCTTGAAGAACACCATGCCCGAGGCGGAACCCTGCGAGATGACACCGGTTCGCGTTGCGAGGTACTTGGCGCCCGTGGCGAGATATCGCGGTGGGCTCGAGAGCTGCGTGTTGAAGCTCGGCAGGTCCTTGATCTGGTACATCAGCGTCGCGCCGCGGTGTTCCTGGAGGCGCTCGCCGACGTTGGGGCTCTCGACGAGCTGCTGAACGCCGGCCGCCGCGAGGACATCACCGCGACCGATGCCGGAGCGCTCGAGCAGCAGCGGGCTGTCGAGCGTGCCACCCGCGACGATCACCTCGAGCTTGGCGCGTACCTCGTGTCGTTCACCCCTGTGCTCGAAGGCGACCCCCGTTGCGCGCTTACCCGAGAAGGTGACGTTGTTGACCGTGGCGTGCGTGAGCATCCGCACGTTGGGGCGCTTCAGCGCCGGATGCAGGTACGCATCCGCTGCCGAGACGCGGATGCCGCGACGGGTTGCGTACTGTCCGTAGCCCGCGCGCGGGTCGTCGGAGCCGTTGATGTCGTCGACGCGGTGTGCACCGACGACCGAGGTCGAGTCGATGAAGAGGTCGGTGGTCTCGTCGCGAGGCTTCGCGACCTGGACGCGCTCGCGCCCGCTGCCGCCGTGGAGCTCGTTGGCACCCGGCTCGAAGTCCTCGATTTCGCGGAATGCCTTGAGGAAGCCCTGCCAGTTCCACCCTGGATTACCTGCGGCTTCGAGCGAGTCGTAGTCCTGCTTCCAGCCTCGGTTCCACACGAGACCGTTTGTTGTCGTCGATCCGCCAACGATGTGGCCGCGCCACCACTGCTCGGTGGTGTTGTGTGGGCCGAATGGCTTTGTCGGGAAGTATTTCGAGTACTTGTCGTTGTGCATCGTGAAGAAGAAGCCCTTCGGGATGCGGTGCACGGGTGCGCGGTCATTGCCGCCCGACTCGAGCACGACGACGCGCACGTGTGGATTTTCCGACAGACGATAAGCGAGCACTGAACCCGCCGCACCCGACCCGACGATGACGTAGTCGGCTCCGTAAACAGTCATGAATCGCTCCTCGGTGAAGGTGATCGGTGCCTGGACTTGTGGGCACGCGAGGCACGTTATCGACAGTGTCTATAAGTTGGCTGTGTGGCTGTGTGGCTGTGTGGCTGTGTGGCTGTGTTCCTGTAGCGTTGGCCTGGGTTGCTCCATTACCGCCCTGCCAACGACGAGTAGCGAGCAATCCGTCTCTGGATGCTCGCTCTCGCCTACTGTGTCGGCCGCGCGCCGGCGAAACTGGCGCGGCCGCTAGAACGGCGGCGGATCATCCTCGACCTTCGGCACAAACCGTGGGCCGTACCCGCGCGGCTCCGCGGTTACGACCTGACCGAGCGGAGTTACCCACTGGAGGACGCCGCCTCCGAGATTGGTGACCGTCCAGGGCTTTTCGTGCTTCTGCACGTGGTGGCCTCGACACAGGTGGGCCATGTTTCCGTCGTGCGTCTCGCCACCCTCGCTGAATGGATGCGTGTGGTCGGCGTCGCACTGCACCGCCGGGCGGATGCAGCCCGGGAACGCGCAGGTGCGGTCCCGGACCTGAAGGAACCGCCGTAGTGACTTACTCGGCTCGTACGTGTCGACGCACGATACGTGCCCGGTGGCGGGGTCCGTCAGAACCCGCTGGAACGAGGTCGCCTCCCCGGCGAGCTGCCGGGCCTCCTCGAACCCCATCGGGCGTATCCCGTCCAGCAGCGCTGGCGCCGTCCCGTTCTTCCGGCCCTCGAGGAGCGAAAGTGCGGGAACGGTGACGCTCACCACTGCCTTCACCCGCGACTCGCCCGGAGTGCTGCAGAGCAGCGTCTGGGCGAAGACGTCCGCTCGAATCTCACTGATCGAGCGGGTGTCCGCCTCGAACTCGGGCGGCTCCACGGCACCTCTGGCCCGCGCGTCGCGCATGGCCTGGCGGTGCTCGGCCTGCGCTTCCTTGTCAAGCGCGATGACCTCTCGCGCTCCCTTGTCGATCAGCTGCGCGATCGGCGAGGCCAGCTCGCTCGGCAGGTAGGCGTTCAGCACCGCCATGCCGAGCCCGTCATGGCTGACGGTGACGCTTCGCCTCCGCCGAGCCCGGGCGTGCTCCGCTTCGAATTCCTCCGCCGCGATGGTGCTCGCGGCTTCCTCCGCGAAGGTCCCGGTCTCACCGGGGGTGTGGCGCTCGGCGAACTCGAGCACCACGGCCCCGTACTCGGCGAGGTACTTGTCGCCGAGGTGACGCGAGTGTTTCAGCATCTCGCGGGAGTGGCGCGTGTCGACCTGGCCACGCTCGATGGCCGTGACCCAGCCGGGGAACCGGCCCACGAGCACCGACGCGTCGTAGCCGCGGGCCCGCAGTGACTGATCCGAGTCGTGCGTGGCGAACGCGAATTCGCCCAGCACCGAGGTGAAGTGCCACGAGAAGACCTGCTCGTCGCTGTCTGCCTCGCCTCGCCCCGACTCCGCGAGGGTTGCCTCCGCGCGGCGCTGCGCGATGTCGTGCGCCGTGGCCAGCGCGCGGATCATCGCAGCCTCACCCGCGCCTCGCGCGCAGTACGCCTCGCCGAACGACGTCAGCGCTGCCTTCAGCTCGGGTGTGCCGAGCTCGTCGGCCGCTGTCTTGCGGCCGGTGTTGGCGCGAGGCGACTTCCCGGCGCGGCTCCCACCAGGAGCCCTGGTCCGGGACTTCTCGCGCTTCCGCGCCCGCGCCGCATCCGCCGCGCCTGCCGTATCTGCCCCGCCTGCCGCGCCTGCCGCACCCGCCGCGCCTGCCGTATCTGCCGCGCCTGCCGCATTCGCAGCGGCGGCCGCATCTTCTGCTGCGGCATTCTCTGCCGCCACCACCGCGTCCGCTGCTTCAGCCGGAGCTGCATCCTGCCCGCCGATGCTTCCCTCGCCGGCTCGAGCGCCGCGAATACGAGCGATCTCGCGGGAGTAGCGACGGCGCCGAGGCCGTGGTGCCGTCGCTGGCACCGTGGGGTGCAGCTCGATCGGTGTGGGCCGGATCTCGCCCGCACCTGCGTCAGCGCCGGTGCCTGCCTCTGCCTCGCCGACAATCGCAGCGAGGGTGTCACGCGTGCTGCCATCTGCAGCGGAAGAGTCGATTGCGGTCATGAGGATGTCACCTCCAACTAACGAATCGCGGGCGTTAGGTCGACCAGCGTTGGCCGACGAGTTCAATCTATGTCGAGCCTCCGACATTCTTGGGGCGGAGGCGGTCTCAGCTGCGGGGGATCGAAATGACTGACTTGGAGCGGGGCAGAATGTGGATGTCTCGGGTCAGAGTCGAACGGTTCCGGGTATGGAGTTCAATCTATGTTGAGCCTCCGACATTCTTGTGTTGGAGCCGGTTTCGGTTGAAATAGCGCGACGCGGTGACTTGAAATCGACAGCATCCGACGGTGTCTCGAAAGCGAGTGCATCGACCTGAGCCGATGACTTCAAGGTATGTCGAGCCTCCGACATTTCCTGTCCTCGGCCAACGAAACCAAGGTAAATGGAGCCTCCGACATTTCCGATGCCCGATGGCCTTCGGCGAACAGGCGCAACACCGTGCATCCAAAACCGTTGCCCTAGCCATAACCGCATCCATACCGACACCCGCATCCTCACCGCGCAGCCGCAGCCGCAGCCGCAGCCTCACCGCGCAGCCGCAACCACAACCACCCCTCCCGCACACTGCCCCCGCACACCTCCCCGATAGTTGAAGTCAGGTAAGTGTCGGAGGCAGTCCTAAGATGGAATGCATGTCGAATCCTCATGGAGAAGCTGCTGAGGCCCAGGCGCCCAGCCAGCTCGCGCAGTACGCAAATTATTCGGTATTTCGTCGCCTTCCCGGCACAGCAGCGCCCGCAGATCTTGACGCCGCAGTTGCCCAGCTCGAGGCAGTGACCGCAAAGCTCGAACCCTCGGGCGTGACGCTCCGCGGCATCTACGACCTCAACGGCTTCCGCCACGACGGTGACATCCTCGTCTGGACGCACGGCGCAGACGTCGAGGCGATCCAGACCGCGATCCGCAACATCCGCTCGACCACGCTGTTCGAGTCGCTCGAGCTGGTCTGGCAGGTCACCGGCGTGCACGCCGATGCCGAATTTAACCCGCGCCACGCGCCCGCCTACATGCTCGGCCACGAGCCGAAGAAGTGGATCACGATCTACCCGTTCGTGCGCTCGTTCGAGTGGTACCTGCTTCCCGAGGAAGAGCGCTCGGTCATGCTGCGCGACCACGGCATGCGAGGCGCTGCATTCAAGTCGGTCCTGGCAAACACGATCGCCGCCTTTGGCATCAGCGACTACGAGTGGATGCTCTCGTTTGAGGACGATGACCTCATCAACATCCTCGACATGATGCGCGACCTTCGCTACACCGAGGCCCGCCGTCACGTGCGCGAAGAACTGCCGTTCTACACCGGCCGCCGCATCCCCGAAGCCGAGGTGCCTGTGGCCCTCCGCTACGTCCCGGTCGACTAGTGGCTGCCGAGAATATCGGTCGCAAGCCAGCTCCCGCGAAGGATGCTCCGCTCGCCCCCGGCGCGGTTGTTTCGGCCGCGACCTCGGCGGCTTGCGACGGCGCTCCTTGGGTTTCGGAGGCCGTGGACTATGACGCGATCCTGCTCGCGTCCTTCGGCGGACCGAACGGCCAGGATGATGTGATTCCGTTCCTGCGGAACGTCACGGGCGGTCGCGGGATCCCGGATGAGCGGCTCGAAGAAGTCGCCGTGCACTACCGCAAAAACGGCGGGAAAAGCCCGATCAACGAGCAGAACCTTGCCCTCAAGTCGGCCCTCGAAGCCGAGCTCGAAAAGCGTGGCGTGAACCTGCCCGTGTACTGGGGTAACCGCAACTGGCTGCCGTACATGAACGACGCGGTGCGCGAGGCGCACGAAAACGGCGCGAAGAAGATCATCGCGCTCTCGACGAGCGCGTACTCCTCGTATTCATCCTGCCGCCAGTACCGCGAGGACTTCGCGGACCTCCTCGAGGACCTCGATCTCCAGGGCGAGGTACAGATCGATAAGGTCCGCCAGTTCTTCGACCACCCCGGCTTCGTCAGTCCGTTCGTGGACGGCCTCGTCGAGGCACTCGACGACCTCAAGCGCGAAGACCCGAGTCTCGAGCTCGGCAGCGACGTCGAGGTGCTCTTCACGACCCACTCCGTGCCGACCGATGACGCGAACCGCTCTGGCCCCGAATCCCGCGGGTTCGGTGAGGGCGGCGCGTACTTCGCGCAGCACCTCGCGGTGAGCGAGGTCGTGGTGCAGGATGCGCTGGCTCAGCTCGAGGAGCGCGGCGACGGGCTCGAGCAGCTCAACTGGCAGCTCGTTTTCCAGTCGCGTTCGGGCCCGCCGAGCCAGCCCTGGCTCGAGCCGGACATCAACGACGTCATCGAGGGGCTCCCTGCGAAGGGTCGCCGCGCGGTCGTCGTCGTGCCGGTCGGCTTCGTGTCCGACCACATGGAAGTCCTGTGGGATCTCGACAACGAGGCCAAGACCTCGGCGGCGGATGCGAACCTCGCCTTCCGTCGCACCCCCACCCCGGGCGTCCACCCGGCCTATGTCTCGGGGCTTGTCGACCTCATCCTCGAGCGTGTGAATGGCACGCCGAAGGACGAGCGACCCGCACGAACCGAGCTCGGCCCCTGGTACGACGTGTGTCGCGCCGGATGCTGCGAGAACGCGCGACTCGGGTTCCGGCCGGCTGTCGCTGGCCTCCAGCCGTAACCCGGCGCATGTCTAACACCGCGCAGCCGTAACCACGCGCAGCCATTGCCGCTAGACCTTGCCCGTGCTCGAGTACGGGCAAGGGCTAGCGCTATGAGCAAGGGCAGTTGTGCGCCGCCCTCAGGCGTGCAGAGTTCCCGCCGACGCCCATTGCAGGTAGCGCTTACCCATCGCCGTGTACGGACAAGGGCTAGCGCTACGAGCAAGGGTGGCGGGGCGGTGCTACTCGCGCTCGTGGGTCTCGACGTGCCACTCGGGGTACGGGTCGGGGAATTGCCGCCACGCGTTAGGTCCGGCCGTGAACTCGGCATCCGTGAGCAACGCCGTATCGAGCGCGGCAGCGAGCGCTTCGTGCTCGAAGTCGAGGCCGAAGAACGCGAGGTCCTGGCCGGATGCGAAGAAATCCAGGTCGTCCGTGCCGTCGCGTGTGGTCGAAACGTTCTGCGCATCCAGCGCTGCGACATCCGACACGATCGGGTCGAAGTCAATCATTGCGCCCACGTGACTCCAGCGGGCGAGCCGCTCCGGTCGCGTCGCGAAGCTGCAAAAGCCGCTCGAGCGCAGCACCTGGCCGAACTCGCCTCGCTCGACCCGCTCATCCAACACCACCTGCAACCGACCGGGATGGAACGCGCCGACGCGCTCGTAATGGAATGCGCTCACCCGCTCGTCGGTCATGTGCGGCTCAAGCTCGCCATTCAGCAGCCGCACCCAGCCAGGTCGATCCTGTTCAGGCGAATAACGCGCATCCGAAATCTGGACGAGGGCCTGCCCCGTGTCGACGCCGTAGAGGCGCAGGCGCGCGGTCGGCGCGAGGTGGCTGACAAGCGCCATCATCGTGGACAAGTCAGGGGTCGACAGCGACTCCCAGTTCACGAAGCACACGGTCGAGGCGTACTCGATCTGCGTCGCGGTGAGCATGGCGCGTGCCATGTACTCCTGCGGTTTGCGGCGGATGGGCGCTACGGGCCGGTAGTCGTCGCGCAGCAAGTCCTGGATGAGGTGGCTCGCGTCGACGACGCACAGCACCTCCCGCAGGCACACGACCCGACCACGGCCACGAGATCGACTGCACTGCTATTCACGGCTGAACGCCTCCAAAATTCTCGGTGTAATCTAGTAAGCGATAATCGTTATCATTAGGAGGTTACCGTGAAAGTTCGTGCATCGCTCAAGTCGCTCAAGAATCAGCCAGGTGCGCAGGTCGTGCGCCGCCGTGGCCGCGTCTACGTGATCAACAAAAAGACCCCGCGCTTCAAGGGCCGACAGGGCTAGTCCGAACCCTGCTCGGAGGAGCTAGCTTCCCCACCGAGCTTGCTCATTGGCGTGAGTCGACAGGTACGCGCCCGGTGTGAACAGGGCGTCGTAGAAGTCAGTGTCTAGGTGCTGAGCCTGCAGGTAGTTCATTATCCACACCGAGGGCACGGCCGCAGGGAACTTCCCGAACGACGAGTCGATGTACTCGAGCTGCAGGGTCAGCAGGTCGATCATTTCTTCGTCGAATGGTGCCGCAGAGCCACGAATCCCTCGCGAGTCGCGCCACGCACCGGGCGTGCCCGAGTTGAACGGGCCGCCCGCCCCAAACTTGCGCTCGACCAGGGCCTCTACCACTGCTCGCATCGATCCGTAATGCTGCCGGGTGAATGATTCGAATACGCCGTCGAGACCGGTGGGATTCGGCATCGACCATCGAGCATCCTCGTCATAACTGAACCCAAGCCCGGGCACGTCGGGGTTCCCCGATGCGCCCAGCACGGAGAGTCGGTCGAGCCCGTCGACGCTCCAGCCTCCGAGCCCGATCGCGCCGAGCGCCAGGTGACCCGCATAGCTCGAGGTCATCAGCTCGGCACTCGCTTCGGCAAGTGAATACTGGTCGACGAACGAGATCGGTTGTGGCTCGGCCGCATGTTCCAAGCGACCCGCGAACCGCTCAAGGCCGGGAATTTCTCGTCCGTTGAGGTCGTCGTAGAGCGCGTATCCGTTCTGGCCAAAGAAGGCGATGTTGAGGAGCGTCTGCTGCGCAAGATCGGCAACCGGAATGACAAGTAGCGTCCCGGGCCAATTTGCGATCCAGGTGTTGTGGCCCTCAAAGTAGGGCTGCTCGCGCGGCAGGTAAAGCCGCTCGTCGCTTACCCTGACGACTCGCGCAAGGAGTGCGTTGAGAGCCCGCTCGAGTTCGTCGTTACAGGGCAATCCCTCGGACCCGAGCTGGGTGTCGAGGACCGCATCCCTCGTTGACAAGAAGTAGATACCGGAGTCGTCAGTGAAGAAAAAGTCGGTGGTGTGGAACCCCGCCGCGGAAGGAAAGGTGCGGCCGATCGCCGAACCGCTGTAGTTGGGAAGGTGTGGGGCATAGCCCGGGTGATGCGTAATTGCAAAGTGCCAGCCAGTCTGCCCACTCATCGTCGCAAGCACCAAGGCGCGCTGGAGATCGGTGAGGGATCTGGGCTCCTTATTGCTCTTGAACGCAAGCGGGCCAGCGGGGATGTGGCCGCCCACCGGAAAACGTCGCGAACGGCGACCAAGAAGGGCGTCGAAGAAGGGGAACTGTGCGAGGTCAGCCAGCGCAGTTCGCTCGCGGTCGGTGAGTTCGATTGCTTTGAGTCCATTGGCGAAGACGGTCATGGTGGCTCCTTGGAGAGGTGTTCGTGGCGTTCTTGGAAACCAACCACCCGACCGGCTGCAACCCGCTTCTGAAGCTCGTGAGACTGGTGTCGCGAATTGCTGTGCATTGGCGGCTGGATCATCCAGGGCTAGTCCGCGAGAAACGCGCAGTTCAGCAGCGGGGTTGTGTCGGCCGTTCCGAGTTCGCCCGTCTGGTCTCCTCGGTACGCGACGATCTCATATCCCATGCTGGCAAACTCAGTGCCCTGGGCGACGGGGAATAGTGCGATCTGGTCATCAGGGCGCACCGATACGGGAGCGGATGAGGCAGGTGCCGACAGGAGCGTCGTCCCGCTCGTGATCGCCTCGGCGTCGCCCCAAAGCGACGGTGGGCAGAACCCGCCCCATGCCGCGCTCGGGGCAACCTGGAGCGGGAACCAGGTGCCATCAAGTTGCGTTACTGCGATCTCGCGAACTTGGTGACCCTTGCCGATGTGGATGCAGTCCCGCGCGAGGTCGTGGATCAACCGGAGATTCTCATCCACCGTGAATCCAGCGTTAGTGGCCGTGACTGAATTCACGACGTGGCCGCACGTGCTCGTAACCCCGATCGGGAATGGGACCTGTTCCGCCGTGACATTGCCTCCCGCATCGACGCCGAGCCAGACGTACCAGAGCTCGCGGAACTTGCCTTGCGCCTCTTCTCTGAGCGGTATCGCGACGTCCGGGACGTCGTCGCCATTGGCATCCCCGATCACCGGCACGCCAACGGTGTACACCTGACCATCGGCACCAGTTCCTGCGCCATTGTTGATGTCGACCAGAATGCTGCTGGTCAAGCCGTCCTCGGAAAAGACCCATTCCGTGTTGCGGATGAAATCGGTGAGGCTTGCGACCGACGAAGTTTCCGGGCCAGGGGTCGGCCCGCGCGTCGCGCCAGAGCCTGGACCGTCGTCGCTCCCAGACCCGGAGGTGTCAGCGGTGCCTGCATCCGACGAGGCCGAGCCGGTTGAGGTTGGTGTCGTGACCTCTGCCTCAGAGCCGCTCGCGCATCCACTGAGGAGCAAAAGCACAGCGAAGCCGTAGGCGAGCGGTCGTAGAAACGATTTCATGATCCTGCCCTCGAATTCTCCCGGCAGGCGACTGTGCTTGCATCCTGGGCCACGCGTCATCGCGGTTCTTTAAGGGTATGGAGCCGGTGGATGAATGAGAACAGCCCGCGAGCCAGTTACCGGGACTGTGCGCTGGGGCGAACGCGGAGGGATAACGATTCGCGCATATTCGAGTCGGCCACCTTGACTCACCGCGTCCGCTGTCGGCGGTGGTACGTCACAGACGTGCGCGAAGAAGATCACCGGGACTAGGATGGTGCGGGTGAAAGCCCTTCTTCTCGAAAACATCCACGCCGAAGCCACTCGCCTGCTCGAGGCCGCCGGCATTGAGGTCGAGACCCGCAAGGGCGCGCTCGACGAGAACGAACTGATCGAGGCCCTCGAAGGTATCGACCTGCTTGGTATCCGATCGAAGACTCAGTTGACGCGTCGCGTGATCGAGGCGCGCCCCGAGTTGAAGGCCGTCGGTGCGTTCAGCATCGGCACGAACCAGATCGACCTCGACGCTGCCGCCGAGCACTCGATCGTCGCCTTCAACGCGCCGTACTCGAATACCCGCTCGGTGGTCGAGCTCGCAATCGGCGAGATCATCAACCTCGCTCGCCACCTGGGCGATCACAACAAGAACATGCACAACGGCCTCTGGGATAAGACTGCGAAGGGCTCGCACGAGGTCCGCGGCCGCACGCTCGGGCTCGTCGGCTACGGCAACATCGGCTCGCAGCTCTCGGTGCTCGCCGAATCGCTCGGGATGCGCGTCTACTTTTACGACGCCGTCGACCGCCTCGCGCTCGGCAACGCCGTGCGCTGCGACTCGCTCGAGGAACTGCTGTCGACCGTGGAGACGGTCTCGGTACACGTGGACGGTCGCCCCGAGAACACCAATCTCTTCAACGCGGAAACCTTCGCGATGATGCGTCCCCGTTCGCTGTTCCTCAACCTCTCGCGCGGCCACGTGGTCGACCTCGAGGCGCTGCGCGACAACCTCGTCTCGGGCCACATCGCGGGCGCGGGCCTCGACGTCTACCCCGTCGAGCCGAAGAGTGCGGGCGACACGTTCGAATCAGTGCTGCAGGGCATCCCGAACGTGATTCTCACGCCGCACATCGGTGGCTCGACCGCCGAAGCGCAGGAAGACATCGGCCGCTTCGTCGCCGGTAAGTTCCGCGACTACGTGCGCTCGGGTTCCACGTACATGTCGGTCAACCTCCCCGAGGTGCAGCTCTCGCCGATCGACCACGGCGCGCGACTGCTCTACCTCCACGAGAACATCCCCGGTGTCCTCGCCACCGTCAACTCGGTGCTCGGCGAGCACGGCGTCAACATTGACGGCCAGCAGCTCACCACCCGCGGCAGCCTCGGCTACGTGGTGACCGACTGCGCGAACGGCGTGCCGCAGGCCGCGCTGGATGAGATCCGCGCGCTCAAGGCGACACGTCGCCTCACCGCGCTCGGCCAGGTTCGCTAGCAAGCGACGCGAGGAGGAGCACACATGGCGCAGCGGGTAGTCGTCACCGGAGCGAGCTCAGGAATTGGCGCCGCCACCGTGCGTCGCTTCACGGAAATCGGGTGGGACACCGTCGCGGTCGCTCGCCGCGAAGATCGCCTGCAGCAACTCGCGCAGGAGACGGGCTGCCTTCCGGTCGTGTGTGACATTACCGACGAGGCGCAGGTTGCGCAGCTCGCCGAGACCGTCCGCGAGACGGGCGGCGCCACCGGGCTCGTCAACAACGCGGGTGGTGCGATCGGGCTCGATCGTGTCGAGGATGCATCCAACGACGAATGGCGGCGGATGTTCGAGGTCAACGTCATCGGGCTCCGCTCGGTCACGGCGGCGCTGCTGCCGGTCCTTCGCGAGGGCGCCACGCGCGACGGCTGGGCATCGATCCTCAATCTCACGTCGACCGCGGGGCACGGCGTCTACAAGCACGGCGGCGGCTATATCGCGGCGAAGTCCGCGGCCCACGCGGTCACCGAGGTGCTTCGGCTCGAGCTCGCGGGCGAACCGATCCGCGTAATGGAGCTTGCGCCGGGCCTCGTGCACACCGAGGAGTTCACGCTGAACCGGATGCGCGGCGACGTGGACGCGGCCGCTCGACTTGGTATTTACGATGATGTCGAGCCGCTCACACCCGAAGACGTGGCGCGAGTGCTCGTCGGCACGTTCGAGCAGCCGCCGCACGTGAACCAGGACCTCATCATCCTGCGACCCGTGGCGCAGTCGAGCCACGTCGACACGCACAAGGGGCCGCTGGTTCCGCGCGAGTCCTAGGTTGGCGGATCGACGCAGTTGCGAGCGCGCTCCGCACGCGACACTGGCGGATGCACGACGTCGGTTTGCGCTGAACCTTCCGCTGCCTTCCGCTGCGATGGGCTGTCCGAGGTGCAGGGCTGTCGGAGGCGCAGGTTAGGATGCCAACTTCGGGTCGAGCAGTTGGCTAATCGACCACACTCGCAAGTCGTTTGGAGGACGGCGTCTCGAAGACAACGCAGGGCCGAAACATGGGCGCCAGCAGGGGCACTGCTGGGCGTAGCCGCACGCGCGCCACGTCGGGTAAGACTGGCAAGCCGAGCGGGTCTGCGCGTAAACCTGCCTCGAAGGGTTCCCGCCGTGCTCCAACGGCCATAAAACTGCAGGCGCGAAAGCGTCGCAGGCAGGCCTTCACCGCAATCGCTGCGACCCTCGGGACCGCAGCCCTGATCGCCGCGACCTGGGCGCTGGTTTCGGGCATCCACTCGATCGGTAGGCTCTCGTACGGCCCGGGCACAGGAAACCCCTCGGCAGCTCTCGGCGCCGAAGCCCCCAAAGCCGAGGATGCGCAAGCCCTCGAGGGCGCGGGGGTCGCGGTCGATGAGGCTGGTCCCGGAGGCATCCCGCCCATGCAGTCGACCGAGATCGCGAGTCTGCCCGACCCACAGTGGTTGGCCGACGTGTCCGCCGCCACGGGTATCCCCGAGCGCGCGCTCGCAGCCTACGCCGGCGCCGACCTCGTGGCCTCAAACGTGTACGGCTGTCGCGTGGGCTGGAACACGCTCGCCGGCATCGGCTACGTCGAGAGCCACCACGGCACACTGTTTGGGGGTGGGGTGCAGCCCGATGGCGAAACGTCCCAGAAGATTTACGGCATTCCCCTCGACGGCACGAACAACACGATGGCGATCGAGGATACCGACAAGGGCCGACTCGATAACGATACGGAGTGGGACCGAGCCATGGGGCCGCTGCAGTTCATCCCCACGACCTGGGAAATCTGGGGCACCGATGGGAATGGCGATGGCATCGAAGACCCGCACCACATCGACGACGCGGCGATGACCGCGGCGCTGTATCTCTGCAACGCGCAGGGCACGCTCGAGGGTGCCGATAACTGGATTCCGGCCATCCGCTCGTACAACAACACCGACGATTACCAGAAGCAGGTCGCGGATGCGGCATCAAACTACGCGCGCATCGAGCGGGAGCTCCGCTAGCCACCTGGGAGGATGCGGTTAATCTTACCGCTGGAATGTTTCCGTCGGTAAGATAGCTGACATGAGCGACGGCTATCACCACGGCGACCTGAAATCAGCGGTGCTTCGGCGCGCGCTGGAAGTGATCGAGCAGGACGGCGTCCAGGCGCTGTCCCTGCGCTCGATCGCGGCCGACATTGGGGTCAGCCACACGGCGCCGCGGCACCACTTCGGTGACCTGCGGGGGCTCCGCACCGCGATCGCGGCTGAGGGGTTCCGGATGCTCGGCCGTCACCTCATCGAGACGCGAGAGTCGGGTGGCGAGTTCCTCGACGTCGGCGTCGCGTACGTCGAGTTTGCGCTCGCACATAAGGCGCACATGACCGTCATGTTCGCGCCGACCCTGCTCGATGCCGAGAACACCGAGCTCATCGACGCGAAGGACTTGGCGTTCGGCGAGCTCCGCGGCGGCGTCGACGCGATGGCCGCGCGCGGCGCGATCGAGGATGCGGCTGCCGCCGTGATTGCGGGCTGGGGCCTCGTGCACGGCATTGCCACGCTCGGGATCACCGGCAACCTGCAGGATTCTCAGCTCGGGGCGCTGGTTGCCGATGGCGATTTGCTCGAGATCACCCGTCGGGCCGCGCGGATGCTCTACGGCTCGCCAGGGTCGAGTGAGCAAGGTGGCCCAGCCAACTGACCCAACCAACTGACCGATGAACAGAGAGGCCGACACTCGAGGCGCATCCACCTGAGACGTATGCCCAGCGACGCATCCATCCGAGAGATATGCCCCGAGACGTATCACCTGAGACATATCACTGAGCCGTACACATCCAGCAAACCACTGATCGCAGTCGAAACATCCGAACCAAACGAAAGCGAGCCAATCATGTCTTCTGTCACGCTCATCTCTACCGGCATCGTCATCCTCATCGTCATCACGATCGCCTTCGGCGGTACGTTCCTCCTTCGCGTGGTTGGCGGCAATGTGCCAGCGAACGAACTGCAGCGGAGCTATTTCCGCGCTGGGCACGCGCACGCCGGAGTGCTCGTCATCCTTGGGCTGCTCGTCCGGCTCTGGGTCGAGCTCGGCGGAGCTCCCGAATGGAGCGCGCTCCTTGCCGATGGGGTGCTGTTCGCCGCGATTCTCATGCCTGCTGGCTTCTTCCTCTCCGTCATCGGTCGCGACCCCGAGAAACCCAACGGGCTGAAGTTGCTCATCTGGCTCGGGGCGCTGAGCCTCACGATCGGCGTTGGTGCGGCCGGGATTGGGCTCATTGTGGCTGGCGCGAACGCGTAAGCAGTCCCACCGCACTGAGGGGATACCAACCTTCCGGTGCTACCTTTAAAGACTCGGAAAGACCAACACCGATTCAAGGGGGCGGTCATGGCAAAGTCAATCAATCCGGAATTTCAGCCCGAAACGAATCCCGACGTTCCGTGGTATCAACGGGGCGGATTCACGACGATCGCGGCGATTTCGCTCGCGCTCGGCGCGATCTCGCTCATCGTTCTTGGGGTCGGGCTAATCTTCGGGGATATCCACCTTGCGGCGGGCTACGTCCCGTTTCCGTCCGTAATCGGACTCCTCTTCGGAGTGCTCGGGACGCTCGGCCCATGGAAGGTGACCGCGGTTGCGGGAGCCGTCTTGAACATCGCGGCCCTCGTGCTCGGGATGATTATTGGCGCGGGGTAGGGGGCGCCTTTCGATAGGCTTCGCTACTCAAGGAGCTACAAACTAGCGATTCCCGGGGATGTCGTCCGTGAGGTTGCCGCGCAGGTCGGTCGGCCGCGGCATCGGCTTGCCGAACAAGCGCATCCGCAGCGAATACGTCGAGAGGCTGTGGGCGCGCGCCCAGTGACGGTCGATCGCTTCTTCGTAAAAGGAAACGAGCTTCTCGGTGGCCGAACGCCACGAGCTCTCCTCGGCCTCGCGGCGAGCCTCGGCACCCATCGCGATGCGCAGCTCATCGTCAAACAGCAGCTTCTCGAGGCCCTCGGTGAACTCATCCTCGGACTTGGGGTCGAAGAGGAAACCGCTGCGTCCCTCGGTCACGGCGAAGGGGATGCCCCCGGCTCGCGCCGCAACGACCGGCACCTGCGAGGCCATCGACTCCAACGCAACCAAGCCGAGCGTCTCGGTCGTGGACGGGAACGCGAAAACGTCGGCCGACGCGAAGGCCGAGGCCAGCGCATCCCCCGACATGTAGCCGGTGAATACCGTGTTGGTGTCAGCGAAATCCTGCTCGAGCTCTTCACGGTCCGGGCCGGAGCCGACCATCGCGAGACGCACCCCGCTGTCCTGGAACTTGCGGATCTGCGGCAGCAGCGCGCGGAGATTCTTCTC